>JBKPOB010000048.1:0-18354 GCA_046732875.1 Verrucomicrobiota bacterium | reverse complement strand
GAGTTATTACAATCGGACCCATTCAGGCTGGTCCCGTGCGAGCTGATGCTCCCAGTTCACGGCCACTCGCGAACGCGGCTTTTGTGGTGGAAAATCAAAATGGCAACGTGGCGTCATTTACCACGGACGAAAACGGACACTTTCAGATGTCGCTGGCGCCCGGACATTACAAAGTTTCGCTCAAGGGCAGGACTAGCAGCATCGGAAAATACGGCCCTTTCGAAGTCGATGTTGTGCCTGGCCAAATGACAAAGGTCCAGTGGCAATGCGACTCGGGCATGCGGTAACCCAACGGAAGTTTCACAATTTTGTACCGTCTTTTACCATCGCGCGCGGCTTGGTAGGGCAGACCGCCGGGCGCGCCCAACGAATTAGCCAGCCCACGGAACTTCGCGAATCCTTGCGAGTCACGCGATCACCAAAGGACCAATTACAGATCGCTGGATGAGCGCCCCGACCCGCTTTCGGTCGCCCGGCGACCTGCGGCGCGGCAGGAATAGCGAGGGGTTACCACAATTCCGAAAATGCATCTCGCCAGGCAGACCGATGCGCCCAGAAATCATCGAAAACACCATATCCGCGACGCTGGCATCCCGGATGTTTTAGAGTAAATTCGCCAACCTCGTGAAAACCGGTTGCGTCACTCGAAAACCGAAAACCCAGCTTCAAAAGAACGGGATTCGCAAATCAAAGACCAGCCGATGGCGAGCGGCGGTGCTGATCCTTCTTAATTTGTTCATGATCGCACACATCATTCAGTGGCGCGTGATGGGCAGGACAGTTTCGCCGATCGAACCCTCGGAGACCATGTACACGCTGCAAAAGGGGTTCATTAACGCAGGATTCATCTTTTTTTCTTTGGCAATCCTGGCGACTTTGATCTTCGGGCGATACATCTGCGGCTGGGGCTGTCACATCCTCGCGCTGCAGGATCTCTGCGGATGGCTGTTGAAAAAAATGGGTCTCACTCCGAAGCCGTTTCGTTCGCGGCTGTTGGTGTACGTGCCGCTCATCGGGGCGCTGTACATGTTCGTCTGGCCTGTCATATATCGACTTTTCTCGGAACCGCACGAACCGCTTATTCCAAAATTCACCAATCACCTGGTGACCACTAATTTTTGGCAGACGTTTCCTCCCGTAGCAGTCGCCATCCCCTTTCTTTTTGTCTGCGGTTTCATGACTGTTTATTTTTTGGGGCAAAAAGGCTTTTGCACTTACGCCTGCCCCTACGGCGGATTTTTCGGACTGGCCGACAAGTTATCGCCGGGCAAAATTCGCGTCACGCCCGCATGCAATCAATGTGGCCACTGCACCGCGACGTGCACTTCGAACGTCCTGGTGCACGCGGAAGTGAAACAGTACGGAATGGTGGTCGATCCAGGTTGCATGAAATGCATGGATTGCGTCAGCGTTTGTCCGAACGACGCCTTGTATTTTGGCTTCGGCAAGCCGTCGATTCTGGTTCCCAAATCAGACGCGATCAAGAGGAACTACTCGTTAACGTGGTCCGAAGAAGTCCTTGGCGCGCTCGTCTTTTTCGGAAGCTTCCTGGCTGTTCGCGGCGTTTATACGCTGGTTCCATTTTTGATGGCTCTGGGTTGCGCCACGGTGACGACATTTCTTACCTTGAAAATGTGGAGATTGTTCCGCGTAAAAGAATTGTCGTTTTACCGCTTCAATTTAAAATCTGCGGGTAAAATTCGAAAAGCAGGCTGGGCTTTTGCAATCTTTGCCTGTGTCTGGATTGCTTTGAATGCTCACAGCGGCTGGATCCGCTACCATGAAATTCTGGGCAACCGCGCGTTTAAGAAAGTCCAGCTGCCCGACGAGCTCGCTCTCGCGCAAGTCAATCCTGCTCGTTGGCTTAGCCCGGCTGACCGGCAAAACATCGTCGCAGGAAAAGAACATCTTCAGACTGCCTCGAAGCTGGGGCTATTTGTAAATAGTGAAACGCTGCCGAAACTCGCATGGTTTGAATATCTGCTGGGTAACACAGAACAATCTGTGCAGTTGCTCGGCCAGGCTGCGGCTTATCAGAAAGCAGAGGGGAAGGCTTTGAGCCTCTACTATCGCGGCGCGATCTTGAATCGGCTGGGGCGTTACGGCCAGGCGCAGGCCAGTCTGGATCAGGCTCTGACAGAACGTAACGACTTGATTCTCGCGCGCCAGGAAAAGGGCGAATCGCTCTGGCAGCTTGGCAGCAGGCACGAAGCCATTTCGGTGTGGAGCGACGCCGTGCAGCGCAATCCGCGCCTGGCATTAGTGAATAACGAGCTTGCCGGAGCGAAGCAATCGTTAGGCAAATTCGAAGAAGCCACCAGTCATGAAAGGCAGGCTGATCAGTTCACGCCTAATGACCCCCTTTTCCACTGGATGATTGGCCGCCGCCTCCGGGACCTTGGTATGACCGAGCTAGCCGAAAAACATTTCCAGCGCGCGGGCCAACTGGGTGCGAGAAACGCACGTTAAGGGTGGCTCAGTGTTATAGGTGGCTCGCTTTGCCTGCCACGTCGCCGTAGCGTCACAAAGCCGATCGAGGCGCCCCGTTTCTTTGATCTTTTCATGAATGTCATTTGGCGTAAAAGCGGCCATAATCTGGGCCACCTCAATGAGCCGCAAGAAAAATCGCGGCGGAGATTGCTGGGGTAATATTCGGTAACTGTCGATTCGCTAAAAACCCTCACCTCACTGCTCTCCTGCGCAAGTGAGAGGCGAAACAACGCTATCGAACTAACAATCATCAAACGCTACCTTGCTGTGGGAGATGCAGCGTTATTAGAAGCTCTTTCAATCAACAGAGAGGTAGGGCGCACACTCCGCTGCGCGGCGCATATCGACAGGCATGGGACTGCCTGCCCTGCCAGTTCTGATCGCCGATTGATTACTACGGCGTTGGGCGCACCCTTGGAGTTGGCCGCGGTCTCGGCGTGGAGGCGCGAACTACTTCAAATTGAGTCATCATGCCGTCGTCCTCATGCTCAATTATGTGGCAGTGGAGCATGTACATACCGACGTGGTCGGTGAATTTAAGCTTGAGCTCAAGGGTTTCCCCGGGATCAAGGTACCAGGTCTCCTTCATCGTTTCATAGGGATAACAAGCTCCCCCATTCCGACTGATACACTGCTGAGCGACGTCGTGAATGTGCACGGTGTGCGCTTGTGTCGTAGGGTTCGTAAAGATCCACTTCTCAGTAGTGCCAAGGACGGGCCGGGCGTCGACTCGATTCGGATCGAACCCCAGCCCATTGATCGTCCAGTGGCCCGCTGTCTTATCAAAGCTCCAGTTGCGCGTGACCGTGGGTTCTCCGATATCTGGCAGCGGGCGCAGGGTTGGCGGAATTGAGCTGTCATCAACTAGATGCTGAGTGACGCGGAACTCAAGCAGTGCCGTACCCGTAAGCACATCCGCGAGATAGACGTTCTGCCCCAGTCTTCCAGCGAAATCGACGACAACATCGACACGTTCTGCGGATCCTATTCGCATCCCCGTCCGCGAAATCGGTGCCGGCAGGAGACCGCTCTCGGTTCCGATCTGAATGAATGAATCACCCGTGCTAAGTGTAAGGAAATAGGTGCGCGCATTGGACGCATTCAGGATTCGAAGGCGGTATTTGCGGTCGCCTACCTCAAAATATGGCTGATACACACCATTGATGAGAATCTTGTCGCCAGTTACACCATTAGGGTCAAACACGTATGGGATTTGGTTGTTCGTGTCGAATTGTCGATCGGCGATTGCCAGAGGCAAATCGAAGGCGCCTGAGGGCAGTGTTGCCGGATCAGCCGGGTCATCTACGATATACATGCCTGTTAGGCCCATCCAAACGTTACGACCTGTAACATCCATGCGGTGGTCATGGTAGAACTGCATCTTACCTCGCTGGTTAGCACCCTCTTCAAGGCCATCATAGATGTAGGTGCGCGCTCCTCCCGTCGGGATGAGCAGAGTGTCCGGCTGACCGTCGTTTGTCGCAGTAGAATGATTGCCATGGTTATGAACGGTTAACTCGCCGGCGGATGGATTGAGATTGTTAGTGAAGGTGACGTTAGTCGTCTGTCCCGTTGGTCTCCGAATTGTTATTCCAGGATAGGTTCCACCGTAGGTCCACATGTTAGTGCATGGTCCGTCCAATATCTCCACGCACGTCTCATCGATACCGATCGAGACGTTCGCGTTGGTGTTAACGGGCGGAAAGAGCAGGGGGTGTGAAAACGCTGTAGGCGTCGGTGTTGCAGTCGGTGTCGCCGTTGGTGTTGGTGTGGCTGTGGCCGTCGGAGTAGATGTTGGAGTGGCCGATGGGGTCGCTGTCGGAGTAGGTGTTGCTGTTGCTGATGGTGTGGGCGTCGGTGCTGTTGTCGTGTATTGGATAGTCAGCACAGGCGGACTGGCGCTCTCTCGGCTATCGAACCGCTTCGCTGTCGTGCTCGTGGACTCGTCCCCTAACACAAGCCAGCCGAAGTTATTAGTCGGGCTATCCAGCCACGACTGCACATCCGCCACCATCTGTGCCGAACTCCATGTGTAGTCTCCGATGGCGCCGACGGACTGACTAGCGCTCACGATGCCAGAAAAGTCCCCGCCTTGCGTTGCCCAAAAAATGCTGTCGAAGAAACGGTGTCGCCATGTGGCATCATTGGTGGTAGCGGGTGCTCCCTGACCTTCGTTCGCGCTTGCGTCCGACGTTCCTTCACCCCAGTCAGCGAGAAGCTTGTGCAGCTCGACGGTTCGCGCGGTAATCAGAGCTGTTCTCGACATATGCATGCTCAGGGTCGCGCTGGCGATTGTTGAGCCTGCCGGAATATTCCCCGCGATGTCGAAGGCAAGCACTCCGCGGCGGAGGTAGCTCATGCCTGTTTCGCCCGCAAAAAAGTGATCACCGATACCATTGCTACGGTCGCCATCAGCAGGAACGTACTCGTAGAGTGTGTTGTCTTTGCTAGGAGTGATAGTGATAATATCCGCTCGTGCTAAACTGAGGCTGATGCCGCCAAGCGCGGGCAAGAGCACGAGTCCAAGTAGAGTGCTCAGAGTAGTTATGGATCGGGTCTTCATTAGGTTTCGAAAAGGCTTCAGGCTGTTTGCGATTGATCAACCGCGCGTTCGCTTGCGGTTTTCTAATCGCTCATCGGCAATCCAAATCGGGACGCCGGAATCACTGCGAACGACCGTAACAAATAGGATAACGGACGAGAAAAAGCAGAAGGCGTAGGACGAACCCTCGGAGTCGGACGCGGCCTCGGCGCCGGTGCAGGCCTGAATTGGATGGTCAGGACTGGGGGGCTGGCGCTCTCTCGAGTATCAAATCGTTTCGCGGACGCGATCGCCGACTCATCTCCCAACACCAACCATCCGAAGTTAGCGGCGGGATTGTTTAACCACGACTGCACGTCTGCAACCATCTGTGACGAACTCCAGGTGTACATTCCAACGGCACCAATCGACTGAGTTGCGCTCACTGTGGCTGAAAAGTCTCCGCCTTCGGTCGTCCAAAAAATCGTATCGAAGAAACGGTGCCGCCAAGTGGCATCGTTGGTCGTGGCCGGCGCGCCGTCCCCTTCTTCTCCAGGTGCCACTGACGTTCCTTCGCCCCAGTCTGCGAGCAGCGTGTGGAGCTCGACGGTGCGAGCAGTGTTGTCAGCTGTTCTCGACATGTTCAGGCTCAAGGTCACGCCTAGAATCGCTGAGCCTGCCGGAATATTTCCAGCGATGTCGAAGGCAAGCACCCCTCTGCGGAGCTCGCCCATGGCCGTCTCGCCGGCGAAGAAGTGATTGCCAAGGGCGTTGCTGCGGTCGCCTTCAGCGGCTTCGAATTCATAGAGTGTGTTGTCCTTGATCGGATTGATATTGATAATGTCTGCGATCGCCACACTCGGAGCGATGCCGCCCAGTGTGGCTGCGAGTAGGGCTGTAGCTACGGCGCTGCGTCGCCGTGATCGCGGAAGCAAAAATGCGAAAGCGCCTCGACACCGCGAGGCGGCTACAACATTTGCGAAGTGGCTTTTAGGGAAGCTAGCGAAGTGGGTATTCATTTAATTAACATGGATAATAATCAAAAAGCTGAACTGCTGAAAAGACGAAACTGTTGCCGTCTGTCGGAAAACGCCAGTGGCGAATTCCGGTTGATTGCGATCTGAGGGGAGCGATTAATGCTGAATTGGACGAATTCAACGGTGTGCAGTATGAGGACCAGAACCGCGATCTAGGTACAGGGTGGCGCATCGAACTTCAAAACGCTGCGCTCCGGAAATGTGTGTCTTGACGCAGCGAGGCGACTACAACTGGTCACGGATCACTTCTCACTAATCACCGATCACCAGGAACCAGGTCACGGCGGAGTAGGGCGAGGATCGGGCTGGGGCGAGGCCTTGGTAGCGGAGTAGGTCTTGGCGTAGCTGTTGGTGTCGGTGTAGATGTAGATGTAGATGTAGGACTAGGTGTTACCGTAGGTGTAGCTGTAGGAGTAGGAGTGAGTGTCGGTTGAGTCGGTAACTGAATCAACTCAATGCGTCCACCGCTGCCGAATTGATTCGCGTGAACGGCTTTGGAGCCGCCGACCACGTATTGCCCGTCTGCCGATACGTCAACACCAAACGCCGAGCCAGGGAAGTCAATCTGACCGATCAGTTCCACGCTGCGATTGAACACCCTTACCTCCGGCCAGTCATGGAACTCCGTGCCCCACGAAGCGAAAGCCATCACCCTGCCGTTGTCGTTAGATTCCGCGTCAACGGGCGTGCCTTGAAACGAGCCAGTGCCAGACACGGAGTAGGAACCGATCATTTGAGCACTGGCGACATCGAACAGGAAGACCTCGCCCGAGAGCCAGTTCGTAAAATTTCCGGCAAACGAACCTACGGTGGAGCCGTCTCGAGAGACTATGGACGCCCCGCCGAACCAGTTATTCGCCTGAGTGAAATGAATCACGCGCTGGTAGGTGTTACCGTCAAACTTGCAGACGTCGAGAGCGAAGCCGTCCGTAACAAACACGTTTCGATCGCCTGAGATCCGGTAAAAGATGTTACCAGCGCCGGAGCCTGCTACGCTGAATAAGCTGCTGCCGTTGCTGGTATCGACCAGGACTGCGAGATTATCCTGCGTGACGAGTGCGATCGAGCCGTCGTCGGTCAAATCGACAGCATCCATCCGGAGAGGATCCGTCCAGCTCGATCTAACCTGACCAGTGTCGGCTTCAAAGACATAGAGGGTTGAATTCTGTGTTACCGAATCGCTAACAACAGCTGCAACCGTAGAGCCGTCATAGGACACAGCGACCTTCTTCGAGCTTGCCGGTAGATTCGGGTCGCTCACCGGAAACGGAAAAGACCAGTCCGGTGTGCCACCGCTGGCGGATGTGAAGCCGTGGATTCGGAAGTCCGTTCCCGCAGCATTCGACTCCATGAAAGCGATGCGATCAGCGCCCTTGGCAGAGGCGACTCCTGAGTTGCCGCTGCCGAAGGAGGAAAACTCAAAATCGGGTGTGCCATTGCCGGCAATCGCGTAGACGGCGAGACGCGCTCCCTGAAGAGTCCATGCACCCCACACATCATTGGCGTCGATGGCGACGCCATCCGCGATGGCGTTAGGGTCATCGACTTGCCAAACCGTGTTCCCTAGCGGTTCTAACGCGTGTCGTTCAGGAATCGGCCGAGCACGAGGCCCTCGCTCTGAAGTGGCAAGGTTCTCAACGCTTACCCCCTAGCCGTGACTCGCACTAATGTACTCACTCCGCCGTTGGATCCACCGCCAGCCTCGGTTGGACGGAGTCGCCATTGTGAAGAGCGCCAGAGAGACGCCATAAAGAAAAATAAATAGGCCGATTGAAATGCGGAAATGATAAAAGCCAGACCGCGAGATGGATTTTCTTGTCATGGCTCAAATTTCGGATGCGCGAATGATTTTGGTTTCATTTGAGAACGCGAGTCAACGAATTTTGCGTGTATTGTGTTGTAGCAACGGCGCTGTGTCCCCGTGCCGGTATTGATGGGTCGCCATCGGCCCGTCCGCGACGAGGGCGTCGCGTCTCCACGCCCTGATGTGCCTAGGACGTCATCTGGTCCGCTATAGCCTCAAGTTACTGACCACCGCCAATCTGTGATGATGGAGCGCGCTCCACGGCCAGGGTCGGCACCGCCGGTTACAACTAATCACTTCTCATTGATCACATCTTACTCGGGAGTCAGGGACTCGGGCGAGGATGCGGTGTCGGGCGCGGCCGCGGTGTGGCACTGGGCCTTGGTGTAGCCGTAGGCGTTGAAGTGGGAGTAGGAGTAGGTGTAGTGCCAGGTCCCTGGGAGTACTTGATGGTGGGAAAATCGATCGCCGCGCCGGATCCGGTCGCTCCTGCCACGTACACATTACCCTGCGAATCCAGTGTTATATCAAATCCGGAATCGGTACCATGTGTCGGACCATCATGTGCTTGCAGCCACTGCTGCAGACCATCAGTATCGTATTTGATCGAGGTCAAGTCCGATCCTGACGTGAGCCCGTGACTGTAGCCAACTACGTACGAATTTCCATTTGCACCTACTGCGATCGACCATGCCTCATCGGCAATAGCGGCCGGACCATTGTACGTCCGAACCCATTGCTCGGTGCCGTACGGATCGTATTTGATCGTGCCCCAGTCATCGGTTGACGCTTTTCCCTCGCTGTAGGCAAGCACTCCTGTTACATAAACATTGCCCGAGCCGTCCACTGCAACAGAGCGGCCTTCGTCGACATCACTCCCCGCGCTGGAATATGTCATTGCCCATTGCTGCGCGCCTGACGAATCGTACTTTAGCGTAAGGTAATCCCTGTTTGTTTGGCTCCCTTCGCTGCTGCCTGTTACATAAACGTTACCGAAAGCATCAACCGCAATTGAATTTCCGTAATCGGTGCCGTTTGCGGGACCGTCATATGTCTTCACCTATTGCTGGTTGCCGCTCGTATCATATTTTATAGTGACACAATCAGGCAGTCGATTTTCGGCCGTGCTGGTACCTGTTATGTAAGCATTGCCGGAAGCATCTACAACGAGTGCGAGTGCTGCGTCATAACCGTTTCCCGGGCTGTTATAACTTTGCACCCATTGCTGGACTCCGTCAGTGTTGTATTTGATCGTCGTGTAATCGGACCCTGTTCCATCCCCGGTGCTGCTGCCGGTAACATACACATTGCCGGAACTATCCAGGGCAATCCCATACGGTGCGTCAGAGCCATTCCCGAGCCCGTTGTACCGTTGCGCCCATTGTTGGTCGCCGTTGCTGTTATATTTTATCACAACGTAGTCCGTATTTTGTTCACCTGCGCTCCAACCGGCTACATAAACATTACCCGAACTGTCCACGGCTATGGCGTTTGTTCCATTCGTTCCATCATCGCTGTTTCCAGGCCCGTTATATCGTTGAACCCACTGTTGCTGGCCCGCTGAGTCATATTTGATTGTGGTGATATCGTTGGCCGACATGCTTCCCGGGCTGTTCCCTGCAACGTACACATTGCCGAGATTATCGACCACCACTGAAAATGCTATGTCCAGGCCATTTCCCGTTCCGTTGTAGATTTGCACCCATTCCTGGGTGACCTGCGAATACGAAGTGCTGGCTGCGCTCAAAGCTGCAACGGCGATGAATATAAGTATCGAACGCTTCATATGTAGTGTTTTTCAAGTTAAGGACCAAAGACTTTCATAGTTATTCCAGCTCTTCAATGTGGCAGGCAGCGAGACGGCTAGACGCGAGCGACGCATCGAAAAGTTCGTGATCGCAAGGACGCGATCACCAACACGCGAGACGCGTGCGCTCCCCAGAATGCGCGGTTCGCGGTCCGACATCATAGTGACCACTAATCGCTTCTCACCCATCACCGATTACTATTCCATTACGGCCTGGGATGCGGAGTAGGGCGAATCCTTGGTTCTGGAGGACCTCTGGGCGTGGGAGTAGGCCGCGGCGTTGAAGTCGGCGTAGCTGTAGCTGTTGCTGTGGGGGTAACGGTTGGTGTGGGATTAGGAGTGGCCGTCGCGGTTGCAGTTGCGGTTGGTGTGGAAGTGGCAGTAGCAGTTGCTGTCGCGGTAGGCGTGGAAGTAGCTGTAGCCGTAGCTGTCGGCGTTGGCGATGGTGTTGGCACGCCTCCTGGCGCCTCGACGAGCACGCCAAAAGGCGAGCCGGTCTTGAAGAAACCTACAGTCGCGGCCGTAGGGTTTGGCGCCTGGTCGGCATCGAACCGGAAATTATACAGCGTCCCGAAGCGAATCGCGTTGGCGTTCTGATTAGTCGCAAAAGTTTCCGTGCTCCATGTGATAAAGTTTGGGTCGTTGGTGTTAACATCCCACGGCGTGCTGCTATAGCCGGCGTCTCCCTGGGTGCCATCGTGAGCAAATCCTGGATGCTGAGGCGGCGCATGAAATCCGATGTTGGTCACGTTGACTCCAGGTCCAACAGGCACGGCGAAAGCTTGAATGGCGCGATCCAGATTCTCGTTATAGAGCGCGTACTCATAGTGCCACACCCCGGAATTCGGTCCCGTGACTTTGTAACCGACGAAGAAAATGCCGTCGCCTCCCGGAGGCGGCCCCGGCGCAGGGAGGACCTGGTTTATCGTCGCCCCAGTCCAAGCCATAATGGCTGGTTCCTTTCGCACAGTCGGGCCGGACTGCGAAAAGGTGAATGGTTGGTTAATACCTGTGACGGTATAAGGGCGATAGGAAGCGTTGTTATACATGTTGCACTGGTCCGGATGACTCTGACACCAGGTTCCTTCATGCGGGACGATGTATTGCGCTTCCGCAAAATAGGTCGCTCCGGTATTTAGCGATGTGTTTAAGTCGTTAACGTCAACCAGGATTCGGTGAGACGTTACGTCATGACTGTGGCCGCTGTGATCGTCCGGGTCTGGGTTCTGGGGGAAGAAGCCGGTGAACGGATTTACCCAGGCACGGGAACCGATGCCGAACTGGTCCCCGTTTAAACCGGCGCCGTACACGTCAGAGCAGCCGGAGCCAAGATGGCTCGCGTTCACCCCGTTGCATCCAAACTGACAGTCGTCTGACGATGCCGCAAAGAATGCATGCTTGCCCCAGGACTGGCCGATTTGTTCAAATCGCTCGTCGTTAGTGGGGCCGCCGCTCATTCGATAGAGATTTTGCGGAATAAAAGGATGATCGTTGCTCGGCAATTGAAACCAATCCACGTCGATGGTTCCTTGATTACACGCATCAGTCCCCAAAGCGAGGCCGACGCGGCCCCCGACGGCGCCACTCTGGGATTGCACCAGGCTAAGCAGGTCACCAACGATGACGTCGGGACCAGGAACGGTCCCGACCCTTGGTTCGTGTAGCGCCGGCAGCGTCGCGGACTTTACGGCGCCGTTAACGAGTTGATCGATCTCGATCGATTGCATCGCAGCGCCGACAGAGATTTTTCCAACGACTTCACCAGCGGACGAAGATCCGCCGAGCGCGTAGGCGAACTCTTTTGAAATAAGCAGTCGGCCACCTGTAATGCTCAGCGATTGTGCGTTGGCATCGTAACCGTAATCACCTCCTTCAACATTAAAAAAGGTGAAGCCGGTGTTGCTATCGCGCACGGCGAGATCGAACCGCTGACCTGAAGGAAGTTTTTCAACTACGAGCTGCGCGAAAGACTCGCTTAATGTCGCGGGAAGATAACCGACCCCGGCTACAGAATCTTGCGGGACCAAGGCCATCGATCCCGGCTCGGCAGCGCGCAACAGGTCGTTAAACACCAGAATAGGAAAGAAAGAATTGGCTGCCACGGCGAATTGCAATGTGACGGGCCTTGCTACCAGGGAACTGTCTCCATTCAATCCGTTGAGATCGAGATCCATTGTCACACTCCCGTTTTCCACAATCATCTTTTGAAGGGTACCGGTGGCGGGCGCTGTAGCCACGGCGCTATGCGCCGTCTGGGATGCGGGTACCGCTGAAACGCCCCATACGGGCATGGCTACACCAATTGCAAAAAGCGAAACTAACGGGAGCGCGAGTGCGGTTTTCTTTAACATGGCTTGGCAGCTCGATACAGCGAGCCGGCTACAAAGCCGCCTTTTCTCATGAACAAGGGAAACGAGTCAAGACATTTCGATGACGCACGTTAAACGTTGAAACGTTAAAACGGTGAAGTGTGCTTAGATCTACGCTGGGGAGCACACGCGCCCTCGCCAATCGCTGACCAGCATGACGCAGCAAGGTGCGAGACCATTAACGTCGAGCGCAGTCGATTTAAGATGTGTTCGGCGACGCCCTTTCGGCTTCGCTCAGGGCAGGCTACACGGGTCGCCGCGGCGACCGCTCCTCAGAATACGCGCTTTCGCGTCCGCGACGCAGCCGGCTATCGGCCCATCGACTATCAACTTTCCGCAATCACGGGCGCTGATGCGGCGTTGGGCGGACCCTCGGTGCCGGAGTACCCCTGGGCGTGGGCGGAGGGCGTACGGTCGCAGTTGGGCTTGGCGTTGGTGTTATCGGTGGCGTCGGTGTTGGCGTAGGCGACTGGTCTGGCAGGGACGTGGGAACGGCGACGTCAATAGTAATTGGCGACCCTGTTTTGAAGAAGCCGATGGTCGCCTGGCCAGAAGTGGGTTGCTCGGTGGAATCAAGCCGGAAATTATACAGTGTGCCCCAGCGAACCGCATTGGCGTTCTGATTGGTCGCGAAAGTTTCTGTGCTCCAAGTGACAGAGCTTGTGTTCTGGGTAACATCCCACGGTATGCTGCTATACCCAGCGTCTCCTACAGTACCGTCGTGTGCCCATCCCGGATGTTGCGGCGGCGCGTGGAAATCAATGTTACTCACTGGAGCAGGAAACCCCCCAAAAGAGACCTGGAAGGATTGAATAGCGCGATCCAGGTTCATGTTAAAGATGGCGTACTCATAGTGCCAGCCCTCGGCGGTGGGTGTTACCTTGTAGGCTACGAAGAAAATCCCATCGTTACCCGGATCGGGCGCGACCTGCTGGACTGTGGCACCTGTATCTGCCCAAGCCTGGATAGCAGCTTGCATTCGCACAGTGCTACCGACTGGCGGAAAGCTGAAATTAGTAGGGCCGCCGCTGACCGAAAACTTTCGGTAGGAGAAATTGTTAAACATGTTGCATTGGTCCGGATGCGCCTGGCACCAGGTGTATTCATGCGGGCTAATGTAGGCGGCTTCGCCATAATAGGTCGCACCCGGATTATCGGCCGGAATCAGATCGGTTGTTTCCACCAGGATCCGGTGCGACACGCCGTTGTGGCTATGGCCGCTGTGATCGTCAGCATTCGATGGGAATGAACCGGTGAAAGGATTGACCCAGGCGCGCGAACCAATGCCGTCTTGGTCGCCATTCAATCCTGAAGTGTACGGGTCGGAGCATCCCGGGCATAGATGCGACCCTGTTTGGCAGCCACTAGTGTTACAAGTGCCACAGACGAAGTCTTCCAATGCGAAAAAACGCATGCTTACCCCAAGATTGGCCGATTTGTTCGAAGCGCTCGGTGTTATCTGCGCCACCACTCATACGGTAAAGGTTCTGCGGAATAAACGGATGATCGGTTTGAGGCAAGGCGAACCAATCGATTGGCTGGTCGCCATTGTTACAAGAGTCCGTTCCTATGGCCAGACCAACCTGTGTTCCGGAGCTTCCCTGCTGGTCCACGTCTTCGACGTCTCCTACAATAACATCCGGGCCGGGCACAAGGTTTGGCACTGCAGGACCGACCAAATGTTGCATGGGTGGCATGACCATCGACCTGGTTTCGCCGTTAACAAGTTGGTCGATTTGGATCGGCTGCATTGCCGCTCCGATGGAGATTGTTCCTGTCGTCGAACCAGCGATCGCGGGGCGACCGAGCGCGTTGCCAAACTCTTTTGAAACGAGCAGGCGGCCGTTCGTGATCGCAAGCGACTGCGCGTTGGCGTCGTAATCGTAATGGTGTCCTTCAATGTTGAAGAAGGTGAAGCCTGTGTTGCCATCCCGCACGGCCAGATCGAACCCCTGGCCGGAAGGAAGTTTTTCAACTACGAGCTGCTTGAGAGAGGCGCCTAGTTGTAGTGGCAGGCGTGTCGGCTGCAAAACAGCGGTGCGTGCAGCCGGCACGGCTGCCTCTACAGGGACCAAGGCCATCGATCCAGGGACGGGACCGCGCACTGATCGTTGAAAACCAGGATGGGAAAGAAAGAATTGCTGCCTACGGCGAAATGCAATGTGACGGGCCTTGCTACCAGGGAACTGTCTCCATTCAATCCGTTGAGATCGAGATCCATCGTCACGCTTCCATTTTCCACAATCATCTTTTGAAGTGTACCAGTCGGTGCTGTAGCCACGGCAGAGTCTGCTCGCTGTGGCGAGTGCCGCCGTGCCTCTGTGGGCGACGACCCTAGAGCGCCTCGACACAGCGAGGTGGCTAAAACGAGAAGCACGAGTAAGCAGAGTGGGAGAGCGATCAGGGTTTTCTTTAGCATGGGTTTGTTCCTCCGATTTCTTGCCCTGGACCCTAGCGGCGAGCTTGCGGGCAAAATAAAGTTCTAGCTTTTCTCATGCGCGACCCGCGCAAGCCAAGAAAAAAATTTTTAAAAATTTTTGTGCGGTCGCGCCCTACAAATCACCAACTCTCCGCGGGCGAGAATACGGAGTCGAGAGCTATACCACGGATTGCGCGAATTTCACGGATGATAAGAATTACGAAGCCCGAAAGAATGACGAATGATCAAATGACGACCGATTTCAATCTCGTTTCTTCGTCATTCGGGCTTTGTGCTTCTTTCGTCATTCGACATCCGTGCTTCGTAATTTGTCGCGGAAAATCCAAATTCATTTCGAAGCTCGAAGCTCGAATTGGCCAGCAATTCACGGTCCGGCTGTTCCTCACTTCTTTCCTTCTACAAGCGCTGCTGCTTCGCGATTGAGCGCGGCGTAATCCGGTTTGCGCGGTTGCAAATAAAATTCGTCGATCACGATCTGCACCAGAGCTGCTGCGGGGACGGCGAGAAAAACGCCGAGCAACCCAAACATGGTGGCAGTTGCCAGGGTAAAGAACAAAATGTTGACCGGATGCAGACGCATCTCTTTGCCGAGCACGCCCGGCACGAGAACGTTCAGCTCGACTTGGTAAACCAAAACGATTACGCCGAGGGCGAGCCAGAATTTTGTTGCGCCCAGACTCAACGCGACCAGCAGAATGGGAATGGCAACGAGAAACGGGCCGATGTTTGGAAGAAACTCACCGAGAAACGCGAACACGCCGAATATGAGCGCCGGTTGCACGCCGATGACCCAAAGCAACACGCCAATGGAAAGTCCGGTGATAACTCCATTGATCGCGACGCCACGCGCCCAGGCGGTCATTTGTCGCATCAATCTGGCCAGGGTGCGATGCGCTTGCGCATGGTAACGATCAGGCGCGAGCGCCAGGTACCCTGCTACCAGCGGGCGCGGATTGCCCAGCACAAAAACGAGCAGCAGAACTGCAAACACAAAGCTGGCCACGCCACCGACCAAACCAAGTGTCGATCGTAACAAGATGTTCCCGACTGTTCCGGCAGCGCCGCCAACTTTGCCGGCAATTTCATCGGTTTTCGGCAATGCGTCGCGTACTGTTGGATAATTTCGCGTGACGGATTCGATGCGGGTGCGAATGCCGTGCCAGACGGTGGGTGCGCTACGCACTAGTTCCTGCGTTTGCCTGGCCAGCGGCGGAATCGCGAAGACGACGATCGTGGCGGTGACCGCAATGAGAGCAAAGATCAGCAGAATCACACTGACAAAGCGCGGGACGCGACGTTTTTCGAACCAGACCACGATGGGGTTCAGCACCATTGCGAGAAGAAAGACGAGGGCGAAAAGCAGGATCACATCCCGCAGCGAGCGCACGATCAACCAGAGGATGATCAGCAGAAAAACCATCCACACGATGCGCCACGCTCCGTGATAACTCAGTGGCGCGTGCTGATTCTCGTGATCGGGTTCTTTCATGCGATGCACGATCTTGGCGCCGTGAAGTGCCAATGACAAGAAAAGGTCATCGCGGTTGACGCGGTTGCTCCGCGCTACTCTGGGGAGCACGGGCTGCCAGCCTGTCCTTTTCGCAGCTTGCCGAAAAGCCCTTGGTACGGTCGCAACCGAAGTCATCTTGCCGTTCGTTCTGGGCTATCGTCGGCAGGCTGCCGACGACCACAGGCTGACAGCCTGTGCTCCCTAAAAGTTCCCGCTTCACGGCGGAGTCGGACGAGGGTGCGGAGCCGGACGCGTCCTTGGTGTCGGAGCAGGTCTCGGTGTAGGCGTAGGAGTAGCTGTAGCTGTAGGCGAAGGCGTAGGAGTGGGCGCCGGAGTCGAACCGGCCTGCACTTCAAACAAGCCGATATAGACACGGTCGTTTCTGACGCGAGATGATTGTGCCTTGGTCGTTGTAGATATTTTCGCCCGAGGCCCCCGCGCCCAGAATCGTATTGGCTAGACTCAGCGAGGCGTTGCCCTCGGCAAACCCGTCATTATAGACGCCGCCACCGAGGCCATCTACCGAGTTGCCGCTTAACGTACTATTTGTGATTTGCAGTATCGCGCTGCCAGTCTCGCCATCGTTATAGATGCCGCCACCATCTCCTGGGGCCATGTTGCCGTCGATTGTGCTATTCGTGACTTCCAATGTGGCAATGCCTTCGCCAAATCCAGCATTGTGAATGCCACTCCCGGAGAAGGTGGCCACATTGCCACTAACAGTACTGTTCTGGAGGTTCAGCACTGCCACGCCTGAAACCCCATCAGTGACAGCCGTGCCAGCTGAGCGATTCACCTATGCAGGCGACACGCCTGCCGCTACAGTGGGGAGGCTACAGCAAAGCCCTTTTTAACCTTATAACTCTTCTAACTCCCTTACATTCAAGTCGCCATGTCTTTCAATAAATTTGGACTTTCGCCTGAAGTAGTGCGTGGGACGCAGGCGATGGGCTTTGTCGAGCCGACGCCGATCCAGCTTCGCGCGTTTCCTATCGTGCTTGCTGGAAAAGATTTGATCGGCACCGCGCAGACCGGGACCGGCAAAACCGCGGCCTTTGCTCTTCCCATCCTGACGTTGCTGGCAAAGCACGGCGGGTTTCGATGTCTCGTGCTGGAGCCGACCCGCGAGCTGGCCGCCCAAGTTGAAACGGCGTTTCGCGATTATGGTCGGTTCACGGATTTGCGAGTCGCGCTGGTGCATGGCGGGGTCGGTTACGGGAAACAACGCGAGGAACTCAAGCGCGGCGTGGACGTTCTTGTTGCCACTCCGGGGCGCCTGCTCGATCTGCTGGAGCAACGCACGACCACTTTGAAATCGGTAAAAATTCTCGTGCTCGACGAAGTGGATCGGATGCTCGACATGGGTTTTCTGCCCGACGTGCGTCGGATCGTTGAGAAAATCTCAACGGACAGACAAACTCTTCTTTTTTCAGCTACGTTGCCGCCGGAAATCGAGCGGCTGGCTGCATGGGTGTTGCGCGATCCGGTGCTAGTGGAAATCGGCGCGCGCCGGTCACCGGCTGAAACCGTCACGCATGCAGTATATCCAGTGGCAGCTGAACAAAAATTCGACCTGCTCATGGCGTTGTTGGAACGGACAAATTTCGACAGCGTCCTGATTTTTTGCCGGACGAAACAAAACGCAGATCGAGTGGCGCATTCTTTGAAGCACGCGCAGCATGCCGTTGCGGTGTTGCATTCCAATCGAACGCAGCGCGAACGGATCGAAGCGCTCGAAGGCTTCAAGAGCGGTAAATACGAAGTGATGGTGGCGACTGATATCGCCTCGCGCGGACTCGACATTGCGGGTGTGAGTCACGTCATCAACTACGACGTGCCCGAGCATCCCGAAGATTATGTGCACCGCATCGGGCGTACGGGGCGCGCCCAGAACGTGGGCGACGCCTTCACGCTCATGAATGGCCAGGAGCTGCCTGCGCTGCAGGCGATCGAACATTTCATCGGCCAGAAAATTCCGCGATTAAAGCTTGAGAATTTTGCCTACCTGTACACCGCGCTCTTTGAACCGGAATCGGCCAGTACTGGACGGCGTGCAATCGGCGGCGGCAGAACTCATCGCGGATATTCATTTGGTAGAAGACGGTAAAAAATGACGAATGCCGAATGTCGAATGACAAATTAATATTCGAATGACGAACTTCTTCCGTCTTGTTTCGGATTTCGGTCTTTGTCATTCCTTTGTCAGTTGTCGTTCGGGTTTCGTCATTCTCGGCGGCACGGCTTGTAATTCGGTTCGGTTGGACAAAACTTAAATTCTCTGTCCTATGTCCGAATCAAATCTCGCTTCCGATTCCCAGGCCGAATTCGATCGGCTCCAACGAAAACTGGTGCCGCTGTGGAAATCGATTGAGCGCT
>JBKPOB010000047.1:0-5237 GCA_046732875.1 Verrucomicrobiota bacterium | reverse complement strand
ATCCAGAACCATCGCGCGCATGGGCTAAGCGATCTTCTTCTTACTCTTACTCCTGCTCATACTCATGCTCTTCGGGACTGCCTTAGAGCAAGAGTAACAGTAAGAGCAGGAGCATGAAAAGGTTCAGTGCACGGCCGCGGGCGCGGGTCGCACCTGTCCTCTCGCAGGTTCGCCTTCGTGCTCGTGAAAGTGCGCGCTGCGGAGGAAGGGTACCCTATCGAGCACGTGCTCCTGGAACCACTCGAGCCAGAGATAAATGACTGGCGTCACAAATAACGTAATCAATTGGGAGAAAATCAGACCGCCCACGATGACAAGACCCAGGGGACGGCGCGATGCGGCGTCCTGGCCAAACCCAAGCGCAATCGGGACTGCACCCATGAGCGCAGCGAGCGTGGTCATCATAATGGGACGAAACCGTTCCATGCTGGCCTCGTGAATGGCCGAGCGCAGGTCCCAGCCCTCGTCGATTCGTTGCAAGGCAAAATCGACAACCATGATCCCGTTCTTCTTTACGATGCCCAACAAAAGGAAAAGTCCGATCACGCTGTACAGCGAGAGCACTGAGTGAAAGAGATACAATGTGGCCAGACCTCCGACTACTGCGGGAACAATCGCCGGGAATAAAACCGTGAACGGGTGCACATAGCTTTCGTAAAGAATTCCCAGAATTACATACATAACAAAGACCGCAGCGAGCAGAAGAATCGGCAGAGAACGGAATAGTTGCCGGAACACGAGTGTTTCCCCCTGGAAAATGCCTTGCACGGTCGGATATCGCGGATGGATTTGCGCGAAGGCGTCTTCGATGAACGTAGTGGCATCGCCGATGGCGACGTTTGGCAACAGGTTGAAGTTGAACGTGACGCTGGTGAACTGATTCAAATGGTTCACAGCTTGTGGGCCAATAACTTCCTTTGTCGATGTTACAACACGCAGCGGCACGAGGTTTGACATGTTACCAGTGGTCGTAGCTATGGTTCCGCCACCAGAGCCGCTTGCGCTGAAATTACCACTGGTGTTACTTCGGACGTAGAGATCGTTCAAGTCCCCAGGGTGCGCGCGCTCCTTGTCTTTAACTTCGAGAATGACTTGGTATTGGTCGTCCGGTTCCTTGATGAGATAGACGTAGTTTTGAGAATAAGCGTTGCGCATCAGGCTTTGGATTGCAGAGGCAGAAACGCCGTAGGTCGCGGCGCGATCCCGGTTGATATCGATCTTAAGATTTGGCGTGTCGTGGTAGTAATCGGAGCGAACGCTGGCGAAGCCTTTGAACTGTTGAAGTCTTGCCATCAATTGGTCCGCGACGGCATAAACTTCCTCTGGCACGATGCCGCTAATGGTGTAGGCATACTGCCCCTGGGTCTGACTCGTTGCACCAACACTAATTTGCAGCACCGGGCTGGGCGTTAACACTGCGACGATGCCGGGAACGGAACCAATCGATTTTTGCAGTCGCAAAATAACCTGGTCGATAGGTGGGCGTTCCCCGCGCGGTTTCAAGAAAAGAAAAACCAGTCCCTGCGATAATGCGCCGCGCCGGGCGAAACCGGCGAGCGTGAAAAATTGCCCGACGGCCGGATCCTCTTGGAGTTTCTTATTGACCTGCGCCTGATACGCGCGCATCTGGTCCGGCGACGACCCTTCCTGCGCGATGAATACGCCGCGAACGAAACCGCTGTCGCCCGGCGGCAACAACGTGAACGGCAGGTGCGTGAAAAAGAACCATAGACCGAGGATACAGATGATCAGGATTGGCACAGTGAGCCATGCACGGTCGAGAAACCAGTCGAGCGCACGACCGTAGGCAGCGATAACGCGTTTAATGAAATTGCTGGTGTGCCGTTCCATCCAGGCGCGTTTGTGGCCCGCTTTGCGCTCGCCAAGAATCCGCGCACACATCAATGGCGTGAGAGTCAGCGACATCAGACCCGAGGCAAGAATCGCCACGATAATCGTGACGGAGAATTCACGGAAAATGCGACCGAGCACCCCGGGAATGAAAACCAGCGGGATGAAAACCGCCGCGAGCGAAAGCGTCATCGACAAAATAGTGAACGAAATTTCCCCTGCGCTGTTGAACGTCGCTTTGAGGATCGACTCGCCGTGCTCGGCGCGGCGTACGACGTTTTCCAAAAACACAATCGCATCATCGACAAGGAAACCGATGGCCAGCGTCAGCGCCATCAATGTGAGATTGTTGATGGAGAAATTAAGCGCGTACATCACGGCTACGGTGAGCAACAGCGACATCGGCAACGCCACGGCTGGCATCAGCGTGTCCGTAGCGCGACCGAGAAAAATGTAGATGACCAACACCACGAGTATGAAGGCGATGATGAGCGTCCATTTCACGTCATTGGCAGAATGGACGATGGTCTGTGACCGGTCGAACACTGGAGTGAATTTGATCGAGCCCGGCAAGCTTGCGCGTAGCTCAGGGAACAGCGCTTTCACCGAGTTGGCCACTTCCACTGCGTTTGCACCGGCCTGCCGGGAAACCGCGAGGACGACTACAGAGCCGGGCGGGTTAAAACCGCGCATCCAGAAAAAGCGCGAAATCCGCTCGTCCTCTACACTCTGCTTGACTTCGGCAACGTCGCTCAGATAAACGGGCGAACCGTTTGGATTGCGCGCCACGATCAACTCGCGATAACCCTCGGCCTTGTCGATCTGTCCATTAGGTTGCAGCACAAAAGTGCGATGCGCACCGTCGAACTGTCCCGCGCCGGAATAGACTGTGCCCGCTTTGATCGCGCTGGCGAGATCATCCATCGTCAAGCCGCGTGCAGCGAGTGCCGATGGATCGGCCTTGACCCGAATCGCGCCTTGTACGCCATAAATATTCACCTGCGAAACCCCCGGCAGGATGTTGATGCGCTGCGCAACAGCAGTAGACGCGTATTTATACAGGTCCCAGTCCGTTAACGTGTCCGACATCAGGCCTAACAAATAAACTGCCTGATCGTTCGGGTTCGTTTTCGTAAACGTGGGTGGACTCGGCAGATCGAGCGGCAAACTGCCTGTGGCGCGCTGGATGGCAGCCTGCACGTCAGTGGCAGCGTCGGTAATGCTTTTGCTCAAAACAAACTGCAAGGTCAGCTGCGTGTTGCTCTGCGTGCTGTTGCTGGTGATGATGTCGAGCCCGGGGATTTGCAGAAATTCTTTCTCCAGCGGGGTGGCGATGCTGTTAGCCATCGTCGTGGGGTCTGCGCCAGGATATGAGCAGGTGACTTGAATTACGGGGTAATCGACTGCGGGCAGATCGTTGACCGCGAGCTTCCCGTAAGTCGCGAGACCCGCAACGATCACGGATAACGTCAGCAGCACAGTCATCACGGGCCGGCGAATAAAGGGCCCGGAAAGCCCCGAGCCTTCGACTGGCACTAACTTTGCTGTCGGCTCCAGCAAGTCCTCGGCGAGCGATTCTGTTCTAAGGCGGTCTTTGTTTCGTACTTCGCGCTCGCCGTCAGTTTGCTCCGAGTCATTCATACGACATTGCACTTTTGGAATTCGTCGAATCCTTAGAATTGCCAGGGCTTTGAGGGACGTACGGTTGAGGTGCTACTTTCGCTCCTGGTGAGAGCGCAAGCTGGCCAGTTACAACGACGGTCTCGTCGGATTTCACGCCGCTCTCGATCACGGTGAGATCACCTTCCTGCCGTTGGCCGGGCTTCACAGGGCGAAGCTCCACAGTGTTATCGGGTTTGACCACGAAGACGAATGGCCCACTCTGGCTAACCTGGACGGCTTGCGCCGGGACAAGCGTGGCGTTCTTGAGCATATCCAGGATGAAACGGACCCTCACAAATTCCGAGGGCCACAGCGCGCGGTCTGGATTCGGAGTGACCCCGCGGGCCTTCACAGTTCCGGAACCGGGCTGCACGGCGTTATCAATGAAGTAAAGATCGCCAGTGCGTGGCGCGATTGAGCCATCCGCCAGGTAAGTTTGCACTCTGACGTTTGGCCCACCGAGATATTTTCGCACGATGGGAAGATCATTTTCGGCGACGGTGAAATCGGTGTAAATGGGGTCGAGACCTTGAATGGTGACAAGAGACGGAGTCGACGGCCCAACCAGGTTACCAACATCAACATTGCGCAGACCGATTCGGCCGTTGATTGGGGATCTAATGTAGCACCAGTCGAGATTCACCTGAGTAGCCTCGGTCGCGGCCTGGGATTTCTGCGCATTCGCCACCGCCGTGTCGTAGTCCTGTTGCGATATGACCTTTCTATTGCGCAGGTCCTCTTGTCGCTTGAGCGTCACCTGATCCAACTCGGCTTGTGCTTTCGCCTGGTCGAGAGCGGCTTGAAACGGGCGCGGGTCGATTGTGAAAAGCAAATCGCCTTTCTTCACGTCGGAACCATCCTGAAAATCGCGCGTGACGATTACGCCATTGACCTGCGCCTGGACCTGCACAGTTTCGTAAGCCGCGCAGGTGCCGATCTCATCTAGATAAAGCGGTACATCTTTTGCGACGACCTTGGCCACAGTCACAGGGCGCACGGGGGCCTGGGCTGTCGGCGACGTACCGACGCCTCGTTGAAAAATATGCAGCACAACCAACACGGCCAGCACGGCAAAAAGTACGTAGGCCCAGCGCGGAATGGAGTGGGCTCCTGTACGTCGTGGTTTCGCTACGTTTGGCGCTTTAGCAGCAACCCCACGCTCTTCTTCTTGTACGATGTTCATTTTTTTACCGTAGCGGCTGCGGTGGATCGGAATCTCGCCAGTGCGCCATTTCCGTTTTTCTTTTCCGCTTTCTCGTAAATCTGCGTGAGCACACGCATGCAAGTACGCAGGTCGGCTGCCGAAACGTCTTCGAGTAATTCGTGGCGAAGTTTTTTGGCGGTTGCGTTGATTTGGGAGATGACATTCTGTGCGCGCCGGCCAAGCAGCACCATCTTACAACGGCGATCGTGCGGCGAGGCTCTCCGGATGATCCAGTCCTCGTTCTCCAGGCGGTGCAACAGCGTGACCAATGACGGCTCCTCGATGCCCAGCCGCTCTGCGATTTCCGCCTGTGTAAGCGCGTCTCCCGCCAGCGAGAGATGCAGCAGCGTGCGCCATTTAGCCTGGCTGAGACCCATTGGTTTGAGTCGTTCGTCCAACTTCAGTCGCCACGCACGAGCAGTCCCGTGAAGCAGCGGCCCAAATGTTTCGTCATCGGACATGCGACGTAGATTAAATTGGTTAGCATGCTAACCAATTCCAATCTGCCAGCCTGTCAATG
>JBKPOB010000046.1:0-5699 GCA_046732875.1 Verrucomicrobiota bacterium | reverse complement strand
TTCTGCAGGTCACTGATTACAAGACGCCAAATCCGCTGGCCTATCTGTTTCGCAAATGCGCGCTCGGAGTGGAGACCGCGCAGATTGTCGATCTCATCATTCCCGAATTTTCCCTGTTACGTTCTCTATCGGCTTTTGGCGGGGATGGCGAAGGGCCGCAACGATTAAATCCGTTCAAGCGCGTCACGGAGAAACCGGTGGTGTTTTGGTCCGGCATTATCGATGCCGACATGACGGCTCGTGAAGTTGTCTATGATGTGCCCGACTTTTTCGACGGCACTCTCAAGATAATGGCCGTCGGTGTTTCCAACGAAACAGCCGGATCAGCTGAACGGGACGCACTTGTTAGCGGGCCTTTTGTCATAACGCCAAGCGCGCCGGTGCTCGCTGCGCCGGGCGACGAATTTGAAGCTGGCGTAACCGTTGCAAACAATGTGGAAGGTTCAGGCGCAGACGCGGAAATCGAATTTCGTATCGAGACCTCCCCACACTTGTCGATTCTCGGCGCGTCCACGCAAAAATTGCGACTTGCCGAAGGGCGCGAGCAAAGCATAAAGCTGCGCTTCCATGTCAACGACACACTCGGTTCGGCCGAAATCAAGTTTGCTGCCAGCCAAAATGGGACTGAGACTCGCCGCCGCGCTACGCTGAGCGTCCGCCCACCCGTTCCGTACGTGACCGATAGTCGCAGCGGGAATTTCAAAAAAGGACACCAGGATGTTCCAATTACGCGCGAGATTTATTCCGAGTTTGCCAAACGCGAGGCTGCAGTTGCCGGCGTCCCGTTGGGTCTGGCGCATGGTTTGTACGTCTTTCTAAAGGACTTCCCCCATGGTTGCAGCGAGCAGATCACCAGCGGTGCGTTCTGCCGGCTCTTGCTCTCGGACGAAGCCGATTTCGGGCTTGGCCGAGCAGAGGTAAACGCACAGCTCGAAAAGGTCTTTGGCATTTTGCGACGCAGGCAAAATGACCAAGGCGCGTTTGGTTATTGGGCGCCAGAAACTGACGAGAAGATCAGCTTCAATTCTGTTTACGTAATGGATTTTCTGAGCACGGCGAAAACAGCCGGTTTTGCCCCGCCGGCGGACATGTTCGCGAGTGGCTTGCGCTATTTGCAGAAAATGGTCGCGCGGGAGCCTTCGACTCTGGCCGAGGCGCGCACCATTGCCTACGGGATTTACGTGCTCACGCGAGAAGGCGTCGTCACCACAAATTACATTCTCAATGTGCGCGATTACCTCGACCGGCATCAACCTGCTATATGGCAGAATGATCTTACCGGCGTTTATCTTGCAGGCGCGCTCAAACTTCTGCACAAGGACAAAGAGGCCGAAGATTTGATCGGCGCCTATACGCTCGGCAAGGAATCGGGCCGGGAGTACGACGACTTTTGCCAGCCACTCGGATCCAACGCGCAATACATCGCCATTCTTGCACGCGCATTGCCGGAGCGGCTGAAAAAAATCTCAGGCTCGGAATTCGAGCGAATTCTCCAGCCGATTGGACGGGGAGAATTCAACACGCTCTCGGCCGCCTACGCTGTTTCTGCACTGAAATCGTACTCACACATGATCGCTCAAAAACTGCCTGAGCTGAGCATCGCCGAAATCCACAAGGACAAGCGCGAAGTCGCCCTGACCAGCGGCGCGAAGCTGCTGCAGCGGAGCCCGTTTTCCAAGGACGCGATTGCGCTCCGCTTTAAAACCGCCGGACCGCTTAGCGGACCCGGCGCATTTTTCCAGGTAGTCGAAGCTGGGTACGATCGACATGTGCCGGCGCAACCAGTCGTTGCCGGATTGGAAGTTTATCGCGAGTTGCTGGACAAAAACGATAAGCCCGTGACGCAGACGAAACTGGGCGAACCTATTCATGTCCGCCTGCACGCGCGGAGTGTGCGCGACGAACCCGTCACAAACGTTGCCATTGTCGATCTGCTGCCTGGCGGATTCGAAGTTGTCGGGGCATCCTTACAGCCGGGCGTCTCCACAATTTCGGGCGTCGATTATGTCGACGTGCGCGAAGATCGCACGGTCTTCTATGCAACTGTGTCCGGCAGCGCGCTCGAGATCAATTATCAGATCAAATCTTCCAATCGCGGACAGTTCGCAGTGCCGCCGGTTTTCGCCGAGTCGATGTACGAACGAAACATCAAAGGCCGAGGCTTGGGAGGCAAAATTACGGTGACCGAATGAGATGTTCCAGCCACCTAAAATGAAAACGCGTGTCATCCCGATCCCGCAGCCGCGGGAGAGGGATTTCCTAAAAAGTGTTGCGTCACGCAATCTATCTCGTGTGATCCACTCTTCCTGGGTGAGGTTCCTCGCGCTGCTCGGGATGACCGCGTGGTTTACGTGGCTGCTATTACCAAAACCGCCCTTGCTCGATGGCATTTCATTCTCGCAATGCGTGCGTGATCGAAACGGTAAGCTGTTGCGCGTGACGCTTACTCCCGATCAGAAATACCGAATCTGGACGCCGTTAAGAGAAACGTCCCCCCACCTGATCGACGCCACGTTACGATACGAAGACAAATATTACGCGCGACATCCGGGCGTGAATCCGATCGCACTCGCGCGCTCCATTGTCGATGTCGTTCGTTTTCATCGCATGAAATCGGGAGCGTCGACCATCACGATGCAACTGGCTCGATTGCGTTTTCATCTGCGCACCCGCACACTGAGCGGTAAGTTCGTCCAAATGATGCGTGCCCTCGAACTGGAGCGGCATTACTCGAAGGCCGAAATTCTTGAAGCGTATCTGAATCTCGCACCCTACGGACGAAACATTGAAGGTGTGGGAGCGGCCAGTGAAATTTATTTCGGAAAGACTGCCGGACGTTTGACGACGCCGGAATCAATTTCGCTGAGCGTCATTCCCCAAAGTCCCACACGACGCGCGCTATTTGTCGATCGCAACAACGGTTCGCTCGATTCAGCCCAGAATAATTGGTACGACCGCGCGAAGATCGACACGCAATTCTCTGCGCGTCTGTTCAGCGCTCGCGCGCAAAAGGAACAACAATTTCTCGCTCCGCATTTTGTTCAACAGGTGCTGGCGGCCGAGAAAAACCGCCAAGAAATGGTCACGACGCTCGACTTGGCGAAGCAGCAATTAATCGAGCGGCGGATCGCTGATTATGTCCGAATAAATCGCGGTCGCGGAATTCAGAATGCGGCCGCTCTTCTGGTCGATACGCGCAACATGGATGTGTTGGCGCAGGTTGGCTCCGCGGATTTCTTCAACGCCGAAATACAGGGACAGGTCGATGGAACACGTTCACCGCGTTCACCCGGGTCCACTTTAAAGCCATTCGTCTATGCGCTGGCCTTAGAGCAGGGATTGATTCATCCGTTGTCGATCCTCTCTGACGCGCCCCACAGCTTCGGCGATTACAATCCGGAAAATTTCGATCGCGAATTCGCGGGTCCTATCCGAGCCAGCGACGCACTTGGGCGCAGCCGCAATCTTCCAGCAGTCGAACTCGCATCGCAGCTGCATCATCCCACGCTGTATGAATTTCTCCGCGGCACTGGGATTAAACTACCTCGCTCGGAACCGCTTTATGGATTGGCGCTTCCGCTGGGCGGGGCCGAAGTCACAATGGAAGATCTGGTGCGACTCTATGCTGCGCTCGCTAACAACGGCGAGTTGCGTCCCCTTCGCCGCACCTCGGCCGATCCCATCACGACGCGAGGCCGCTCGATCGTTATGCCGGAGGCGGCATTCCTGACGCTGGAGATGCTCAACTTGCCGCGACCTGAAATTGGCCGTGGTTATTCGGACCAGGCGGCGCCGGTTTTTTGGAAAACGGGAACTTCCCACGGTTTTCACGACGCCTGGTCCGTCGCTGTCTTCAATCATTATGTGCTCGCAGTTTGGATCGGAAATTTTGATGGGCACGCCAGCGGGACTTTTGTAGGCCGAATCGCTGCCGCTCCGCTTTTATTTCAGATCATTGATAGCTTGCGCACGCGTTGGCCGGAACCGAATCAACAGCATCTCCCGCCCCCAGGCGCAAATTTGAAACGGGTTTCGTTTTGCGCAGTGTCGGGTGACTTACCAGGGCCGCATTGTACTCAACACGTTGAGGGCTGGTTCATTCCTGGAATCTCGCCGATCCAAACTTGCGATGTGCATCAGGAAGTGCTCGTCGATGCCGAGAGCGGGCTTCGCGTGGCGCGCGACGACGGCACGCGCCAGCTCAGGCGCGAAGTCTATGAGTTTTGGCCGACGGAGTTGTTGTCGATCTTTCGCCGTGCCGGAGTTCCAAGAAAATTGCCGCCACCTTTTTTGCCTGGAACGGCCGCTGAATTTGTCGCACGCAGTGGAAATGCTCCCCGAATCACTTCGCCATCGAGTGAGCGACAAATTTTACTGACCTCGGCAAATACCATCCCGTTGCAAGCCAAGGCGGATGCGGATGTACGCGACATCTACTGGTTTGCAGGCAAAACTTTTATCGGTAAGGCCGCCCCCCAAGAAGTCATTTCGTGGAAGCCATCAGTAGGGCGATACGAATTGATCGCCTTGGACGACCATGGTCGCTCGGCTTCGTCCGCGATCAGGATGCAATAATTCCAATCGGCACTTGAACGTGAGTTGGTGCGACAGCAGCGTTACGCTTCATGTCTCGTCAATATACGCTGCAACGCTCGCCGGTATCGACATCGATCCATATCGATTATCCTGCCGAGCTAAATCAACAGCAGCTCGCAGCGGTAACTGCGCCGCCCGGTCCCTTTCTAGTGATCGCTGGCGCCGGATCGGGAAAGACGCGCACCCTTACCTATCGCGTGGCTTACTTGCTCGAAAACGGCATCGATCCGCGAAACATTTTGCTTCTTACATTCACGAACAAAGCTGCCCGCGAAATGCTGGGCCGCGTCACCAACTTGCTGCCGGTCGATGCCAGCGGACTTTGGGGCGGAACATTCCATTCGATTGGAAACCGGATTCTGCGCCGACACGGCAGCGCGCTGGGCTATTCGAGCGGTTTCACCATCATGGACCGCGAAGATCAAAAGGATTTGATCGATGCCGTGGTGGCCGGCGCGGGAATCGATCCGAAGGAGATTCGATTTCCGAAGGGCGATGTGCTCGCGGAAATTTTCAGTTTCGTCGTCAACACAGAGAATCCCCTGGAGGAATTGCTGGCGGAAAAGTTTCCGTATTTCCTTCCCCTTCTCGAGAAGATTCAAGACGTTCGGGAGCGCTACGAGAAAAAGAAAAAGGCAACCAACTCAATGGATTTCGACGACCTGCTGCAAAAAACGTTATCGATGCTTCAGCAACATGAGCGCATCGCGGAAATTTATCGGCGGCAGTTTCAGTTCATTCTTGTCGATGAATATCAGGACACCAACAAAATCCAGGCTGATCTCGTTGATCTGCTCGCCCGCGATCATCACAACGTGATGGTGGTTGGCGACGATGCGCAGTCGATCTACTCGTGGCGCGGCGCCAACTTCCAAAATATTCTCGAATTTCCAAAGCGTTATCCCGATGCGCAGGTGTTCAAGATCGAAATGAATTATCGCAGCGTGCCGGAAATTCTGGAAGTAGCGAACGCAGCCATCGCCGCAAACGTTCACCAATTCCGCAAACATTTAAGCGCGACCCGCGAATCAAAAGCGCTGAAACCGGCTTTGGTGGCGTTGAACGATAGCGGAGAGCAAGCACAGTTTGTCGCGCAGCGGATT
>JBKPOB010000045.1:0-2806 GCA_046732875.1 Verrucomicrobiota bacterium | reverse complement strand
GCCATTTTGCCGGAGGAAAAATGTACCAGCGTTTGCCATTTGATCGGCCGGAGACGATCAAGACGCTCGGCACAAAATTGTTCAGCCGGATCGAGGAGGAGGAGGAAAGGCAGGCCATTCGCGAGTTCCTCGCCCAAAAATAAGCATAGCTAGTAAACGGCTGTATCATGTCGAGCAAAGTTGAAACATCCCGGCGAAGTTACCCGCAAATTTCCGCCACGGGATTGCTCCAAACGCTCGCATAAGGCTACTAGTTGGCAGGCGAGACGCTCGCCCGCCGCATAGACAAGACGTCCGTTACGCCAGCAAATCGTAGCCACGGCTTCCCATGATCGTTCGCCAAACGAACTCGCCGACCGGCGCTTCTTTCGACAAAATAACGCGCGCATCGACATCCGGAGCATCGGCTTCGCTCCGCGCGACATGCGGTTGATCCACCAACAATTTCAATTCGCTTCCGATTTTTTCACGCGCAGCTTCATGCGCGATTTCTCGCTGAAGCGTCATTGCCATCCGATAACGCGAGTTCTTGATTTTCACGGGAATCTGGCCTGGCATTTTCGCAGCACGCGAGCCTTCTTCCTGCGAATACTTGAATATTCCGAGGCGCTCAAATCGAGTACGCCGAATGAAGTCAAGCAGACTGGCGAATTCCTCTTCGGTTTCGCCGGGAAATCCGACGATGAAAGTCGTCCGCAACGTCACGCCCGGAATTCCAGCGCGCAGCCTGCAGATCAAATTTTCGATGTGCTGACGTGAAGTTTCTCGTCGCATTCGCCCCAACATCGATTCGTCGATATGCTGCAGGGGAATATCGATGTAGCGAGCGACCTTGTCGCAATGGGCGATGGTATCGATGAGTTCATCGCTCCAATGCGCTGGATGTGTATAAAGCAGACGCACCCAGAAGTCCCCCTCGACTTCTTGAATTTCGCGAAGAAGACCGGTAAGGGTTGGACCGCGCGTCGAGTCCACCGGTTGACGGGGTCCGGCCTTCGCTGACCAAAGATCCATCCCGTAATAGGTCGTATCCTGGCTGATTAGATTGATCTCGCGCACGCCTTCGCTGACGAGCCCACGAATTTCCGCCAACACAGACTGTTGCGTGCGGCTGCGGTGCTTGCCGCGCATCTGTGGAATCACACAAAAACTGCACGGATGATTGCAGCCCTCCGCAATCTTTACATAGGCGCTATGCGCGGGCGTAAGCCTGAAACGCGGTGTGTCGTAATCCGGAATATAGGTCGGGCGTGTTCTCGCGAACGCAAGATCGAGATCGCTATTTGTCGGATCGGTCCCATTCGTCTCATGGGACTTGTGCGACTTATGCGACTGATCGGTTACGATCCTCTCCACAACTTCACCAAGCTGCGCGACCTGATCCAGCCCGATGAACGCGTCCACTTCGGGCATTTCTTCTCGTAGGTCGCGTGCAAATCGTTGCGACATGCAGCCGCTTACGATGAGTTTTTGACCGGCTTTCTTGTTCAAGCCGCGCTGTTGATGCGCCTCCAGAATCGCTTCGATGGATTCCTCCTTCGCTGAATCAATAAACGCGCAGGTGTTAACAACCAGCACGTCCGCATCCTCGGCGCGCGACGTGATTTCCATGCCACGCTGCAACACACTGCCGAGCATGATTTCCGCGTCGACGAGATTCTTCGCGCAGCCGAGGCTAATCATGCCGACCTTGGTGCGCTGTACCGAAGGACGTGCCAGCTCCTTATATCGCGCGTCGAAAGTTGCAGGCGACACGCTTCCCGCCACAGAGGATGAATCCATGATCGGCGTCAGTTGACCGTCACGTCTTCGTCGCCGTCCTCTAGCGCTTTTCCATTCTTCGTGATCTGGACAGCATCCGGATCGAGGACGCGAATCGAGACATGCTTACCGCGAAATTCCACAGGGCCATCTGCGGGAGAAACCCATCGCTCGAAGGCGGGACTGCCACCTTGGTCGCCCACCGTCACTCTGACGTAGGTTCTTTTAAGTGGCTTGATAGCGACACGATTTTGCGCGGCCGACTCTGCTGACGATGAATTTGTTTCCGCTGGCGCTTGTGCGAGGTCTTCTGGGCGGACAGGCTTGGCCTTGCGTACCTCTGGCTCACTCGGCCTAGCGGGAACCGCTGCGACCGCCTTTGGCACAACCGTGGGAGCCTCCGAGACGGACGGAGCAATTGTCGGAGCGGCCGCAACTGCACTTGGCGACGTTTCGGTCGCTCGCGGCTGCCCAGCCCTAGGACTCGGGACCGGTGACGCACTGGGCGACACCTGTGCAGTGGAGTCCCCCTGAGCAGGGGCGAGCCGCCGCACGTTGAGAATCAACTTCATTACGGAGAAGCCGACTACCAACACGAGTACACCGAAGATGAGCGGCATGGGTGAAATGCGTTCGTGGCTCGTGGTCGTGGGGCGACGACGGCGAATAACCGGTGCACTGACCGGCTTCTCAGGACGATTTTCCTGCAGGTATGAGTAACCATCGACCGTCACGCGTTCAGAATCCTCAAACGCGTCCAGATACGGCGTGACATCCACATCTAAAAATTTGCCGTAGATGAGAAGAAAACCTTTTGCATATGCAAGGCTGGGAAATTGGGAAAAGTCGTCCGCCTCAATTTCTGCCAGTCGCGCGGGGCGAATCTTTGTCATCCGGGCTGCTTCGTCGATCGTGAGATTCCTCGCGAGCCTCGCTTCCTGAAATTTTTTACCAAGGCCTTCTATCGTCATTGCGCAGAAAATAGCGGCTAAACGGCAGCATCGAGATCGACCAGAATCTCGCGTGGTTTGGCGCCTTCGCCGGG
>JBKPOB010000044.1:0-7646 GCA_046732875.1 Verrucomicrobiota bacterium | reverse complement strand
GCCATCGGCGAAGCGCTCCTCTTTCACAATGGCATCGGCGGCAAACGCAAGGAAGCGCGTTTACGTTACTTGTCGCGTTACTGGATGAACCGGCTCAAAGACGTGGCCAAAATTAGGTTCAACACTTCGTTCGATCCCAGCCAATCGTGCGCAATAGGAAACGTTCACATCGAAGGCACCGATCCGAACGCCGTGACGAAATACTTGTTTGATAAGCACCACATCTTCACCGTGCCGATCGTGCACGAAGAATTCCAGGGCATTCGCATCACGCCCAACCTTTACACCACACTCAACGAACTCGATCGCTTCTGCGATCAAATGGAAGCGGTCGCGCGCAAAGGTCTGCCCTCGTGATTTAAGGGCGCAGTCTTCGCCAGAATAGCCACAGCACTTTTATGCTACGAATCGCCGGAATCGTCCTTGCGGCATTATTGTTCCTTTCGTCTCTCGGTCTCAACACTTTGATATTGAGCCAGGGTGAGTCCAGTTTTCTGCTGGGGTTCGTTTGCCTGCTATTCGGCTTCTCATACCTCGCATGGTTCGCAAATCCGCTCTTTTTCGTGAGCATTATTCTTCTTTCGCTCAATCGCTCGCGTATGGCATTAGCCACATCGACAGCTCCCTGACTCTCGCGGCCACAATATTTTTAATTCAAAAGGCCCCTATTAACGAAGCTGGTCACGTGGCGAATGTCGTCGGATACGGTCCCGGCTTTTACCTGTGGATCGCAAGCATGTCCGTGGTCTTGCTGACGTCGGTATTGGCCACGACGGTCGGAAGGCAAAACGCGTCATAGCCCCACCCCAGTTGATCGTAACATTTAACCCAGGGGACGGAGCCAAGGGGCCACTGCGTTATGCCCCGCCATAGCCGGAGCCCACTACGATAACGTCGTAGGGTCCGGCACGACGCTCGTCCCGAGTGCGGCGGCCGCACTGTCCGCCATGCCGGCACGCCGCAGATGATCAAATTCCGAACGTGGTCAGCGCATTTCATTACCGAACGGCGATTTAATTCGAGAACATGGACCTGTTCGATCGATCTTCTTAATTCTCTTTGTCACCATGCTCGCTTTCATCTTCGACATTGACGGTACCCTGGTCGATTCCAATGAGCTCCACGTTGACTCCTGGGACCGCGCATTCCGCCGGTTCGGCAAACAATTTCCTCGGGAAAAATTACGCGCCCAGATCGGCAAAGGTTCCGACCAATATTTACCCGAGTTTCTTACACCGGACGAGATCGACCGTTTCGGCAAAGAGCTGGATGACTACCGGTCCGATCTGTTCAGAAAGGAATATCTCCCAAAGGTGCGACCGTTTCCGAAAGTGCGGGAACTCTTTCAGCGAATCCGCGACGACAACAAACGCATCGTGCTTGCGAGTTCGGGCAAAAAGGCTGACACGAAATATTACGTCGACCTTCTTAAGGTCGATAATCTCATCGATGGATACGTCTCGGGCGACGATGCTGATAATTCCAAGCCTGCGCCCGACATCTTTGCCGCTTCATTGAAAAAGCTTGGCGGCATTTCACCTGCTGACGCGGTGACGGTGGGCGACACAAGATTCGACATTGAGGCCGCGAGAAAAGCCGGCATGACAACGATTGCGTTTCTTTGCGGCGGAACATCGGGAGCAGTTTTGCGCGAAGCTGGTGCAATCGCGATTTACAGCGATCCCGCCGACTTTCTTGCCCATTACCATGAGCTAATCAACGGGTCGATGTCCGAGTCAGTTCACACCCGCATATGATCAACGATCTTTGGTACAAAAATGCGGTGATTTACTGCCTGTCGGTTGGTACTTACATGGATTCCAATTCCGATGGGACCGGCGATTTCCGGGGCCTAATGCGCCGCCTCGATTATCTGCATGGATTGGGCGTGACCGCGATTTGGCTCATGCCGTTTCAGACTTCGCCTTGCCGGGATGACGGTTACGACGTCGCCGATTATTACAATGTCGATCCGCGCTACGGTACGCTCGGCGATTTCATTGAGTTTACGCACGGCGCAAAACAACGCGGTATTCGTGTTTTGATCGATCTGGTCGTGAACCATACCTCGGACCAGCATCCCTGGTTTAAGCAGGCGCGTTCAGATGCGAATTCGAAATATCGAAATTGGTACGTCTGGTCGAAGAAAAAGCCGGCGCACGCGAGCACAGGGATGGTGTTTCCCGGCGTTCAAAAAACCACGTGGACCTACGATCGCGAAGCCAAAGCCTGGTATTTCCACCGGTTTTACGATTTCCAGCCTGACCTCAATACCACAAATCCGGAAGTGCAGGATGAGATACTTAAAATCATGGGCTTTTGGATCCAGTCGGGCGTCTCTGGATTTCGCATGGACGCTGTGCCGTTCATTATCTCGACCAAGGGACCAAACGTGCGAAAACCAAAGGAGCAGTTCGATATGTTGCGCGTGTTTCGCGAATTCCTTCAGTGGCGCCAGGGCGACTGCATTGTCCTGGCCGAAGCCAATGTGCTGCCCGAAACCGACATGGATTACTTCGGCGAAGATGGCGATCGCATGCACATGATGTTCAACTTTCAGGTGAACCAAAACCTGTTCTACGCATTGGCTTCCGCTGATACGCGTCCGCTGATCAACGCGTTGAAAGCGACTAAACCGCGGCCCGCGACCGCGCAATGGGGAATCTTTCTGCGAAATCACGACGAACTTGATCTCGGGCGCTTGCAAGACAAGCAGCGGCAAACCGTTTTTAAAGCGTTTGGTCCAGATAAAAACATGCAGCTTTACGATCGCGGGATCAGACGCCGCCTTGCCCCGATGCTCGGAGGCGATCAGCGCCGGCTCGAGCTGGCCTACAGTTTGATGTTCACATTACCGGGAACACCGGTGGTTCGCTACGGCGACGAACTCGGGATGGGCGACGATCTCTCGCTCAAGGAACGCGCCTGTGCGCGGACTGCGATGCAATGGTCGGATGAACCGCACGCTGGATTTACCAAAAACCCGAAGCCGCACATTCCTGTGATCGATCAAGGACCTTACGCGTATCAACACATTAACGCCGCAGTCCAGCGACGCGATCCGGAGTCAATGCTGAACTGGACCGAGCGAATTATTCGAATGCGCAAAGAAGTTCCGGAGATTGGCTGGGGAGATTTTACCGTGTTGAAAGTGCGCGATCCCGCCGTTCTCGCCCTCCGGTACGACTGGCGCAATAATTCGGTATTGTTTTTACACAACCTTCACGAGCAACCGCGCGAAATTCTCGTGGATCCTGGCGTAGATAGCAAACACGGCAAACTGCTGGTTAATCTTCTTGCCGAGAACCACAGTCGGGCTAACAAATCCGGTAAACACCGCATCATGCTGGAAGGCTATGGTTACAGGTGGTACCGGATCGGCGGACTCGATTATCTGCTGCGTCGAACCGACATCGATCAAAAGGATACCGGCGAGATTGAAAAGCGAACGCAACACTAAAATTGAAAAGCCGCCGAGGCATTTGTGCGCCCGGCGGCTTCTCGAATCTAATTTCTATTTCTAATTATCCCATCCCAAGGGAATCGAGCGTCGGCTGATCGATCGCCGCGGTCGTGGTGAGCCCGTTGTCGGCCTGGTAGGCGGTGAGCGCCTCGCGGGTCAACGGCCCGAGCAATCCGTCCACCTCACCCCTGTAATAGCCCATCTCTTGCAGCACGGCTTGCACATCGGCGATCACTTTATCCGGCGGCTCAGCGCGGTGACCCACATAGATCGGTCCGTCGTAGGCATAATATTCGGCCGAAGGATCGTAACCCCATGCTGGATACCAGTAGCCGTTGTTCCAGAAGTAGTAACCGCCACCGATCAGCTCCACGCGGTTATAATGCGTCCGATACCAGCCCTGATCGTGCCGTTCCGGACGATACGAGCGGAATACTTCGTATTGCGGACCCTGCCAGCTTTCGCTTCCCTCAATCCGACGGCTCTGGTTAAACGTAACCGCCGGAACTTGCTGCGGCTTTGGCTGCGCACGGAAGTTTGTGTGCTGCGATTTGATTTGCTGCACCTTCTGCGGGTCCGGCTTCTTCGCTGCGCCTCCTCCTTTAACTTGCCGGCCGGCTGGCGAAGCTGGAGCTGGCGGAGCTGCAGTCGCCTTTGGCCCCGCCGTTGCCGGAGTGGCATGCGGCGATTCCTTCGCACTTGGCGGAGGCGTTTTCGCTCCTTTCCTGCGCTCCTGCGCCTGCTGCTTCGTGTCGGGCTTCGGCGCGCCGGCCGGTTGCTCGGAAACACCCGTTTCCGCCTTGGGGGCGGTCGCAGATTCCTCGCTCGCTGGAGTTTTTCGGCCCTTTCCTGCAGCGGGCTCAGTCGTAGCTCCGCGCTCGGTCGTCGCTCCACGTTCCTTCATCGCTCCGGGTTGCTTCGCCGGCTTCTCAGGCTTGGCCGCGTTCGGCGCGGGCTTTGCTTCAGTCGCGCGCGCTTTTTCAGGGGGGCGCTTGCCCTTTGCTGGTGATTGCTGTTCGGCTGGTAGTTGCGCCAACGCGACGCCAGACAGCGCCAGCGAACAGCCTATCAGTAAACTAGTAAGTTTTTTCATGATAATAGTGTTTAGTCGTTAGATGTGCGCGATCTATTCAAGCGCCGGAGCGCCTTGATAGTTCCGTGCCCTTATACTTCGCAACTGCCCCGGGCGTTCCGCTTGCTTAATTCTTACTTCCTAGCCCTGTCTCCCCACCGTCCTCGGCATCCCGGAGCCTCAGCGCAGGTGGCCCACCTCTGATATCCGATCACTGATCACCGATCACTAATCACTTCTCACTTCTTATTTCTTCCTTCCTCACTCCCGGCATCGTGAACCCGATTGCTTTCAAGTCGGCGGCGAGCGTGTTTGCCTGCTCGGGGGTAAGTTCGACCAACGGTGGCCGCACCGTCCGCCACGCCGGATCGTCCACGTAAATCGCAATGGCCTGTTTCAACGCAGCGATCATCGACGGAAATTTTCTGCTACTAAACACTCGGCGCACCACATTCAATTTTGATTGTTGTTGATCCGCGTCATTCGTGTCATCCGCAGTGTTCCACTGTTTGTACAGCCTGTTAATCGCAGCCGGGTTGACGTTGGCGGTTGCGGAAATGGTACCAACGCCGCCGCTCCGCATATTCGCAAGCAAGAACGACTCGCTGCCGACGAAAACGTCGAAAGTGCGAGCCGCACCGGCAGATCGGACTGCAAACGCGTCGAGAAAGGTCTTGGTATTATTCCAATCGCCCGAACTGTCTTTCATTCCGGCGATTGCATCCGGATAAGCCGCAAGTAGGCGTTCCACCAATCCCGTCGTGATGCCAACAACCGCGACCGGTGGAATATGGTAGAGATAAATTCTTAGTCGCGCATCACCGACGCGTTGCACCACTTCGCTGAAATAGCGGTAAAGCCCTTCTTCGCCGACATCCTTATAATAGAAAGGCGGCAACATCAGCACGCCCGCGCAACCGTTTTCGACGGCCTGCTTGGTGAGCTTAACCGTTTCCATGATCGAGCAGCAACCGGTTCCCGGCATCATGCGCGACGGATCGACCCCCGCCGCGACCAGCTCGTCGAGCAGCGTTGCGCGCTCTTCCATCGACAACGAGTTCGCCTCGCTATTCGTGCCGAACACGGCGAGCCCGCAGTTCTGTGACAGCAACCACTTACAATGCGCGATGAAACGCTGACTATCAGGTGCGAGATCGGCCTGAAAGGGGGTAACAACCGGCGCCAGCACGCCGCGTATATGTGCGCTTTGAATCATGGCTTCTCTGGAACCAATTGCTTGGTCGATCAACAATCAACAGTCGACTCTCAATTTTTTCAGCCACTTAGCACGCCGTGGTTTTTACCGAGCGCGGCTTCTTTCCCCAAACAGAGCTAAATTTCTATTTTCCGCGCCCTCATGGTGTCAGAGGCGGGCACGTGCAGAAAATTCGTCGTTCCAAACCTTGCAGCAGGTTGGATGAGCCCCACTCAATCGCCGAACACGCTCATAACGCCCACGAAAAGCGATTGAGTGCATAAAGGAGGATCGATTCTATGGCTGATAATAATGGTGGCGGCAGCAACGCCGCAGTCGTGGCCATATTCGTGATCTTTGTGATCATCGTGGCCGCTGCGCTCTTCTTCTTCGGCGGCCAATTTTTCGGCGGCGGCGGAACCAAAAAAGTCGATGTAAACGTCAAGGCGCCAGCGGAACCCGGAAAAGTCGTGCCTAGTAAATCGCCCTGACGAAGCCAAGCGGCGCCTCTCTCCCGCACTTCGGTTTTAACAAAAAAAGATACCCGTTCGCCGACGGACGCGGTTATGGAGGCTATCGCCGCCTTATCGACATAGGGACACCGAATGCGGTGTGATGGCGCTTGGTTGGTTTGATGATTGAAGGTTATCCGTATTTTGAGCTAGACATCATCGCGTCGCGATCGGGATAAAATAACCACCTGATCATCTTCTCGATAGGCACAAGCCTTTGCACGCTTGGCTCGCCTGAAGCCCACTCTAATAGTTGCACCAAATACCAGCCGGGATGCGGTTCTCCAATCACCACGCCCTGCCATTCGACCTTGTTATTCTCGTTCGCGCTGTGGAAGTATTTTCCAACTAGCTTCTCTGTTTTGGTTACGGTCTCAACTTCCATCGAACTACAATTCAATTGGAAGTCCCTCCTCACATCAAATGGCGCCGATGGATAGCTTCTGCCTGGAGCCCGAGGCTCCCTCCTTTCGAATCCATGCGATGATGAATTGTTCGGTGACTTTCATCATATGACTACCCTTACTCCCAAGCATGCTACCCAAAGTAATAGCGATGACGGGCGCAGAGGTTCACGGTGACTCCCTCCGTCGGCGGCAAGTGTGCTTAGGACGGGAAGCTCAGAACCCGCCTCATCTGCACCGTTGACCCCCGTCATCACTACTCACCACAACCCAAATTCTCTTCGCTAGTTTCAGCAAAGATTTACGCGCACGTTAATTGGGAAAAACTCCCATTCCGCGCTGAGATTTGCGCCTGGGGATACCACGACAGAGGTCACGCTAGCGAGAATTGCTTACCGCCTTCGACCTTCGTACTTGAAACTCGCGCGCCTCCTGGCTTGCTCGCTCCTACCCTCGTCACTTTGCCTTCCATGTCGCGCGTCCCGCGCGCTCCATTCTACCCTGTTATTCTCCGCCTGCGGTAGGCCGAATGCAGCGGCACAAGAACAATCATCGAAAAATAAACCCAGCCGCTCCACGCGATTTGCTCTGGCGGCAGGGTTAGAGCCAGAACAAGCGAAACGATTCCCACGCCGACGGGAACGCTCCATCCCGTTACTTCATAGAGCGTGATCGATCTTTCCCGTGCATTCAATCGTAACGGTTCCCGCAACTGCCAGGCACGCAGATTCAATAGGACCACTTCCAGTGCGATGGCGATAAAGCCGAGCGCGAAGATCGCAAAAATAGAGCGCACTTGTGATGCGGAATGAGCTCCGAGGGTGTGACCAACTCGACCGCTGCTGAGCAGAAACCACATGGAACTAAAAATCGCTTTCAGCGGGTACATATAGATCAGGATTGTGACAATCATCGCCCAGCTGATGAAAATCGAGATGCCATCTTCGAGACCGTAACGTCGGCTCCACAACCAATGACCCCGCCAAAAGATTCCGAGCAC
>JBKPOB010000043.1:0-6033 GCA_046732875.1 Verrucomicrobiota bacterium | reverse complement strand
CGGCGACAAGGAAAACATCGACATCTGGAACGAATGCGTCGCCTTCTCCATGCAGGACTTCGAGCACGTGTACGAATTGCTCGATATTCATTACGACATCCAGTGCGGCGAAAGTTTTTACAACGATCGGCTCCCAGCCGTAGTCGAACGCTTGCTCAAATCCGGAATTGCCGAGATCAGCGAGGGCGCGGTTGTCGTTTTCTTTCGCGACATTCCGGAGCTGGCCGACAAGCCATGCATCATCCGCAAACGCGACGGCGGATTCAATTACGCCACCACCGACATCGCAACCGTTGATTATCGCCTCGACGATTTGCAGGCGGACAGTGTTTGGTACGTGGTCGGCGCACCGCAGACTCTGCATTTCAAACAAATTTTTGAGATTGCCCGACGACAGGGATACAAAGCCGATCTTCGGCACCTCACGTTTGGCAGCATCCTCGGGGAAGATCGCAAATTGATGAAAACGCGCTCAGGCGAAAACGTACCGTTACGCGAACTGCTCGAGGAAGCGTGCAGGCGTGCACGCAAGATCATCGAAGAAAAAAATCCGGACCTGAGCGAGGCAGAAAAGACTGATGTCGCACAGAAAATCGGGATCGGCGCCGTGAAATATGCTGATCTGTCACAGTATCGGATGACCGATTACATTTTTTCATGGGACAAAATGTTGTCTCTCCAGGGAAATACGGCGCCGTATTTACAAAACGCGTACGTGCGAATTCGCTCAATTTTCCGTAAAGCCGGCGAGACTCCTGTAGCCACGCCCCTGCGGGGCGTTGCACAACAGACAAAGCAAGAAGAGACGGGCCAGAGGCGCGTGGCTACAGAACTCGCTCTAACGAATCCCGCCGAAATTAATCTCGCGAAACGTTTGTGCCAGTTCGCGGAGATCGTTCCACAAGTGTTGAACGATTTTCGTCCAAACGTTCTGGCAAATTATCTCTTTGATGTGGCGAACAGCTTCCACGGATTCTATGAAGCTTGTCCGGTCCTGAAATCGGAGGAGCCGGCGCGCAGATCGCGATTGGCTTTGTGCGATCTTAGCGGGCGCGTTCTGCATCGCGGCCTCGACTTGTTAGGCATCAAAGTGCCCGAGAAGATGTGACACGCTGCGAATTGAAGCGCGTCATCCTGAGCGGAGCGAAGCGAAGTCGAAGGATCCCGCCGTGAAACCTTAAGGTAACGCAACGGGATTCCTCGACTTCGCTCGGAATGACAGGAAATTGCAGCTGTGGCCGAAATCCATCCGCGCATTCCAACCTGCACCTATCGATTGCAATTCAATCGCTGGTTCACTTTTTCGCAGGCACGCGAGATCGTCCAATACCTCGACACATTAGGAATCAGTGACGTGTATGCCTCACCGTATTTTCAGGCCAGCCCGGAGAGCTTGCACGGATACGACATTGCCGACCACAACAGGCTCAATCCGGCAATCGGTTCCCGCGAAGATTATGACGCATGGGTTGCGGAGCTGCATGCGCATTCGATGGGTCAGTTACTCGATTTTGTTCCGAATCATGTCGGGATCGCGGAACCGTTCAACGAATGGTGGATGGATGTGCTCGAAAACGGGCCGAGCTCCAGATTCGCGCCTTATTTCGATATCGATTGGCAACCGCTGAAGTCCGATCTTCGCGATAAAGTTCTGCTGCCAATCTTGAGCGATCAATATGGGCGTGTTCTCGAGCGCGGTGAGCTGCAGGTGCGCTTTGAAGAGGGAACGTTTTATTTGCTCTACGGCAAGCGAAGACTGCCGATCGCTCCAGGGACGTATCGATACGTTCTGGAAATCGCGTTGCGGAATCTCTTCGAACACAAGGAGGAAGACTTCTATGCGGAATTGCAAAGCATTCTGACCGCGCTCGAATATTTGCCAAAACGCACCGAGACCGATCCAAAACGCATCGCGGAGCGGATTCGTGAAAAGGAAATTATCAAGCGACGTCTCGAACGTCGTTGCGCCGAAGCGCCGCAAGTCCAACAGGCGATTGAGAAGGCGCTCGCCCAGATCAATGGCGAACCCGGCGATCCTCGTAGCTTTGATGCGCTGGATCAATTGCTCAATGCGCAGTCCTATCGACTCGCGTTTTGGCGCGTCGCTGCCGAGGAAATCAATTACCGTCGCTTTTTCGATGTGAACGAATTGGCCGCGATCCGAGTAGAGCTGGCGGAGGTCTTTGATGCTATTCACCGGCTAGCTCTTGAATTCGTAAGGGCGGGCGCGGTTACAGGCCTCCGCATCGACCATCCCGACGGTCTTTATCTGCCGCGCGAGTATTTTGAAAAGCTTCAACAGCGTTGTGCGAAAGCGCTCGGGACCGCTTTACCGAAGGACGGTCGCGCCCTTTACATGGTGGTCGAAAAAATTCTCACCGGCTCCGAAACGCTGCGCAAGGATTGGCATTTACACGGCACTACCGGGTACGATTTTGCGAATCAAGCAGTGCAGTTGCTTGTTGATTCGTCGGCCGAAACAGAAATCACCAAAACCTTTCATCGGTTCATTGGTCACTCAGTCCCGTTTGGACACCTGCTGTATGCAAAAAAATTGCAGGTCATGAAATTGTCCCTGGCGAACGACATCGATGTGCTCGGCAATATGCTCGACCGGCTTTCCGAGCAAAACCGATGGTATCGCGATTTCACGCTCGAGGCGCTGTCGCGCACGGTGCGCGAGACCATTGCTTGTTTTCCGGTTTATCGAACCTACGTGGCACCCGGACAGCCGGTGACGGAGGAAGATCGTCAGATTATCGAGCATGCCATCGCTGCGGCGAAGCGGCGGAATCCCGCAATGGAAGAATCAATTTTCAATTTTCTCCGCGACGTGTTGCTCTTTCGTTTTCCGCCGAGTCTGGATGCCAAAGCGCGTGCCGAACACACGCATTTCGTTCTGAAGTTTCAGCAGGCTACTGGGCCCGTCATGGCTAAAGGGCTCGAAGACACCGTGTTCTATATTTACAACCGGTTGGCGGCGTTAAACGAAGTAGGCGGCGAGCCTCAACAGTTCGGGTTAAGCGCTGAAGCATTTCACGAGCGGAATATTGATCGACAGCAGAATTGGCCAGCAACTCTGCTGGCTACTTCGACTCATGACACCAAACGCAGTGAAGATGTGCGCGCTCGGATAGCGGCGATCTCAGAGATCCCGGAGCTTTGGCGGCGTTCGTTGCAACGATGGCGTGCTGCTAATCGTCGCTGGAAGCGAACGATCAACGACGTCGAAGCTCCCGACGCAAATGAAGAATACCTGCTCTATCAGAACCTATTGGGAACATGGCCGATCCAGGACAACGGCGAACCAGAAACGACGGCAACGCCGGATTACATCGCACGAATTCAATCGTACATGGCCAAGGCGCTTCATGAAGCCAAGCTCAACACGAGCTGGATCCAGCCAAACGAAGAATGGGATGCAGCGATGCACGATTTCGTCGCGAGTGTCCTGGATCCATCCTCGCGAAACAAATTCCTTCCAGTGTTTATTCCGGTGGCGAAAGAGATTGCGCGGCTCGGCGGCGTTAATTCGCTCGCTCAAACCTTGCTTAAGCTGACTTCGCCGGGAGTGCCCGACATCTATCAGGGCAATGAGATTTGGGATTTCAGCCTGGTCGATCCAGACAATCGACGCCCGGTCGATTACAAGCGACGTCGCGAAATGCTTGAATCACTCGCAAGAGCCAATCCGCAGGATCTTGTGCACGACTGGGCTGACGGCCGGATTAAGATGTTTCTAACGCAGCGCGTTTTGCAATTTCGGCGCGAGCACACTGAGCTTTTTCAGCATGGAGAATATTTGCCGCTGACACAGACCGGCACATTCGCAGAATGCTGCGTCAGCTTCGGCCGAGAGCTGGCAAACCAATGGATTGTTGTAATCGCCACGCGATTTTCTTCTCGCGTTGGTTTTCCGCCAATTGGTGAAAGTTGGAAAGACACGACAATCGAATTTCCCGAAGCGCTTCCGCTGGAACACGCGCATGATCTTTTCACCTGTCGTCCTGTTCCCGTACAGGATCGACGACTGAAACTCGCAGATGCATTGTCGGTCCTCCCCTTCGCCGCGATCACGAATCTGTAGCCGCTTCGCTGTTCGAAAGCGCGGCGCTGGCGTGATTAGCAATCGTGCGAAGCGTCGCTCCCAGAGCGATGGCTACAGCTTGCGCGCGAAGCTTGCGAAAAAATCAGCAAGCCACCGCGCGAAGTTGCCAAGATTCGTCATCAAATCCGCGCCGAATCCTGCAAATGTAATTTGCGGCGAGGCAAGAATCAGCATCACACCAAGCAGCAGTAGATTCATCAAATAGATCACAACCAGCGAAAAAAAGGTGCCTTGATCGCTCAGATCGGTCTGGTTTTTCGTGATCATCCAGCACGTAAACGTGAAATGGAACGCCCACGTCACGCCGATCACAGCGTAAAGCCATCGGCCGTAGGGCTGCATGTTCACAAAAAGGCCGAACCCGCCATAGATGGCGATTGCCAGAATGCTGTAGAGCGGGAAAAAATATGGCGCCAGCGCGATCCAAAAGTTGGCCTTGTTGGTGACTACATGTCCACCATCACGACCGACGCGAAACCGGCTCACGCGTCCACCCATCAACCAAACCCAAAGCGCGTGGGTCAACTCGTGCCCAAAGACATAAATCAGGATCGGACGTGGAAGACCAAAAAACGCGATCAGCCACAAAATTGCGCCCAGTGAAAAGAACCAAAATTCTTCGCCCGCCCAAAAGCGCTGCGTCACGGTCGCGCGCGCGAAAGCGGTAAAAAATGTCTGGCTGAGAATTGCGCAGATCGGCAACAGAAAAATTGCGAAGACAAACTTCACCCAACGCGTCGGTACCGTGAGTGGATCCGACACCGGAACAAGCGTCCGCGCCCGAGCGACGTTGCGTACAACTTTGCGGCTGCGCTTGGAGTTGCGCTTTCCGCGATTGTTTGTCGATCTTCTCTTGCTTGCAGCCAAAGTTGCCGCAGATTACGCAGCGTTAGCTCGCCAAAATCAAGACGGAACCGCGGATCACACGGCAGTGGAAGTCAGCCAGCTTGGCTGACCGGCCGCCAGGCTGCCAGGCTGGCGAGTTCGCTTAAAGCGGGCTGACAGCCCGCTAGCCGAGTCAGGCTAGCAGCCTGACATCCATCACGCCCGGCCCATATAGGCGCCGGTGCGCGTGTCGATCTTGATTGTTTCGCCTTCCTTGATGAATAGCGGGACGTTAATGGTCACGCCGGTTTCTAGTGTCGCCGGCTTGGTCACATTGCTCGCTGTATCACCGCGCAGACCTTCTGGTGATTCGGTTACTTTCAGACTCACGGACGCGGGTAGTTCTATCTGCACCGGTTTACCTTCTGCGTAGAGGACCTGCACGGAAAGATTTTCCACCAGATAATCTTTCGCATCGCCGATCAGATTTTCCTGCAACGTGATCGTGTCATACGTCTCAGGATCCATGAAATGGTACCCGTTGCGGTCCTTGTAACTGAACTCGAGCTGTTTTCGCTCGATCTCGACCAGCTCCACTTTGTCGGTCGAGCCAAAGCGAACATCGGCGCTTTTGCCGGAGTTGATGTAGCGGATGATCGCCTGGACGAATGCGCGCAAATTTCCAGGCGTGCGATGATGGACTTCGAGGACAATGGCGGCGTTCCCATTGTATTTTATGGCCATTCCTCTGCGAAGATCGTTGGCTGCAGGCATGGACTGTGATGGATTAAAAAGTTACAACTTAAACCGGTGTAGGGGACGCGGAGTTTACACGCGCCCGACAGTTTTGCAATTGTAGGGCGGGCGCATCGCCTGCCCCCATCGGCAACCGGCGCGTTTGCCCTACAATAATTTGAGCCGTGTCAGGTCTTGCGAATCGACGATGCCAACAGGCACGCTGTCATCGTCGACGACGACCAGGTCGTCGATGCGATGGCGTTCGAGCAGATTAAGAACTTCAACGGCGAGCCTGTCTTTGTGTACGGTGACCGGGTTCAACGTCATTAGATCTGTAACGAGCCGTTCGCCGATCTTTGAAT
>JBKPOB010000042.1:0-7012 GCA_046732875.1 Verrucomicrobiota bacterium | reverse complement strand
CGTGCAGGTACTTCACGACCTGCCCTTCTTTCGCTCGTTCGCGCTCATGCTCCTTCTCGTGCGCGAGATCGTGTTCGATGATTTGGCGCAGATCGCCAAGCGTCTTTCCGGGAATCAATTTAGCCGCAAACACATCATCTACAGCCGGCAATACTTTCTGCTTAATCTCGCGCACTGTGACATTGTAATTTGCCTGTTTCCCTGCCAGTTCCTTGATTGGAAAATCCGGCGCGAAATCGACGTTTACAGTACGCGTCTCGCCTGGCTTCTGACCCACGATTTGTTCGCAAAATTTCGGCAGGAAATTATCGGCGGCGAGGTGCAACCAGAATTTTTTCCCACCGTGGAGATTCTTGCTCGCCTGAGGCGCGATTTCACTGATTGGCCTGCCATCACTGGATCCCTCGAAGTCGATGACGACGAAGTCGTCCATCTTCAAGCCCCGCTCAGGAACATCAACGAAGTCAGCGGATTGATCGCGCAAGCGCTCGATTGCAATGTCGATCTCCGATTCGGAAACGTTCGTTTCCGGCAATTGCACCGGAATGTTCTTGTATTCGGGCAACTCAAACTCCGGCGCTGTAACAACTGTTGCGCGAAACCGCATCGATTTGTCCTCGCCGAGCTGGACATCTTCGATATTGGCCAACGAAGCAACGCGCAACTGTTCTTGCTCGATCGCTTCATGATAACTTTTGGAAACGAGCTTCTTGGTTAATTCGTCCTGAATTTCCTTGCGAAATCTCTTCTCAATGACCGCGCGCGGCGCTTTACCTGGCCTGTAACCTGGAATTTTGGCGAAGCGCGCAAAGCTGGTGGCGATTGCATCCCATTCTCTGGACACTTCCTCCGGGGGCAGTTCAATTTGCAGCGTAGAGACGGACCCGGGCTGCTTTTCCACTTCGACCTTCATAAATTCACTGTAACGGTGCTCCACGACCGCCGCAAAATTCGTTCCGCTGCTGTAGTGTCCGCTGTCCTCAGCGGATATCTTCGGCGCCCAGTGGAGATGCGCTGAGGACAGCGCACGCTACAGCCGCCAAACCACACCGCGGCACTGCCTCACCGCTTCGTAAATCCAGTAAGCTGCGTCAGGGCGCACCGCCATTGCCCATCGTGCCTCACAAAAACATCCGTGGAGCGCTCGTGCGTAGTGAATTCCTGCTCCATGAATTTTCCTTTCGTCCGAGTGAGCGCACTGACGACAGCGCTGTCTCCGTAAACACGGACTCGAATGTCGTCGGACTGCATCATCTCATGAGTAAGAGCTCCCGACTTGATCACCTCTAGAAACCGCTCCTTCTCGATGATTCCTCCATCGGCATTGATGATGATCCAGTCATCGGTAACAAATCGTTCGATCGATTCCGAATCATTTCTAGCGATTGCATCAGCAAATTCCTTCTCCACTTTCAAGACTTCTTCTTCCATTTCTTTTCGTTTCTTTGCTGTGTTAGTGGGCTCTCTTTCCCTTGACGTAAACGCCATGCGTCAGTGAAACCCCAAACCAGTACGCCAGCTCCCGATAGTCTTCGCAATCGAAGATGGCGAAGTTGGCGAGCTTTCCCGGCTCAAGTGAGCCGATCTGATCGCCCCGGCCTAACGAATATGCGGAATTAATCGTCGATGCCGAGATTGCTTCCGCTGGCGACATTTTCATTTGCGTGCACGCGAGCGATAAAATCATCGGCATGCTCGGAGTCGGTGATGAGCCGGGATTGAAATCAGTCGCGATTACAACCGCGAGACCGGCATCGATCATTTCTCGCGCCCGGGGATAACACGTCGATCCCAGCGCATAGACTGAGCCCGGCAACAGCACCGGTTGCACGCCCGCAGATTTCAATGCCGCGATCCCCTGCTCATCGGTTTTTTCCAGATGATCCGCCGTTGTTGCTTCCAATTCGGCCGAGAGTTTTGCCGCGCCTGAATTACTTAGTTGATCGGCGTGAACCCGTAGTTTCAACCCAAGGCTCTTCCCCGCACTGAGAATACTCCTCGATTGTTCGATATCGAAATAGCCGCGCTCGCAAAATACGTCGCAAAATTCGGCAAGACCGTCCGAAGCCACTCGCGGCAGCATCTCCTTAACAATTAGATCGACATATTCATCGGCCGTCACCTTCCGCGGTACCGCATGTGCGCCGAGGAAGGTCGGCACAATTTCGAGCGGTGTCGCCTGATTGAGTCGTCGCACGACCCGCAAGATCTTCAGTTCATCTTCTAGCGTGAGACCGTAGCCGGATTTTGATTCCACAGTTGTCGTTCCGCAGCGCAGGAACCAATCTGCATGCTTTTTTGCTTGCTCGAGAAGATCGGACTCACTCGCTGCTCTTGTTTTTTTAACCGTTGACCAAATTCCGCCCCCGGCCTTTGCGATCTGTTCGTAAGTGTCGCCGCGCGCACGGCGCTCGAAGTCGTCCAGGCGATTCCCAGCAAAAACCAAATGCGTGTGCGCATCGACAAACCCGGGGAGCACGATTTTTCCATCAGCATCGATGATCTCCGCGTCATCTGCTTGCTTCACAATCTCACTGCTCGGGCCGACGATGTCGATGTTGCCGTCGCGAATCAGCATTCCGCCATCGCGAATGAGTGCCAGCTCAGACAGTTCGCGCCCTATACGCGGCCGATTGAGACCGGCCATCGTGACCAATTGCGAAGCGTGAATTACGGCGAGCGTGCTCATAAGTCCGCTGAAGCGCCAAGGCATAGGTCATCCTGAGCGCAGCGAAGCGAAGTCGAAGGATCCCGGGATTTAAGCTTTGGGTGGCTCAACGGGATTCCTCGACTTCGCTCGGAATGACTTGCTCCGTATCGCTTCAACCTTCCCCTCTTCAACGCAGTTTGCTTTCCACAAGTTGATGGATCTTCTCGAACTGCGGATCGGAATCAGCGCTGAGCTGTTCGGTTTTTTTCAACAAAGCCGTTTTGAATTTTTCGTCCTTCAATTGTGCGAGATTGATTCTCACGTTCAGCTCCGCGCCCTCGATGCATGCACGAGTGGCCAGCGCGCCGACACCGACATCGGAGACAGAAGCCGGATTTCCTCTTTCGGCCATTTCAGCGAGCAACACGTAAGATTTCGAGGCTGTCTCCATCACCTTCAACGGAACTTCGGTCGCATATTTGGTTGCCTGTTCGATTGCAGCCGTCCGCGCAGCCTTGTCTTCAGCCGATTCTTTGGGCAGGGCGAACGCGTCCATTACTTTGTTGAACGCGGCGGTGTCCTCGTCCACGAGCGCAAGCAGTTCGTCTTTGAGCTGCTGCGCTTTCACCGCCCAATCGCTGAAATATTCAAGCTTATCATCCCAGCCGCGTTTTCCTGCGGACAAGTTCGCAACCATTCCACCTAACGAAGCGCCTAGCGCGCCCATTAATGCTGCGACAGAACCGCCGCCGGGCGCGGGCGAATCGCTAAGCGTTTCATTGCAAAATTCGCGCAGATTCATTTTCACAAGGGAATTCTTCGGCTCGGCATCTGCAATTTTGAATTCGATCACCTTTTCTTTCGGCTCGAAAGGTTTCAGTTCGCTCAAGCCCATCGAGCGAATCGCGATGTCGATCAATTCTTCATCGGACGCTCCTTCCGACCATTGCTGTTTGCGAAGAAAATAGCGTCCGGCATCCACTAGACATTTCTTTGGCACCATCCCGACGATCTCAGAACCGGTCACGCGCAGTCCACGTTTGGCGGCCGATTCGCAACAAGCGTCGAACGCTACATGTAATGGCGTCTCCTCGATGTTGGTCAGGTTCATCGAAACCTGCGCAATCCCGTATTCCGTCACGAACCAACCAATTGCCTTGACGTGCTTCAGCATTCCGGGAACCCGGATCGGCTCACCATTCGCGTCCAGCACTGGTTTTCCCCATGGGGTGCCATCTTCGGTCTGCACCCTGCCCTGCTCTCGCACGTCAAACGCAACCGAGTTTGCACGTCGCGTTGATTTCGTGTTCAGATTGACATTGTAGGCGACAAGAAAATCGCGAACTCCGATTACGGTTGCGCCTGATTTTTCGTTGAATGTACCGGACCCAAAGTCCGGTTTCCATTCGGGTTGTTTTATCTTTTCGGAGAACCCTTCGTATTCGCCTGCCCGAATCACGGACAAATTCGAACGCGATTTATTTTTCGCTGCTTTTTCGTAGAGATAGACAGGAATTTTCAATTCATCGCCCACACGCTTTCCCAGGCGACTTGCACACGCAATTGCTTCGTCCCAGCTCACGTTGCTCACGGGAATAAACGGACAAACATCGGTCGCACCCATACGCGGATGCGCTCCCTTGTGTTTGCGCATGTCGATTAACTCCGCCGCTTTCTTGATCCCGCGAAATGCCGCTTCAACCGCTGCGTCAATACTGCCGACGAACGTGACCACCGTCCGGTTGGTGCTCGCACCAGGATCGACATCCAACAGCGACACGTTGTCCACCGATTCGATCGCATCGGTGATCTGCCGAATGATGTTTTGATTACGGCCTTCCGAAAAATTCGGCACGCATTCGATTAACTTTTGCATGGCTCAAGATCACCTGGCAGTTCTTCCTGTAACGGCGGTATGCGACCGTCGCAAATTTTTCGCGGCTGGAGCACTGCTCGCATGTTTATGGCGGCGGCGTTTAATGGTCCGGACATCCCAGCGCGAATTTGCAGAGAAGGTACGGTTCCCGCAGAAACGGCAAATCAGATTTCCATGTTGGCGAACTGCAGAGCCTTGTCCCGGCTCGACGTGAGTACTTAAATATCCGAGACTACGTCGGCGACGGGAGCGAAGATGAACTCGTTCTTCCATGAGTTAAAACAACGGAAGGTGTATCGCGTCGCGCTGGGCTATGCAGTGGTTGCCTGGCTCGTTATCCAAGTGAGCGCGACAGTCTTGCCAGCGTATCACGCGCCCGAGTGGATCTTGCCGATCTTTATCACAACGGTTGCGCTTGGTTTTCCCGTGGCGCTCGTCCTAGCTTGGGCTTTTGAGATGAAAGGCGTGGTAATTGAGAAGACGACCGAGCCTGCCGGTAGGCTTTCTACGGCGAACAAGCATCGAGTCTGGCTCCTTGCTGCTGTCGGTTTAGTCATCAGCGCGCTTGCGGTGGGAGGTTATTGGCTCTGGCATCCATGGCACAAAACTGCGACTGCTCCTCAACGGACCAGTGCCGCAGCGTCTGCAATGGCCGAAAAAAGCATCGCAGTCCTGCCGTTTGAAAACTTGAGTGAAGACAAAACGAACGCCTATTTTGCCGACGGCATTCAAGAAGAAATCCTGACGCGCCTCGCGAAGATTGCAGACTTAAAAGTGATTTCGCGCACTTCCACACAGCGATATCAGAGCAAGCCTGGTAACCTCTCTGAGATCGCCAAGCAACTTGGAGTAGCAAACGTTCTTGAGGGTAGCGTTCAAAAGGCTGGCGATACGGTCCGTGTCAGCGTCAATCTCATTCAGGCAGCGAGCGATTCGCATCTGTGGGCCGACACCTACGACCGCAAGCTCACTGACACCTTTGGCGTCGAGAGCGAGATCGCCAAAACAATCGCGGAGCAGTTACAAGTGAAGCTTACCGGTCGTGAGGAGCAAGCGTTGGCTGCTAAACCCACGAACAATCCGGAAGCTTACGATGCGTATCTGCGCGGCTTGGCTTTTGACGCGCGTCGTCGCGGCTACGCGATTAGTCCCCTGCGCGAAGCGACCGGTTTTTATGAGCGGGCGGTGCAGCTTGATCCCAATTTTGCGCTGGGTTGGGCGCAACTTTCTCGTGCGCACGCGCAAGTCTACTTTAACGGTGCCGACACTACTGCCACTCGGCGCGACGCGGCTAAAATGGCGTTAGAGAATGCGCAGAAACTCCAACCGAACTCGCCCGAAACCCTGCTCGCCTTGGGTTATCATCAATACTGGGTGCTGCGTGATTACCGGCTCGCCAAATCTACGTTCGGCCTCGTCAGCAAAATGTTACCAGGCAGCAGCGAGGTCCCATTTGCTCTCGGCCTGGTTGCCCGACGCGAGGGTAACTGGGATGAAAGCATTGCCTACTTGGAGCAAGCTCTCGTCCTCGATCCGCGGAACGTGGAGTTACTGGATGAAACGGCATCGACTTACGGCTTCATTCGCCAATTCCCGACAGCGCTCAAGCTCTACGATCGAGCGCTCGACATTGACCCAAATGATCCTGGTCTGATCGCGTTCAAAGCCAATCCCTACCAAGCGGAGGGTAACTTGGAGGAAGCCACCAAAGTTTTATCAGAAATAAACGCGCGGACTGGATCTACGACTGCCTTCACAATTAAGATCGTTCAATTGAGGCTTGAACGGAATCTCAGTGAGGTGACTCGATTGCTGCAGGCCCGACAGGCTCAACACCACTTTGGTTCTGAGATCGACAAGGGCATTAATGAGGTCTCGCTAGCTATTGCTCAACGCCTCAACGGCGATATCGCCGGGGCAAACGTGATCGCTGACCAGGCGCGCAACACGCTGGAGCCACTCTGCAAAAATGAACCAGACAACGCCTTGTTTGCGGCAGTGCTGTCCCTTGCTAATGCCGCGCTTGGGGAGAAGGATGCGGCCCTAAAAGTAGCGGAACGTGCAATCACGCTTCTACCAAGCGTTAAAGATCGAGTGCTCGGACCTGGCTTCGAAGAGAACTTGGCGCTAATTCAGACGATGGTCGGTGAGAATAGCCGTGCGATCTCAACTCTCACGCGGTTGTTACAAACACCATATAGGGGCTGGCTTTACGGCCGAACGCCTGTCACACCAGCACTCTTAAAGCTCGATCCGCTCTGGGACGCGTTGCGCGCCGATCCCGCTTTCCAAAAACTCTGCGAGGAAAAGAAGCCGTGAATCTATAAAGGTCTTTGCGCGATTCGTGAGACCGGTTCAATACAATCCCAACGCCTCGACGGTCGGCTCATCAATTGCTCCGGTAACGATCAAGCCGTAGTCGCGCTGGAAGTTTGCAAGCGCGGCTCGTGTTTCCACGCTTAGCGACCCAGTTACTGCTCCGAAGT
>JBKPOB010000041.1:0-22733 GCA_046732875.1 Verrucomicrobiota bacterium | reverse complement strand
GGCGCTCCAATAAACGATCTCGTTGCTCGGGTTCATCATGAAAATGGCATAATCACGCGCGCCATCGACCATCAATCGATAGCGTTCTTCGCTTTCCTTCCAAGCCGCTTCAGCTTGTTTCAAATCCTGGATATCCGTGGCGGATCCAACCCATGCAACGGTGCGATTCTCATCGCGCAACGGCACAGTCCGTCCAATAAACCAGTGATACTCTCCGGCGGCGTTACGCAGCCGGTACTCGCACTCAAATACTTCGCCAGTCTTGAGTGCCCGCTGCCATCGCTTCTTCGAAACCGGCGCGTCGTCGGGATGAATAAGTGCCTGCCAGATCAAAGCGGCCGATCGCTTGGAATTCAGCCCCGTATAGTCGTACCAGCGGCGATTAAAGTAGTTCGTGTTTCCATCAGCATCGTTTGTCCAGACCATTTGCGGAATCGCATCGAGCAGCCGACGCACCGATCCCTCAGTTTCCCGCAGCGCGTCGTGCACTGCGTCCAACTCGGCTGCGGGCATTAACGCCGCTGTGAAAGTCGCGGCTTGCTGCTGTGGCGTGTCGTCGGGCATTCGGCTGTCTCTTTAAAAAGTCGGAGAAACAGACCAGCCCAAACGCCAGGCGGCTATTCTCCGTAAGGAATGATCGCACCTGGTAGACTGCGCGGTTCGACTTATCGCTAAGCCGTCTTCGGCCGCGGCATCTTTAATCAGGCGTGCGCGCGTTAGAGGCACCCAGGCCGGGCATTGCAAGGCGACGACGTTGCAACATCTTGGCGGGTGGTTGAGGGACTTCAGGCGGGACTGGTTATTCCCGATTTGTGGCGGAATCGGTGCGCGTGACCACTGACAACGGATAACTGACTGCCTTCACGTCAATCTGCCATTCCGGTGCGGGGTTGAAGTCACAAATTGAATCTGCACTCGGTGCACTGATGTTTTCTCAATGAAGGCAGGGTTGGCTATGGGACTGGTTATTCCCGATCTGTGGCAACAGGAAGCGATCCGGGCCTTGCAACAGGGAAAAGATGTGGTCGTCCAGGCGCCGACCGGTTCCGGTAAGACTTACATCTTTGAGCTGCTTTATCCGAATCTGAAAAGTCAGGCGGTGTTCACCGTCCCGACCCGTGCACTGGCTAATGATAAGTTATCGGAATGGCGCGCGCGCGGCTGGGATGTCGGCATATCCACGGGTGACGTCGCGCTAAATCTCGACGCGAAGGTTGTGGTCGCAACGCTCGAAACACAGCGCGGGCGGTTTCTCCGCGGCGAAGGCCCGGGTCTGCTGGTCATGGATGAATTTCAAATGCTGGGCGACGCAATGCGGGGCGTGCATTACGAGCTCGCCGTCGCCCTCGCACCGAAAAGCACGCAGCTGCTCTTCCTGAGCGGCAGCGTGGCCAACCCGCGCGATGTGGTCGCCTGGCTGCAACGCATCGGACGTGACGCCGTCCTCGTCGAACATAAGACGCGACCGGTGCGCTGGAGGAAACTGATCTCGGAAATTTGCCGGATTCCCAATTTGTTCAGTCGGGCAGTCCGAGCCGGACGGGCGGATCTTTCTGGCCGCGCATGATTGGCCGCGCCATGCGCGCGGACCTCGCTCCGGTGTTGGTGTTCGCGCCGCGTCGCGCCGCTGCCGAACAGATCGCACAAGCCATCGCGTCGGCCCTGCCGGTGCGCGATCCGTTGCGACTGACCCCGGCACAGGAGGCAACCGCGGGCAAGAGTCTGACGAAACTCTTGCGGAATCGTGTGGCGTATCATCACAGCGGACTGAGCTATGCAGCTCGGGCGGGTGTAGTGGAATCGCTCGCCAAAGCGGGACAACTCAACGTCGTGGTGGCGACGATGGGACTTGCCGCCGGGATCAATTTTTCGATGCGCTCGGTGATCGTGACCGATCGACGGTATTTCGCCGGCAATTTCGAACGCCAGGTCGAAGCGGATGAGCTTCTGCAAATGTTCGGACGCGCCGGTCGGCGTGGGTTGGACGAAGTGGGTTACGCGCTTTACATCAACGATCTGCCGCGACTGAGCGACGCAAAAGCGCGCCAGCTGAGACGCGCAACCCAGGTTGATTGGCCCAGCCTGATCAGCGTGATGCATGCAGCCGCCGAACGCGGTGATCCGCCTTCGCTAAAGCTACGGCGGGACGCGTCCGCTGGCGACGAGGCGGGACGACAGACGGTCGAACATCGAATAGAGATATCGACGACGGCGACGGAGGGCGCGACAACCTCGTTTGCGGCGGCTGTGGAGGTAACGCGTTCATTGTTCAGCGTGCAACGCGTGCCGCTCGGCGTCGAACACTCTCTCGAAACAGGCCCGCGGCCGTGTGGACTTTGGGTAACCGACGAGCGTGCCCGGTTCGTCCGGCGCGGAGTGATCGAGATGCTGAACTCGCGCGAAAGATGGGAAGCGAAACCGGCGGCAGAAAGTGTGACGCTCGGTCGCGCTTTTGTGCGCGAAAACAATCGGTGGCGGCGGGCGCTGACTGTGCCGCGTATGCTCGATGGAGTCGGCACGGGAAATCTCTGTCGGTTGCGCGAGCAAAGCCGTTATGGGCGCGAGTTGCCGGTCGCGACGGTGCTCGCTTCGGGAGAAGTGGGATTGGTGAAATGGCTGAAGAAAGCGATCGGCGCACGGTGCGAGCCGCACGGGCAGCTGACGCCGAACTCCGATAAATCGCGAGCAGGCGCCCAACTCCGAAAGGGTTCGCGAGCAGGCAGTCCAATGAGATTGCGGGCGCTTAGTCGCGACGAATTCGAGAGTGAAGTGCGTCCACTGTTGACGGACTTGGTGAAGCCGGGCGAACTCGTGGACTGGGTCATGCGCGGAAAGCTGATCTCGATCCGGCTCGATTACGCCAACGTTCCGGTCAACGCGCACATCGATTCGGCTGGCAACGCGTTAATCGAGCCGCCGGAGCGCGAGAATCTGCCGGACGTTTGTCGAACATGCGATCAGTTGGAGCACGATAAAACCGTCGCGATCGTGAACTCCCCGACGTACGCGTGGCGACATCTTGGGCTGGTTGAACCGGACGGCACACCGACGAGGCGGGGAATGATCTTCTCATTTTTCCACGGCGGCGAAGGCCTGGCGGTCGCGGCTGCGCTCGAAGATGAAACCTATCCGATCGACGAATTGGTTTTCGATCTGGCCAATATTCGCGCCGGTCCGCGCTTCGCTGGCGAGGACGCACCATTGGGCGGGCGGATCGGCATTTTGTGCCAGCGAGTCTACGGTCGCGCCGATTATCCAGGTTACCTCACCATGGGCGTGCCGATGCATTACGGCGCCGGTGCATCGGAAGTGATACGTGAATTGGTGGCGGATCCGCGCTCCAAACACACGCTCACCAACGAACTATTGCGTCACGGCGATATCGAACGCGCGCTGGTGGAATGGCGCAGCTTACTTCGCCACATTGTGCTTGCGCCACCTTATCCCCTCCCGCGCTGGAATGAATTGAAGAAAGCTGCGGGCGAACTGATAGAGAAAACTGTGTCGCCCACTGTCGTTGATCGGGCTGAGCTGTTTCCGGTTCAGCAACGCCGCGTTTCATGAAGCGGAGGCTTTAGATTGTTTCCGGCGAGCAGCCTTTGCTTGGTGAGAAACCGGCGTCAACGCCGCCGGCTACAGTCCAAGAGCAAGAGTCTACCAATCTGTAGCCATGGCCCTGTGGGCCGCTTTCCCTGGCGGGAAATTCGCGGCGACGTGAACCGGCCATAGGCCGGTGGCTACAAGGTGGACACGGTCGAGCAGCCGAGCGGTTCATCCCCTGGAACGCCCGGCTGCCCGATGTCGACTATGGTGCCTCGAGGTACGTCCCTTGGTCGGCGATCGACAACCATCGGTTGCCGTCATGCGTGTATGTCACGCCGGTCAGTGTGCGCTGGTGGTAGCCGATCGACGGGATGTCGTACGTTGCATCGTACAGGATGAACGCCGACTTGCAGCCATCGACCACACGGTACAGCTCAGTCCAGGCCCAGATTGCCTCGCGATTGGCGAAATGCGGCTCGAGCGCGGCCATGATGGCGTCGATCCCGTAGCGCACTGCACCGCTCGCGAAGATCGTCACTGCGCGTGGGTCATGGCCCGCGCGGAAGGTCTCGCGATCGTAGTCGCGGAACGATTCCATGTCGGTCCTCTGCGCTAGCTCGAACTGCTCAGCGCACCCCTGTGCCCATGCTTCTGCGGTACCGTTGGCACTGTTGGCATCGGATGCTGATGCAGCCGACGCGGATATGAGCGCGAGAAAAACACCAACCGCCACTCCCAATGCGCGGTGCCTTCTCCTGTGCTCCATGTCTCTCTCCTTGTTTTTGTCCATATGTGTCTCCTTGTTCATGTGTTTCTGTTTGCGCTTAATGTTCTTGCCGCGCATCTGCCTGAGCTCAATGTCCACCTAGCGATCATCAATAAGGCCACCTTTGGCTGATCGAATCGAAGGGAAAGCCGTGTTTCCGAGCCCGCGATCAACCAATGCTGATCGTCAGGAGCGCTGTTGCCGGAGTACGTCCCGTACCTTTCGCACTCGCTCCGGTGTGGCAAGCACTCCGAAAGCCTTCGCGAGCAGGCACCCGCCACTACAAGCTTCGCGAGCGTGTGTACGCGCAGCGGCGAACAATCCAAGCGACCGCTGACGTCGTCCATCATAAGCCGCTTACGGTTCGATAAACTGAAATGCGGATTAGGAAAGCTTGAGCAATTTGCGATTGCGCGGTGGCCACAGTTTGCCGGCCCTAATGGCGGCCCGTTTCATTTTTGCCTTCTATGTTGCTGATCCCATCAGCTCCATTCGTTCCGAGCGTTTTCTCCGCTTTTTCGCGGCTAGGCGGAAAGGAGACAATTGCTGCGCATCCGGTACAGCCTAATTACATCTTTCGCCGAGCCGCGGTCCGGTAGGCCAGAAGAAATTCTTTAACGCGTAAAGCTCCAGTGCGAATGGGATGTAACCGCCATAGCCGAGAAGTGGCATTTCGAAAATTCGCAAAAATCCCGCGCCCGGGATGTGATAAATCCATTTCGGGAATGAGTGGTAGTTCCACATCTCCCAGAAGAAGCCGCATATCAGCGCACCGAGTGCCAGAGAAATGACGATGCGCCAGTCGCCCTCGCGCAGGTTCTGCAGAAAATGCGGGCGGCCGGTCCAGTGGTTGATCGGCTCGAAAATGCAGAGCAACGAAATCCAGGTGAACGGATAGAAAATTTTCGGCCAAACGAGCAGTGATATCAGCATGCCCAGGCCGGCAACAAATAGAACGATAAAAACGCGCGGCGTTGAAGGCACGCGCGGCCCGGCCCTGAAGCGGTGCAACCAACAGAAGGTCTGGATCAGCTCCGCGGTTTCAAATACTGCCGGAACGACAGTCGAGAACGGGATTGTGGAAATCAGATTGAACTCAAGCGGAGTGAACAGGTCGCGTCCGAGATATTGCCAATTCGCGGTGCGCAAATTAATCAGCTCGAACAACCACCAGACCGGTGCCGAAAAACAAAAGAGCAGCGCAAATCTTTTTCGTGAACGCGACCAGAGAGAATTGCCAGAGCGTGTCCACACGAGAGCGTCGACCACAAGAACATATCCAAGCCAAAGCGGGAAGAATATGTACGAGGTCCTTGGGCCGGGGAGCATCCAGTTGAGGGGCCAGCAAACTGCTAGCAGTGACAACCCGATCCAACCACGGGCCGGCCACGATCGGTTTGATCGAATCATGTAGTATTAAGGCCACGGGACCTATTCACTCCATGTCTAGGTAAGGGCCTTTGCCGCCTTCGGCGATGAAACGGTCAATCCGCGTGGTGACAACGGGCAGCGGCACGCAGCCAAGCTCCAGCACCGCATCGTGAAACGCGCGGATGTTGAATTCTGCTCCGAGCGTTTTCTCCGCTTTTTCGCGGGCGCGCACGATCGCGAGCTCGCCCATGTAATAAGAGAGGGCTTGCCCGGGCCAGGCGATGTAACGGTCCACTTCTGTTTCGATCTCATGCTCGGGCAACGCGGTGTAATCGTGCATATACTTGAGCGCCTGTTCGCGCGTCCAACCTTTCGAATGAACGCCGGTATCAACCACCAGTCGCGCGGCGCGCCAGATCTGATACCCGAGCATGCCGAAGCGCTCGTATGGCGTTTCGTACATGCCCATTTCCTCGCCTAACTTCTCACAATAAAGGGCCCAACCTTCTCCGTAGGCCGAAATGTAATCATGTTGCCGAAATTCCGGCTGGTTCTTGTGCTCAAGCGCGATCGGAATCTGGAATGCATGTCCGGGTGCGGACTCGTGCAAAGTCAGCGCGGGCAGATTGTAGAGTGGACGATGCGGCAGGTCGTAGGTGTTCAGGAGATAAACGCCCGGGCCGCCGCGGCCTGAAGTATAAAAAGGTGCGAGGTCGGGCGGGACCGGTTTGATGGCGAAGCGCATCCGCGGCAGATAGCCAAAATATTGCGACGATTTGCTGTCGAACACTTTCGCAATCCAGGCGGCACGATTAAGCAGCTCCTGTGGTGTTTTGGCGTAGAACTGCGGATCGTCCCGGAGAAATTGCACGAATGCGGGAAATTCGCCTTTGAAACCCGATTGATGCATCACGTCCAGCATCTGCTGATGCAATTTGGCAACCTCCGACTCGCCCAGCTGATGGATCTCGTCGGGCGACAGATCGAGCGTAGTGAACTCGCGAATTTTCTGCCGATAGTACGCTTTCCCGTCCGGGAGCGCTTGGGCCGCCAATGTTGTGCGGGTGTGCGGCACATATTCGTCCCGGAAGAATTTGAGCAGGTCCGCGTAAGCCGGCTGCACGATCTCGCGAATCACTTTTGCAGCTTCCGATTTGAGCTTGTCCTGGTCGGACAGCTGAACTCCCACCATCGGTTCCCGGAATGGCGTGTAGAGCAGATTGTCCTCAGGTTTGCCTCCCGCGATGGAGGCGATGGATTTCTCACGTCCTTGCAAAGTGATGCGTGGCGGTGTGAGCCCGCGCGCAAGCCCCGCTCGCATGTTGGCGATCTCTTCGCGGAAATAGCGCGGAATATCGCGCATCTGCGCGATCCAGTTTTTGTAATCCGTCAGCGTCTTGAAAGGGCGCCGCGCAGTTTGGCCTATGTCGGTCCAGAAAGCAGAATCCGAGTTGGCAGGCATTTCGTAGTCACGGAATTTCTGATCGGCGACGAAATTCTCGATTTCCGGCCGATAAACATCGTAGTTGACTTGTTCCTCGGGCGAGAGTTGCGTCCGCGGAACATCATCGACCTTGTGCAGCACATCCTGCCAGTAACGAAGCCGCATCTCCTGCGTCGCCGGATCTACTTTTGGCAGGCGATCGGGAACCGGTTTTTCGAGTCCTTCGAGCCCGGGAAACTGTTCCAGCCGCCACTTCCATTCTTCTGTGTAGATATTCCGCAGCCGGTCATCCGCGCTTTGCGCATTGGCGAGACACGAAACACACCATAGCACTGCAGCACAGAACAAAACGGCGGTTTTCATAATAGCTTCTCATTTGGCGCGACAGATGCGGGCCCGCAAATAAAGAGTTTCGCTGCGTTTGGCAGAGCTTTGTTCGAAATTCAGGTCTTTGCGCAAGATTCCACAGCTGATTGTCCAAGCCGCAAAGGGCAATTTAAAAGCGAAGTAAATGTCGGACGCTCGTTAGCCGCGGACGGAAGGCGCAGGCAAAAACGGGCAGCCCCAAAAAGGCCAGGGCACGATGGTGGGCGTCTGTGTGCAGCGCTTACCGCACGATGTTAAAGTGTACGGTGATAGGGGCGCCGCTGGTTCCCGTTCCTCCAGGGGAACTCCATGGCGTTGCGACAAATATGTGCGGTCCTACCCGCTGTGGCCTAAACCTGTAATTAAACGGAGTCGCGGAATCTGTCTTTACGTCGGCGCCGTCTTTATTGAACACCACGCTTTGCGTAGCCGCGTTTGCATGCGCCACTATTGTGTATCTTGTGCCCTTGGTAAGACTCGTTCCATCGACAAATGGCGTTCCGCCATTGTAAGTTAATCCGGTCAAAGCCGGCGCAGTAGTTGGAAATCGGAACGTGCCAATGCGCGTAAACCAGTTCGCACTGCTGGTCACAGCGTAATACTCGTTCGTATGCCAGAAGGTTATGTTATCGGCAGGATCGATAGTCAGCATGCTGTAATCTCCCCAACGCCCGCTGGAATGAGTCTGATGGCCACCGCCGACCGTCATGACAGCTTCGCCCTGGCCGAGATTATTTACCGGATCAGAAGCGAGACGTCCGGCATACCGAATGGAAGGTTCCTGCGTCGCGCTGGAGGTGGAATAGCCAATCGCCATATTCCCCTCTTGGTCCACGGCGATGCTGGGCATCCAGCGCCACAGACCATCCCCGCCGTTGTTCCAGCTTTGTTGTTGGGCCGGTGTAGCAGGGAAATTGCCGCCGCTCACATTGAATTTATACCAGCGAACCGCGGTTGGTCCGTTTGGATAATTCTGGATAACAGTCTGCGAAGCCCACAATGATTCCGCGCCGCTACGATTCTGATAAACCAGCGGCGTCATGATCTTGTCGCCCAACGTATCTAGTTTCTGCGCAGTGCCGTTCTGAGGCACGAGGAGCGTGCCATTGTTGGTAAATGCGTCAACGAACCCATTGACGGTGACGTTGGCATTCGGCGTATGATTGACGCCGAGACCGAGAGTTGCGTTACTCGGCGTGGCAAAATCGACGTGAAATTTCCAGCCATGCACCTGAGTCAAAGTCACGCCGCCAGTAGCGGGGCTATCGACAGAAACCAGGAATTCGTCTCTTCCCGAAGGTGGTGGATCACCGGTGCGAAAGCCAGCTGGGACCAGACTATAGGAATCGCCCAGGCCAGCAGGAGTGATATTAAATGCGATCGTGTGAGCTGCGCCGCCGGTTAACATCGACGCGCGATCGAACGCAAAGACGCGCACACCCTGGAAGCCTAACGAAACGCCATCAAACAGGTTGACTGTAAGGAAGTATGCGTTCTGGGCAGGGCTCCCGCCGCTGTTCCACATCGCGAACTTGGGATAATCGCCAATCCAAGTGGGGTTCGCCGGATCATGCTGAATCGCATAAAGGAACCAACCACCGCTGACGGGATCGCCGGTTTGGGATACGCCGATGCATTGGTAGAACGGGCCGGCGCCTGGAATAGAACCAGGAAAAGCGAAATCGCTCACGACCCAACGGTCTGCCTGGTGATCATAAAAGACGAACCCGTCGCCATTGTTAAAGCCCGAACACGGCGTGCCTGCCAGGGTCAGGAAGAAAGAGTTATAGGTCGTTCCGTTCGCGCCATTGAGCGGGTTGCCGTTTTTATCAAAGATCTTGATCGAGCTATTGACCGACTGCACATAGTGATTCGGGCCGACGTCGCCGTCCGTGTCAGGCGGCAAACAGAGACAACCACTCTGGCTTGAGTTCATCCCCTCGAAAGTCAGCAGCGGCGCCGGCATCGTTGGCGCGGGAGCCAAAGCTTGCTTCATCAACACGTCGAACCGCGGGTAGTCGGCTTGACTGGTCGGACTTGGAATTTCCGGATGCGGATAACGCGTCAGGCGCTTTTCTTCGATCTCTGGATTTGGAGCAATGTAAGGAAGAGCGCGCAAATCCATGTTTTGCGCGACCGGCCCGACCAACTGCACGACGTCGGGCGTCGGTCGACCTGGTTGTGGATTGTTTGGGCCAGGGCCTGCGCCTGTTGGCTGCGACAAACTGGAAGCGAATAAAATCGCCGAGATCGAGGTTAGGCAGAGAGCGAGTGTAATTTGGAGCGCTGATGCGCGTGTGGAGCTATTCTGTTTCTTTTTCATGTGTGGAGCTCGGGCGAAGCCCGGGTTAATTTGTTAGGTTGTTTATCCGGGAAGCGGAGTTGCCTCCACGGCTGTGGATGAGGAATCGCGCCAAAGCGCTCGGCGTGTATTGTGATTGTTCTGGTTAGTCTTCAGACAGATTGCCAAATAATGGCAAGGCTTTTTAAGCAATTGACGATAAAAATCAATAGTTTTCTCGGAATTTCGAAACTAACGAGTCACGCCTGCATGGCACGACCTGCAAACACCGGCGTGCGCATGGATGCACTGCGTTCACAGACCGGCCCCGACTTGCTTCTCCTGCTTTCCCAGGCTCCTGATTTCGAGCTTACGTTGATAAATTTCGGTTTCAGATCCACGGTGCAATTGGCTTAGCGCTGGGGAAAGTCATGGAATTAAGTGTTCGACCGCTTTCACGGCAGGATTTTGATGACTTCATCGATTATTGGCTTGGACTTTCACCAGGGGAGATCGAGCGCCTGGGAGTAGCAATCGATTGCCTGCCGACAGCTAATCGAATGCGTTCTGACCTCAAGGCGATGCTCGCGGCGCCAGATGAGGCCGTGCGCAATTTCGTGCTTGCCTGGTGTATCGATGGCGAGGCAATCGGCCATTCATCGCTCAAAGACATCGTGCCGGGTGAGTTTGGCAGCATCCACTTGCACATGTGGCGTGCAGATTTGCGCGGCAAAGGGCACGGTGCGCATCTTTTCTGTCTCGCCGCAGTCGATTTTTACGAGCGGTTCAACCTGAAACGCATCGTCTGCGAACCTAAAGCTGACAACCCTTCGCCGAATCGGCTGCTGCAACGGATAGGGTTCCCGCTCGTCTCCACGCGCATCGGCAGATCGTCGGAACTGAGCACGATCTGCAAACTCAACTGTTACGACATCGTGCGCGAAATCGCTGAGCAGTATCTGCTCACGCACAATCGGCAAAAAACGCCATTGCAGATGCCTTAGACCTGGGTGCGTTTTAATTTAAACCGCCGTGACTCGTGCCGCCTAACGCGCAGGCGCACTCCAATGGAGTAAACCAGATAGTAGCCTATCAATCCGGCAGCGACTGCCAGTGAAAGCTGCGTTCCGGAAGCCGTGACTAGCCAATGCTGATCACCGAGACCGCTGTTGCCAGGGTGCGTGGCGCGCCACCAGCCATACACAAAACGTGCGGCGATTGCCAATGTGACGATAAGAGCGAGCCAGCGGCTCGGAGTGTAAAAGAGTGCTTCGGGTCGGCTTTCCCACCGAGTGAGCGCCAAACCGAGCAAGCCGAGAATGCCTCCAATACACAGACCAATCAGGGCAAATCGAAAGGCCGAGTCCACCCAAAACGAGAGCAATAAAGTGAACGAGAGAAAGAAAACCGCCGAGAAGCTCGTTGCCCATACATTCAGGCTGGCGACCCAGCGCCGTGCTTGCCGTCGAGAAGTGCCGGCGCGATAGCGTAACGCAAGGGAAAGCAAAACTATGCCGGCCAACGCGAGCAGAACAAAAACCAGCAGGCCAAAAAGAATGATCGGCACCGCTGATGTTAGCACGAACGGCCCGACTCCGTCCGGCGTGGCGTGCGATTCCAGAATGTATGAGGCATCAGGTTGCTTTGTTTGCTGTCTCGATCGGTCTTGCCCTCGCCGCATTGCTTTGCGCCGATGACAATGGGCCAACTGATTTACGAGATGGCTGGGGGCCTGACAATGTGCGGGCGGTGCAGGAAAAACTGCGCGATAGCGGGCTCTATTTTGGCGAGATCGACGGCGCTTACAGCAGTGAACTGGCTGCAGCCCTGGGCCGTTATCAGATTCGCAATGGGCTGCCAATCACAGGACAACTCGACGTCGAGACGAGCGAGGCGCTCGGCGCAAAGCCGACGGTTGCGACTTCCAACGCAAATGATCAGCCGCGAACATCTGAAACCTGGGAGCAATTGCGCAAAAGTGATAAGCAGTTTCCTGGCAAAACAGTGTGGCGTGCAGTATCGCCAAGCGCCAACGAAAACACCACAGCATTGCCGCCGCGGTCAACGCCCGCGGCTACAGCGCCAGGCACGCAGACGGTCGAATCGGTGCCGCAAAAATCTCCTCCTCCTGGAGCTCAGGTTTCCTCCCAGAACGAGGAACCGGCCTCAACGCCGCCGGCTACAGCCGCCAGCTCTCCGGCTTCAGACATTAGCGAGGAACGTCTGCGGGATTATGTCGGCGCCTTTGTGCTCGCCGGGCTCGATCCGCAGGTGGGCGCCGAAGCGGCGTTCTTCGCCGATCGCGTTGAGTACTATAACGAAGGCATGAAGGATCGCGAAAAAATCCGAGAGGATTTGAAACGCTACGATTCACGCTGGCCTGGACGCAAGTTTTGGCTGGCTGGCGATATCAACGTTGAGCCGCAGAACAATAATCGGGTGCGGGTGACATTTCCGCTCCGATACGAGTTGCGCAACGGCGGCAAACATTCATCCGGCAAAGTGAACAAGACCCTCGTGCTCGAGCGAGCCGGAGACGATCTCCAGATCGTCGCGGTGAATGAACGCAAGATTAAATGAGAAGATGACTGTTGATCCGGCCGAAGACGGACGGTTGATTAGCTGAGGCAAGGCGCGAAATTCCCGGACTTCTGAAACTCAAACCCTCGCTCGACTGGCTGCTAATCTTCGTTCCGCTCGCGATCCTTCTGCGCTTCTGGCCCGGAAGCATCAGTCCGACTGCGCTCTTCGTTTGCTCCGCTCTCGCCATCATTCCGGTCGCCGGCTGGATCGGGCGCGCCACCGAAGCGCTCGCCGCCCGCGTCGGGGAAGGCCTGGGAGGATTGCTCAACGCGACTTTCGGAAACGCCGCGGAGCTGATTATCGCCGGCATCGCCCTTTCCAAAGGGCTGATCAATGTGGTGAAAGCCTCAATTACGGGATCGATCATCGGCAACGTGCTGCTGGTGCTCGGCCTCTCCATTCTATTCGGCGGCACTAAATATAAAGAACAGCGTTTCAACCGCACCGCAGCGCGCACTTCCGTCATCTCGCTCTCGCTGGCCGCGATTGGACTCATCATCCCGACGGTCTTTCATCGTGCCGCCGACCGCAGTCCCGGCGGTTGGAGTTCGCTGGTCGAGCAGAAGCTTTCTCTGGCCATCGCCGTTGTCTTGTTCCTTACCTATTTTTGCATCCTCGGTTTCTCGCTCTGGACCCACAAACATTTCTACCAAGGCGCTCACGCAAATACCGAAGAAAGCGGCCGGCAATGGTCACGCGGCAAGGCTATTACCATCCTGCTCATCTCTACCGCCGTGGTCGCACTGCTCTCGGAGTTTCTCGTTGGCACGATCGAAAATGTCCGGGACTCCGTCGGCCTGACCGAGGTCTTTGTTGGCGTGGTCGTGGTGGCGATTGTGGGCAATGCGGCCGAGCACTCGACCGCCATCGTCATGGCGATGAAAAATAAGATGGATCTGACGGTCGGCATCGCCATCGGCTCCAGTCTGCAAATCGCGCTTTTCGTTGCGCCGGTGCTGATTTTTCTCTCCTATCTTTTCGGGCGACCGATGAACCTGGAATTCACGATGCCGGAAGTGGTCGCGGTCGTGGCCTCGGTTTACATCCTCTTTCAGATCAGTGGAGACGGCGAGACGAACTGGATCGAAGGCATCCAACTTCTCTCGGTCTATGTGATTCTCGGGATTCTCTTTTTCTATCTGCCGGAGCCGCAAGACACCGCACCCTAGGTTTCGCGCGATTTAACTTGTCAGCGCGGACACGCCTAGTAGAGCTTTAGCAGTAGTTTCAGTAACCTCTGCCTAACGAGATAAACAATTATGGCGCGTAAGTGTGCTTCACCTAACTGCGGGTTCTATCTTCCGGATAAATATCCGCTAGACAAATGTCCCTGGCACCTGGCACCCGGCCGGGGGCCGGTTAAGATCGCTGCTGCGCTGACAATTGCTGCTGCCGGGTTCGGCGGCGGTTTTGCTTATAAGAGGTTCAAAAGATATCTGGACGAAAGGAAGCTTCGTAAGGAACGCGAGGAATCGAGGCAAGCGCGGAAAGAACAGAAAGCCACATCCGTTGTTCGTAAACGCAGCTCCACTCAAAAGCGGGCGCGCACCCGGAAAAAAACCGCGACGAAGTCGAAGCGAAAACCAGAAAATTAGCCAGAATTTGAACTGAATTTTTTGAAGTCCACTGACGAGTCTTCGGGTGTCATTCGGCTCGGAGCGCCGTCATCGGATTGACGCGAGTGGCGCGCCTCGCCGGCAAGAAACAAGCAAGAAGCGCTGCAGTAGCGAGCATCAAGCTGGCACCGACGAGCGCCAACGGATCGGTCGGGCTTACTTGATATAGGATTTTGGCAAGGACGCGCCCTGCACCCAACGAAAGAACAAGCCCGATACTGACGGCGAGAGCCGTTTGCATCGCCGCTTGTCGCATAATAAGGGCGAATACGTCGCGCCGATGTGCACCTAACGCCATGCGAATTCCGATTTCGCGGGTCCGGCACGCCACGGCGTAAGCTTTCACACCATAAACACCCACCACCGCCAGCAGCAGTGCGATTGTCCCAAAAGCCCCGAAGAGGGTTGCCCCAAGTTTAACGATCCAAAGATTCGGCGACCTCTCCATCAGATCCACAAAGGGCACCATCTGCAGCAGCGGCAGATCGGGATCGAGGTCGCGCAGGGTTTGTCGAAGCGTTGGCATGAACGCGACTACGGCACGTCGATCTTGCGTGTTGAACCGCACATGCAGATAGGTCTGGCCGCTGTATCCCTGCGCCAACGGGACAAACAGACGGCAAAAGACGGAATCGTTCTGAACGTCGTGTCGGTGCTTGCTTACGACACCGACTATTTCCATGTCGTTAGGCGAGCCGTCCTTCAAAGGTTGGGTGTAGCGGATATGTTGACCGATCGGGTCTTGGTTCGGGAAAAGCTTTTTCGCCAATTCTTCGTCGATGATCGCTACGCGGCGCGCCTCCTTATTTTCGCATTCGTCCTGAGTGAAATCACGGCCCCGCAGGAGTTTTATGCCGAGCGCGTCGCAATAACCGGGCGTGATCGCGGTGTAGAGCGAGTTGACGCTCGGGTCGGGCGCCTTCGGATCGTTAGGCATGGTGTCTTTTGTGCGCAGAACCCGGCGCGCGGTGGTGAAATCGGAATACGGCAGCATCGTGCCGATCGCCGAGGCGGTTACGCCGGGCAATTTTCGTACGCGTTGCACTATCTCAAACATCAACCGACGCGAATCAGCCGGCGCCTTCTTGATCAGGGTGAAATCGAACTCGGTGATGAGATCGCCGGCCGCGATAAACCCCGGGTCAAGTCCGGCTGCTTTGAGCGCGCCACGAAAAAATAATCCTGCGGCGAAAAGCAACATCAGCGAGAGAGCGATTTGCGCCATTACCGAAATATGACGCGGTGCAAAGAAACGACTCAACCGACCGATTCGCGCCGGCTCGCCTGCCTGTTCTTTGAGGTCATTAACGAGATCGGCCTTTGTTGCCTTTAGCGCGGGGCCGAGGCTGAAAAGCATGGTTGCGATGAGGCAAAAGAAGAATGTGACTGCGAGCAGCATCGCGTCCGGACGCAATTTAACGACGAAAGAAAAATTCACGGACGAGAGCAGGCCGCGCATTTGTTCGAGTAACAGATTGTTGCACCAAGCGCTGAGCATAAGGCCGATTACGCCGCCGCAAACAGCAAGCAGAAATCCTTCGCACAACAGCTGCCTGACAATCTGCCAGCGTGATGCGCCGACAGCCAAACGGACTGCGATTTCCTTCGAACGCGATGTGCCGCGCGCCAGCAGCATGTTCGCGAGATTTAAACATGCAATCAGCAAGACCGCGCCGGCCATCGCCATGAGCAATGTCGCGATCAGCGTGATTGGGCCGTCGTCCTCCGGTTGCGTGCTCAGGCTGAATCGCGACGGCGTATGAATTTGCAACTCCCGGGCACCTTCGCTTTCCTCCGGCTGGATCGCATTCAATCGTTGCGCCAGGACCGGCAAACGCGCCTTCGCCGCGTCCATCGCAAGGCCGGGGCGCAGCCGTGCCGTGAGATTGAACGTGTAATTCTTCGGGTTCAACAGGTCGTGCGTCGTTTCGGAATCGCCGAAAGCTGAACCGAGCTGTGAGCGAATGCCGATCGGGACCCAGATATCAGGCGCGACCAACGCGCTGGCGCCACTGAATCCGTCCGGCGCGACTCCGATCACGGCGTAGGGCTGCCCATTGATGTGAAGTGTGCTACCGACAAAATCATTGCGGCCGCCGTTGCGTTTCCAAAAACCATAGCTGGTTACGACCACGGCGATATTCGCATTTGGTTTACATTCCTCGGCGTCATAAAACCGGCCTCGAAACGGCCGCACGCCCATCATCGTGAAATAATTTTCCGAAGTTAGAAAAGCGAAGCTGCGCCGCATTTCATGATCGCGCCCGATGCCAGCGACGGCGAACTCGATCGCGGCAACATCGGCAAACACGTCCCCGCCGTTTTCGCGCAGCTCGCGGTATTCGTTGTAGGAGAACTGGCGATAATCGTGGGTCGCATTCTGTCGGGCCGTGAACACATTCACGACTTCGTCAGGCCGAAGCGGTACCACCGGCTTCAGCACCACTCCGTTGATCAGCGCGAAAATGGCCGAGTTAACGCCGATTGCTAATGCAAGGGTCAACACCGCCACGGTTGTAAATCCCGGCGCCTTGAGCAGCTGCCGCACAGCAAATCTGAAATCCGCGATCATAGCGATTGTCGTTTGTTTCCACTGAGATGCAGCTTGCCTCGGCTTTGGATTCAACAGGTGTGCGTTCGGCCGAATAATTTTCGCGGTCAGGATCAGTTCAGGTGAGCCTGAGTTAGCTTGCGATTGCGCGGCGGCCAAACGATCGATCCAAGCACGATCGTGCTGCCGGCGCTGGCGAGGCGAGCGCATTGCAGAGTCAGCTGCTAGCGGCCGCGGCGAAGTGAAGATTCGGCCTTGCACTCAAAATGCTGAGCGGAGGACTTTGGTCAACGAGACAAAGTGTGGACAACGCCAGTTGAGTTTCGAACACTCACTGCTTCGACATAGTCGCGAATGTTTGGAACAGAGTAGTCGACCGCAAGTTCAGCTACGGCCTTGATGCAGGACCGCCGTTTTCTTGACCAATCATTAAACGGATAATCGCAGATCCTCCGGAACGTCTCTGTTCCGCGAGGCTGCGGCATTGGCTTTGCCGTCGCTCCTGAATTTATCGGACAAAGCCACACTTTATCGTGATAGTCGCGCACCAGGCGCCGAGTGTTCACTGTAATTACACAATGATTATACGGTCGGTTGAAGCGAGCCATCAGCAGTCGGTTCAGCCGTTCTTCAGTCGGCCAGAAAAAAACTTTCCTGTTCAGGGTCCGGTACCACTCTTCAGGCGTCATGTCGGTTAGCGCACGCATTAACCCTGCATCATCCATCGGTTTGTTGTCCCGAATCACTGCTTCTCCGTATCGTTTGTGATGCACCGTGATGCTGTCGTTGCGACGATTTGCTTCCAACGCCTTGCGGCCAGGTCCCGTCACTTCAAACAGATCCAGCAAAGCAGATGTACTGAGTAGACCATGGCGCTTGATGCCAGGCCAAGCGTTGACATGCGCCATGTGATATAAGCGCGGGAAAGTGCTAATCAATTCTTCCGCATTCATCACCCACGTTCGCCATGATCGGCGATCGACGTTTACGTTACAATCATTCGTCAATTTCAGGTGCATCATAAGCGGCTTACGATGCATAAGTTGAATAGCGCATCAGGAGAGCTTGACCAATTTGCGATTGCGAGGCGGCCAAGGCTTCCCACTCTTCAACGCTGCCCGCTTCAGTTCGCGGATGCCCACCATTTGTCGAGCGTGAGATTTGGTTAATTCGCGACGACTGACGAGCCCGCCGCGCTTGCCGATCTCGGCCAGATATTCACGGATGTTCTTTTGGACGTCTGCCATAGCGTTCCCAGCATGCATCGTAAGCGGGTTACGATACAAGAATATTCACGTTTCAGAAGAAGCGGATTTGGATTTGCGCGAACTCGTGTACGGGCAATAACGTCGCCCGTGCGCGGACTCCACTGCGTTTGTCATGTTTTACTGATCGCGACCGGTGTGGTCTTGCTTCTAGTCGATGCGGTCGGCTGCGAAAAACGTAGCCTGCCGAGTGGTTTGCCGAAATTGAAGCCGTGCCGGGTAGACGGAATCGACGAGGAATTGTTTTGCGGGAAAATGACCGTTTTTGAAAACCGGGAAACGCGCACCGGTCGAACGATCGAATTAAACATCGTCGTGCTGCCTGCGTTCGATCAAAAAAACAAAGCTGAGCCGTTGTTCGATCTGGCAGGTGGTCCCGGCGCGTCGTCCACAGATAGAGCGGGATTTTACGCCGGCCCGGGCAAAATCTATCGTCGAAGGCACGACGTGGTATGCGTCGATCAGCGCGGCACCGGGAAATCGAATCGGCTTTCAATTCCGCGTGAGAAAACGCCGCAGTATTACCTGAGCGAGATGTTTCCAGTCGAATACGTAAAGAATTTGCGTCACGCGCTCGAACAGCGCGCCGACCTAGCGAAATACACGACCTCCATCGCAATGGATGATCTGGACGAAGTGCGAGCCTGGCTCGGATACGACAGGATCAGTCTTTTTGGCGCGTCGTACGGTACGCGCGCAGTTCTGATTTACATGCGCCAGCATCCCGAGCACGTGCGCAGCGCGATCCTGCTGGGCGTCGCGCCGCCCGATTTGAAAATGCCGTTGCACCATGCCGAATCCGCTGCGCGCGCCATGGACCTGATCCTCGGCGAATGCGAACAGGACACCGCGTGTCACGCCGCTTTCCCGCAGATTCGCGACGACTGGAAAAACGTGCTGGCGCAGTTGGAGAAAGAACCCGCGCGGGTGGAATATTCTCTGCCCGGCAACGTAGCGCCGACGACGGTCGAAATTCAGCCCGGCGTATTTGGAGAGAAGATCAGGACCTGGATGTACGATCGCGACAAAGCGGCCCGGATTCCTCTGATCGTTCACCATGCGGCGACGGGCGACTTCGCGCCGTTTCTACAGCAAGCGGTCGCGCCGTCGATCCCAGATTTCGTGGCCGACGGAATGTATTTGTCGGTCACGTGCGCGGAAGACGTCCCGTTCATTAATCACCAGGAGGCGGCGAAGCTGAATGAGAATAATCCATTCGGGAACTATCGTGTGTTCCAGCAAACGCGCGCCTGCGGGATGTGGCCGCGCGGTGAGATTCCAAGCGATTTTTTCGAGCCTGTTCGCTCAAACGCGCGTGTGCTGATTTTTTCCGGCAACATGGATCCGGTCACGCCGCCAAGGTACGGCGAAGAGGTCGCCAGGAATTTGCCGAACAGCAGACATGTGATTATTCCAGAGGCTGGTCATGGAGTCGATGGCCTGAGCGATGCTGGCTGCATCGATCGGATCGCGATCGAGTTTCTGGATACCGGCAACGCCAAAAATCTTGATGTGAGCTGCGTCGAGCGAATGGCGCGGCCGCCGTTCGTAACCAAATAGCGTACGAAAGGCAGAATTAGGAATTAAGAAGGAAGAGGTTCTTGGCTTCCTGGTTCATTATCATCGCACGCGCCAGTGGCGAAGGACTCGATGGTGCGAAGTGGCCGTGGCATGGTCGCGGGTGGTCACGATTAATTCACGGCGGCGCAGGGTTGCAATCGCGATTTGGATGGCGCTTTTGGATAGGCCAGTCGCGTCGGCAAGCGTTCGTAAACTCGCGACGACCGGTTTCCATTTCTTCCGCGCGGCTTGTCCATAAAGATAGAGATAAACGAGATAAGCGGCTGGTTTCTGGTCGTGTCCGATCAGATCGCGCATCAGGACGTCGATAACGTAATCGTCGATAGGAACGGCTTCGCGAAATCTGGGCACGCGAGAAGGATGAAGTAAGAAATATGAATTATGAAATCAATTCGACAGAACTATACTTTTAAACGGACAGCGCTTTGTTACCAAACAAGCAGCTCGCTTCTGGACGCGAAGATGTCAGGCACGTTAGGTTCGGTGCATCATGATCAAACAAATCAAATTTGTTAGCATTCCAGTGGCCGACCAAAATCGCGCGCTGGATTTTTACACAGACAAACTGGGGTTCACGATCATCACCGACCAGCCCTTTGATGAGAAACAGCGCTGGATCGAATTGCGAATTCCGAAAGCGGAGACACGAGTGGTGTTGTTCACGGCCGAAGGCGACGAAAAGCGCATCGGCTCATTCATGAACATGTCGTACACGTGCGATGACATCGATAAGACCTATGCCGAGCTGCAAAAGCGCGGCGTCGAATTTGAAGGCCCACCCCAAAAACAACCGTGGGGCACCTACGCCATGTTCAAGGACAGCGAAGGGAATCGGTTCGTTGTTTCGTCGGATTGAATAGGAGCTAAAGCAAATTTTAGGTTGGCGCTCATAGCGCGCCGCTACAGCTTTTCGGCCACCAGCAGAATAGGCGAAGCTATTCCAAATTAGCGCGCTGGCCGCGGCAGACTGATGATGACCTTCGACATGGCGCGGTCGTTCGGATTGTGCTCAGCCTGCGCTTCGGCAAACTGTTCGCCCGTCTGTCGAACCTGCGAGATTTTTGCGATTTCGAAGAGTCTAAGGCCTGTCGTGTATCCTGAGGTACTACCGCCGGTCCGTTGATATCCGCGCAATATTAGATGACCGGTGGTACTTATACCGTACGTCTGCGGCTCTACTACTCGGGGTTGTCCGTTGTAGGAAAATTCGAGAACCTTGCGATTACGAATCGCGTCGGTGATTGTTTTCTCCTTGGACGCGGCGACAAACCGGGCGGTCGGTGATGGCGGCTGTCGAGGGAATTCTTTCGCTAGACGAACCAGCTGCCCGGCTTTGCGGATCTTCTCCTCAAAGGGTTCACGCGCGAGGCGCTGGCGGAGTTCCGTTTTCATCTTCCGGCAAAGACAATTTATGACGCTTCAGAATTGTCTCTAGCAAATTTCCGTCGATCTCGGCTTGTTCCATCAACAATTTGATCCGTGCTAGATCTTTGGCTCGCCGAAGATTCGCTGCGATAGCAATCATGTATTCGGCACGGAAGACCTTGGCACGAACGCCTTGATAGTCGATGGGGTTCGCGTTTCGCACCGCTTCTTCAGTTAGACCATGCGCGGCCAGCAACTGCACCGGGAAATTCTTCAGTAACAGATGATCCCCCTCGCAAGTGGAATCCTACCAGGCTCTTCACGCATTCTCTTTCTATAGTTCCTGCAGCCAACAAACGCCACCGCTGACGCCTGTTTTTTCGACCTTGGATGTTGCTTGAACCTCTTATGGCTGACACTAAAGCCTCATGAAAAACAAAGAGTCACGACATTGCTGTCGTGACTCTTGCATGAATGAAATTGGACTGGGTTACTTCTTACCAGCGCGAGTATAATTGATCTCCATTGTTTTCACTTCCTGGCCTCCACGGTTCTCATACCACTCCAGGGTGTGATGGTTGTTGTCGGTCACCTTAATGACTTCGCGGATCTGTTGCTTCATCCCGGGAAGGGCTTCGAACTCGCTGGTGTAGGTGAAGGTTTTGGTCGTGGGATCGTAAGTGCCTTCCGAAAACATGATGCCGGTGCCCATGTTATCGATCCATGAACCGACGAATTTCTTCTTCACATTGTCGTAGCCGTCGATTCCATGCCCTACGAAGGTCATTTCCTTTTTCTTACCGTCGGGGCCGGGCATTTCCATTTTCCCGGTTACATCGAGCGTAGAAAAACGGCCGTTCATGATCGATTTCCTGACCGCAGTGCCCTTTGATTCTTCCGGTTTGGCGTTCGGGTCGGGATTCATCCAGAACTTGATGGTGTAAGTCCAATTCCCGTCGAGATCGGCGAGGAGCTTGTGGTTTTCATTCAGTTTCGACAACTCCATCATTTGTTTCATCATCTCCTGCGGATTTGGCTGACCAGCTTGAGCCCTCACGGAGGCAGTTGGGCTCGATGCACCGGTGGGGGATGTGTCGGATGTTTGCGCGAAAGAGGAAGTCGCGATCACCGTCGCGAAAAGAATTGTAATTAATTGGATGGATATTTTCATGGTCGATTTTGTCAGGGATCAATAAGGATTGGCAAGCGACAAGTGCGAAACAGGGAAGCGAACATTCGCGCCACCAGCTCTTCCCGCATAAAGTTCTACAGATGAAACCAGAAAATCCGACTATCGAAATTTGTCCCGGCATTACGCGCCGAACCGTTGCCCATGGAAAGACGATGTATCAGATGATGGCTACACTGGCCGCTGGGAGCACGATGCCTCCGCACTCGCATCCGCAGGAGCAGATCGTTCACATTCTAGAAGGCAAGATGCGGCTCATCGTTGACGGCGTGCCGCACGAACTTTCACCAGGCGATTCATTCTATCTTCCGGGGAACGTCCCACACGGTGTGGAAACCGTGTTACCGACACGCGTGCTCGATACCTTCAGTCCGCCGCGGAACGATTACCTGGCGATCGACGAGAAGGTTCGCCACGGCGCGTTGTAGCTGTTCGAGCGCAGTTAAGTCCGCGCGGCAGCCTTGGCGCGAACGCGCTGGTTGTAGGCGGCGCGCAAAGCTTTCATCTCAGCGCGCAGAATGACCATTCGCGCAGCGACGCCTTTGTATTTCTTCGTGACTCCTGTCACTTCCCGGTGGACCGCGCCTTGGTTCACAAGGCCCTGAAGCCTTTCATAAGCACGCAAGCGCAGCATCTCTTCGCCGCCGCTGGCTGCATTTCGCTCCCGCAGATTGACCAAGACAATTTCGAATAACGGATTGTATTCGAAAGAGGCCTTCGACGAAAGCACAGCGATCAACTCTTCGGTAAGGTTATCCGGCGCACGACGTACGAAAGAAATACCAGATCGTTTAGACATCTAAGAGTATCGC
>JBKPOB010000040.1:0-5771 GCA_046732875.1 Verrucomicrobiota bacterium | reverse complement strand
GAATAACGAAAACCCGCCGGCGCTTTTAGTCGTTTGGAATTCGCGCTTCTTTCGTCATTCGCCGTTCGTGCTTCGTCATTTCAATCGTCCTTCGTCAAACTCGATCAGATCGAAATAAGTCCGAATATCCTTGCGCCCTTCGCCACCAGCCTCTTTCAGAAAGTGGAGAAAGCGCGCCTTTTTTGCGGCCGTGTCTGGATGGCGGGAAATCATCGCCTGGTTCCACAGTTCAATTGCTTCGGGAGGATGCCGCGCACCATTTGTCTGCACCCACTTTAAAATGGCGTTGTCCTCGTCCATCCTGTTGACGATTTCTTCGAAGGCGTCGCCGTCAATTTTTAGAAAAGCCAGCAGATGCTTGTCGAATCCGACAGTCTTATAGTTGTAGCCGTTGAGCAGCCCTTTGCGATGAAGCTTGGCTTTGTCGATCAGCCGCGGCAGATGGACGTAGCCGCCAAGTTTCTCGTACGGACTGCGCGGATGCAGTCTTTGCATGGAGAAGATTACTATTAAGTTGCAGGCAAGGGCCGCGGGGCGACCGCTGAAAAATCGGTCTCTTGGACGTGTGCGACGTCTGATTTCTGTTCCTGCAACAATTCTCCCTGCATAAGATCGGCGCGACCGATGACGAGCTGACCGGAAAACATGCCGCCTTTTTCAACGCTAATCGCCCTCGCTGTGACGTCACCTTCGAGCGCGCCTTTTTTTTGAATCGTCACGGTTTGGGCAATGATCTCTCCCGACATCTTTCCTTTGATTTCAATGCTTTCCGCCTTGAGCCTGCGAAAGCAATGAATGTCAGCTTTGCGCTCGACGATGACACGCCGTGCGCTGATCCGCCCCGGAATCTTGCCTGCGAAGTTAACCGTGGCGGTATCGTCACAATGCAGGTTGCCGCGGAGTCTACCTTCGATTAAGGCGGACTGGCAAACCACACTGCTGCTGCCGAGATCGCCTTTGCTCGTCAAATGCACGTCTCCTCGCGTTCGAATCGTTCGGCTAAAACCGCTGGTGATTTTGTAGTCGCGCAAATCGATGTGCGCGCTGCACGACGGACAGATTGTGGAAGTGGCGGTGCCACAAACCTGCTGTTTCCGTTTACATTCGAAGCATTCGATAATCGAGCTACGCTGCCGTTTCCAAAAATCCTCAAATTTGCCGAGGATGGAAGAGGTGGTTGGTGCAGCAGGCGCTTCTTCGCGAACCCGCAGTTTTAGGCCGGGTTTGGGCGCAAACGGAGAAAAGTAGCGACCGCATTGGCGACAAATCGAGCTTTTCGCCGCCGCATACTCCATCTGCTTGAACCCACAGTGTGGGCATTCAAGACTGACTTTTGCAGGCGACGGACTGGCCACCGGACGCTAACCCCTGGATTCCCTTTTATCCGCGCCCTCCGAACGCCGCCTTGATTGGCTCGCTGGATCGAACAACCTCCGGGCGGGCCGGAGCTGACTTGGCAGAAACCGTTCCGCTGGTGACTTCGGATTTGCCAATAAAAGTTGCTCCTTCTTCAATGACAAGGCGCGCTGCTTTCAAATCTCCCTGCAATGTGCATTTTGATTTTAGCTCACAACGCTCGGCCACCGTGATATTGCCCTGCACTTTCCCATAGACGGTGATCGATTTGGTTTTTATTTCGCCGCGAATGTCAGCGTTTTCACCAATCGTCAGGACGCCATCGGAATTGATTTCCCCTTCGACTTTCCCGTCGATGAGAAGTTCCTTTTGGAACTTGATCGAGCCTTTGATTTCGACATCGCTCGAGAGGATGTCTTTGCCACCGTGATCTGCCATAGGTTTTGGTTTATCTATGATTGTTGTTGTTATTGGTTCTTCGCCATTCGCAGGATGATTACTGTTGTCATCTATTCCCGAATACCGCGGTTCTTCTCTGACTGGCGGCACCGGCTTTTGCGGGACGAATCTTTTGAGCATCCGGTAGTATTGTGACAGTCAGTGGTAGCTGTCAACGGATTCTCGTCGTAATCGCGAATTTTTTATCGTGCGACGACACGATAAACTTTCGCGATTCCATTTTGAGCGGACAGAATGAGGAGCGGTGGCGCCTTGCTTGCTGTCTTATCCAGTACGAAGCAGACCGGCTGTTGAGGTGCAACCTTTCCCAAAATCTCCGCCGAATTTTGCGCCGTTCGCTCGGAATCATAGGCGATTACCCAGGCGACCTTGTGATTTTCAAGAAGGTTGCGGGCCGTTCCCCAATCTTGCCCGACAAAAAAGCGCGCACTGTCTTCGATTCCCGGCAGGCTTTCATGCGAGCTGCCAGCCACGCCAGGCTGACCTGACCAATAGGCGATCTGCGGAGAAAACCACCAAGGTGCAAGGAATGGGCGAATCTCCGGCGATCGCAAACTGAGCGCCAGGTCGCGCAGCTGCGCCGATTCATTGCGCCGTACTATACGATCCGCCAGTTGCGCTTCATTCGGCCAAAGTTTTTCGTCCCAATCGCGCAAAATCGGAAAGATCGACAGCAAAAATGCGATCCAAACCGCCGTGCGCAATTTGATTGGCTCAAGCAATTGCGGAAGCACCAAAGCAAAGATCAGCACGAAGAAGTATCCCCAACGCGCCTGCCAAATTGTCAGGAGATAAGTGGCAACGAAAAGCACGAGAACAAACGTTGGCGTCGTCTGATCAGTCTTGTTTCTGGTCTTGGTCACGCTGATCCACACAAGTACTGGTACGACGAGGAGCAAATATCCACACCATCGCAGCCAGATTGGATTTGCTGGCGAGACATGCTTGAGTTCGCCGATGGTGTGCGCCCAGTTTTGAAACAGCGGGTCTGAATAAAAAAACGAAAATGAAGGAATGCGCCGCTCAATCAAAAGTGCGATCGCGAGGACGAGAATAAAACAAAGCCAGCCGGCGCATCGCGACTTCGCTGCGATCGCCTTTGGATTTTCAAACGCAGTTACAGCCATGACGAGCAGAAATAAAACGACCGACTCATAGGCTGAAGTCCACATCGCGAATCCCCATGCGATTCCGCTGACGATGCTCCATTTACTTCGAACTGTAGCGGGAAGAGAGCCGGCTTCTGCTTGCAGCTTCCATTCGGCGCAAATCGCGATTGTTACGAGCAGCATCAGCAAGGATTGATGATCGGGCCTGCCGAGCTCGGTCCCATGAACGAGAATGGGACTGATCGCGTACACGATGAGCATCGCCCATCGATAGGAAAATCTCACGGACCACCACCAAAAAAACCAACTCCCGAGTAGCGCGAGCAACGGCGAAATGAACGCGCCGGACAGATCTAGATCGAAGGGGGCGACCACCGGGCACGGCGCGGCGATTACCCTCGACAAGCCGAGAATGAGATAATCGAATGGCGCAGTTGTGTGGGGAGTCGTTCCTATTGGGAAGTTCTCGAACTCGTGGTGCCGTACGATCAATCCCGGATGTTCCGAAGACATCTGCACACGCGTCATCCGCGCGTAACAGTCGGCATCCGTGAAATAAATATTTCCGGTGACAAAAACGTCCTGATAATTTGCCCAGCGCGTCGCCAGGATCAGCGCGCTGAGGATGCCGATTTCAATGATGCTCACCAAGCCCCGGATCACTGCGCCATCCCAAATCCGCGAATCAAAATGCGCAATCCGAAATTTTGGCTAATCTCCGAGGGTTTCAGGTTTGGTCACTCGGACATGCTACGTTTCAGTGCACGATTAATCACCGCCTTTAGCTCAGCGGTTAGCAGGGACTCATAATTCAAGACAGAGTTGTTACCTGTTTTCAGCATGATACATATCTACGGTGCGCTTTCGCGGCACCGATTATGAACACGACCTGGGCTATCCACTGGGCCCGATGATCATCATCGAGTACTCGAGGTGATTACGCATGACACAGTCTCCGCTTGGGCACCGGGCCGTGTCGAACTACTTGGCAATCATACTGACTACAACGAAGGAGTTGTTCTGGGTGCCGCGATCAGTCGCGGGATTTGCATATGCGGTGTAAAAAGCGACCGGTCTATTCGTCTAACGTCTCCTAATTTTGGCGACGTAGAAGTACGCCCAACCGAGTTGCGGCCGCTTCAGGAAAGGCGCTGGGCGAACTACATCCTCGGAGTGGCTGATGAACTACGGAACCTCAATGTTCCTATTCGTGGTTTTACCGCTGATGTCAGTGGCGATCTGCCCATCGGTGCAGGCCTGTCCAGCTCCGCCGCACTTGAGTTGGCGACCGCGCTCTTTCTCCTAAAGCTTTTTCCCGCCAGACTTGCGCCGCTCGAGATCGCGAAAGCATGTCAACGTGCCGAGCACCGTTATGTTGGTGTGCGATCGGGACTGCTTGATCAAGTGACGTCACTCTTCGGTCGCGCTGATCACGCTGTTTTTTTTGATTGCCGAACCGAGGAGATTCGTTGCGTGCCGTTTCCGGCTGAGCTTGCGCTCATTATTGCCGAGTCCAGCAAAAAGCGTGAGCTGGCCCAAAGCGAATACAATCTGCGCGTAGAAGAAACGCATGCCGCTGCTCGCGCATTCGGGGTCCGCGCGCTGCGCGACGTCAGTTCAGCAGAGCTGGATCGTCGCAGTGATTTGTCAGCGCTGCTGCGCCGCCGCGCTTCGCATGTCATCTGCGAAAACGAGCGCGTCTGGCGTGCAGTAAAGTTGCTCGAAACGGGCGATGGTGTCGGCTTTGGCAAATTGATGAACGAATCACATGAGAGTTCTCGACAGAATTTTGAGAACAGCACGCCGGAGCTCGATCTTCTCGTCTCGATCGCGCAGGCCTTGCCCGGCGTTCTCGGCGCACGACTTACTGGCGCTGGTTTCGGGGGCGCTACTGTGACTCTGTGCGAGCGACCTCGCGCGCACCAAGTTGCTGCAGAATTATCAAGACGCTGCGCAGACACCACCGGAATTGCGGCACGCGTTTTCGTTTTCCGGATTGCGGGGGGGCGCCAAGTAGGCAGAACGGCGACGTGAGGGGAGCGATTCGCTGATTCGAGATTCGCTTAGCGACGTCGTTTCGAAAGATGTGCCCATTTTTAATCTCGATAGCTTTTCACACGGCCTGTAGGTCAGAGGTTAGAGCAGGCCGAAAGCTTTCGGGGTTGGTCATCTGCGATATGCTATGCTTGAGTGCGCGATCACACGGGCCTGTAGCTCAGCGGTTAGAGCAGGGGACTCATAATCCCTTGGTCCCAGGTTCGAATCCTGGCGGGCCCAGCCTCCGCTTTGGAGCGCAGCGAAAGGGGGAGGCTGGCACGCCGTAACAAAGTGAAGTCGGCGACATTTTTGATCCGCCTTGGAGTGCAGGGAAAAACAAAGGCTGCCACGCCGTACGCGCGGCGTTCGCCGGCAGGCGCATCGAGACGTGAGAAACGAATTAATTAGTACTGTGAAAGCGCTCTTTTCGATCATTCTCGCGGTGGCGGTCTCGATGGGGGGTGTTCAAGCGGGCCCTGCCCACACGGCAAAAAACGTTGCGAAGAGCACGGGGAATACAGCGAGGAACGTTGCGCACAGTGTGGTCAAAGGCACAAGAAAAGCCGTGCACACTGTAATCTATACGCTCACGCCGTAAGCTGAGCGGTTCTTAGGACTCTTCGAACTCGTCTTCCGGTATTGCTGGGTCTCACGCGACAGCCGGGGTCCGGAGAGTGCGCAGGCGGAAGCCAAAAACGATTGCAAGAATGCCGATTACAACCGCGTACCATGCGATGAGCCAAATCACTGCAGCCGCGCCTGCAATGGGGTTCCACAGAAGCAGCATGGCAAAGACGATGGATGCCAGAC
>JBKPOB010000039.1:0-9562 GCA_046732875.1 Verrucomicrobiota bacterium | reverse complement strand
GGCTTCACGCTCTACAGAAGGCACGCTGCCTTCTCGAATTCTTTCGCGGAGCTGATGGCTAAAAAAGTCTTCGTTTGTTAGCGCAGAGACACCCAACTCACTCTTCAAGAGAGCGCCAAGTTTTCTTGCATCCGCTTTTTCGGCTTCAGCGGCAGCTTTGTCTGGCAACGATGCCTCGAATTCCGAAAGTTCTCGTCCGCTAAGCTGTCCGTCCAGCCATGCTGTCCACTTTTCTTCAAATGTTTTCATAAACGTCTCTCAGTAGATTTTGCAATTTCTTGCGCGCATAAAACAAACGCGACATCACCGTGCCAATCGAGCAACCGAGCGCTTCCGCGATTTCATGATATTGCATGTCGTCGATCTCTTTCATCAAAATCACGGCTCGTTGCTCCGGCGAGAGCTGGGCAATCGCTTTGTCAATCCGGGCGCGGATCTCGCTCCGTTCCATCATCTCGTGAGGTAGCGCTTCCGACTTCGGGACGGTCTTGGATGCCGGCTCAATTTGCTTTAGCTGGATCGCCTCGTCGAACTCGCTGCCTCCGCCTCTAATTTGTTTCTTGCGGAGCCAGTCGATCGTCACGTTCATGACGATCCGATAAATCCAAGTATAAAACGACGAGCGTCCCCGAAAGCGCTTAATCGATTTCCACGCCTTAAGGAAGCTGTCCTGAGCAAGGTCCCAGGCGTCCTGCTCGCTATGTACCATGTTGTAAATCATGCCAAATACTCGTGTTCGGTAGCGAGTTACCAGCTCGTCGAATGCCTCAGTGTCGCCAGCCTGGCAACGTGTCACCAAGTCCAAATCCGACACATCGGCCTGAGCCAGAGTCGCTTCTGTTTGCACGATTGGACGGCAGCCAGCCCTATTTCATTCAACCCCGAAAGCTTTCGGGGCCGAAGCGGCGACGCCACTCGCCGCGGTATTCGCCCATTAGAGTAACAATTCCGTCTCGCACTTGAAAAAGTCGCCGTCGAAGGACTGCATATTGTGAGCGGGTAACCAGCCCGGCGACCTTCCGAAGTTGCGCCGCTGCATCCATCGAAATGGTGATTGCTTTCAGGGCCCGCTTCAGATAGGCGATCGTCATCCCAATTTCGCTCAGACTATCGCTGCTCAAAGCTGCGGCCAGTTTGGCGTTCGCCAGCGCAGCCTGTGTTGCCAATTTCACAGCTGCTGGCTCGTTTGGAAGCGAAGCGTTTCGATCGAACAGGTGATCAATCCAGATCGTCAAAGCGAACGCAGCACGATACAGATCATGTTCTTCCAAGGTCTCCGCTGATCCGAGTGTCTCATCGATTCCAACGTCGTCATCTTCAGCCACGTCTTCGTACGGCAGCGCATCGAGTTCCGCGCTCCAATCCCTCGCATCGAACAATTGGCTCCAACCCATTTCGCGCGCGATGATCTCGTCACGCTGGGGATCATCAAGGTATTCTTCCAGCAATCGCATGTACTTTTCCGCTTTGCCTTCCTGTTGCTGTAGGAAACGCTCCCACTGATACTCGTCCCAGACGCGTTCGGGCTCACCCTCGTAGCCGGCCATGATAAAGGACTAAACGCGAGCTTGTCTCCGCGCGCAAAATCTTTTGCGACTGTTTCTGCGAACCCCGAAAGCGTTCGGGGCTAACACAGATGCCCTCCAATTTCGTGATTACGTCTTTGCGACCGCTTCGCGCTCCGTTTGCAACCGCAACTGTCCGCATGCGGCATCGATGTCATGCCCTTTCTCGCGGCGCAACGTTGCCGGAATCCCCGCTCCTCGCAGGATCGCGAGAAATTCTTCCTGACGGTGTTTCGAAGGCCGCGCCCAAGGTAAACCGGAAACTGTATTGTACGGAATTAAGTTTACTTTTGCCGCGAGCCGGTGTGCATGACGAGAAAGAAGACGCGCCTGCTCGTCAGAATCGTTCACGCCTGCGATTAAGATGTATTCAAACGTCAGGGGCTGCTTCTTATGCGCTTTGTAGTAGTCGCAGGCCGAAAGCAATGTCTCGATGTTATAACGGCGGTTGATCGGCATGATCTGATTGCGAACTTCGTTAGTGGCGCCGTGCAAAGAAACGGCCAACCGAATTTGTAAAGGCTCCTCTGCCAGTTTGCGAATCTGCGGCGCGAGTCCGCTGGTTGAAATCGTGATGTGACGCGCCCCGATGCCGAGGCCCCATTCCGCGTTAATAATCCGGATCGCCCGCAGCACGTTCGCAAGGTTGGCGAGCGGCTCGCCCATTCCCATGAATACAACGTTGTCGATCTTTTCCCCAGTCGTGCGCTCAACCGCGATGAGCTGGTCGACGATTTCGTTTGCGCTCAGATTGCGCGAAAAACCTTCCAAACCGCTCGCGCAAAATTTGCAGCCGTAAGCGCAACCTACCTGGGTCGAGACACAGATTGTCCGACGGTCCGATCTTCCGCCGTAAAGGGCCAGCGACGCTGGAATCAAAACTGATTCGATCAATTTTCCATCGCCCAGACGGAAAAGAAATTTCTGCGTCGTATCACGTGCGCCGAGCACGCGCACGAGGTCGATCTTACCAAGCGAAAACGTCTCTGAAAGTCGTCCGCGCAAGGGTCGCGGTAAATTGGTCATTTTATCGATCGTGTCGACGCGCTTTTTGTAAAGCCAGTCGATGATCTGGCCGGCGCGATACGAAAGTTCACCAAATTCGCGAAGCTCCTCCTGAAGCTCGCTAAAAACGAGCGATTTGAGATCGGTTTTGCCGGCGATCTTCACCACAAAATCTATAGGATACCGCAGCTTGCATCAAACATCTGCAGGGATACCTTCGCCGCGTGAAGAAACGCTTTGCACTGCATGCGATTCCGTTTCTGTTGGTCGCATCGCTACTATGTGCCTGTGCAACTTCCGAGGATTCGATGAGCAGTGACTCGCTCTCCCAGTCTGCCACGTCTGGTACACCCGTTCCTGGAGAAAAGTTATCCGATGAAGGAAAGTTTACTCCCGGTGGGCCTGGAGCCAGCGGAAGCGTTCATTGGTGATTCCGTTGTAGCCGCCGACCTTTGGACGGCGTGGCTCACGATTAGTTGGTCAAGTTAGCGCCGCACTTCGCAGAGCGAAGCGTCTACGTCTTGGCGGAGATTTCTGCTTGATCGCGCAGGCGCACAGAGAACACTCAGCGGCGATGACGCATAGAACGCGCTCGCCACTTGCACTTGGTTGGGAGGCCGCGCGGGCCAACGCAATGCCAGCGCTACTTATTCAGGCGCTCATGCTCGTGTTGCTCGTGGCTTTTTACACGAGTCACACAGCGGCCTCAGCTTTGTCGCAATTGGCCGAGCTAAAGCGAACGCACGGCATCCTTTTTGTCATCGTAGCATCCGTGGCGGCGGGGGCGCTTATTCCAGAGTTTTTCTTGATTCTTTTCTTCCAGCGAGGATGCCCCAGTCGTCGGAATCTTCGTAATTTGCTGTTTACCGTACCCGTGTGGGGACTCGATGGAACGCTCGTCGACCTTTTGTATCGCAGTGAAGCAGCTTGGTTTGGAGATGTTGCCACACTGCCGGTGGTCGCCGCGAAAATTTGCGTCGATCAATTTGGCTACAATCCCCTTTTCGCGGCGCCGTTTGGTGTGCTGACCTACGAATGGAAAAACAGCGGCATCTCGCTCCAGCCCATTCGCGATCTTTTCACATGGAAACATTACCGCGACAAAATCATTCCTACCTTGCTGGCCACATGGGCAGTCTGGATTCCGCTGATGGCAACTATCTACTCGCTGCCACTTGCCGTGCAATTTCCTCTGTTCGGACTGGCGCTTACTTTTTGGGTGTTACTCCTCACCTATATGACGAATCGTTTTGCGGGGAAAATTGCAGCTGATGCGCCGCTCGCGCTAGCCACTCGAGAATTGTAACGGCGGTGTGTGAGCGCCGTCCCGGCAACAGAGAATCTCTAGCGCCACAATTTCGGCGCTCATAGCGCGCCGCTGAAGTTCAACTACCTTCCGCGAAATAACGCAGCGCTTCGCAAACACCAGCGCCGTGCTCTTGCCGCGCCACGTAACCGTTTGCCTTACGCACTGCGCTTTGCACCTCACTGATTGCATTTGCTGGGCACGATGGCATCGCAGCAAATTTTCCATCCAACATTGAGATATCGTTGTGATGATCGCCGGCGGCGAAGATGTTGTCGCGCGAGACTCCGATCAAGCGTGCCAATTCTGCAAGTGCCGCGCCCTTATGATAATCGGCATGGCAAAAACGGAGATAGACGCCGTTCCGTTGATAATCAAATTTGGGATGCCCGGCTCGCGCCTCCTCGATAAACCTGGCAATCTGCTCCATTTCTTCCTCGCTTTCGGCAGCAAGACCTTCCAGGCGATCAGAATCGTAAATGAGACGCGCCTTTGTTTCTTGAGTCACGAAGTCGATTACCTCGGCGAGGACAGGCTGGGCTGAAGCGAATAACTCAGCGTGATCGCGCGCGCATCGATCGTTCCAATTGCCGAATGGCTCCCATTTGTCGCCGTTTCCCCCGGGGCGAAAGACATCGCGTTCGGTTGTCAGAATGAAATCCGGACGGATTGGGATTTCAAAATTCGCAAGCCCAGATTCCAGCAGATCCACTGAGCGCCCGGTGTTGATTGCCCAGATCGCGCCTATGTCTTGCAGCTCCCGAATCAATTCCATACACTGCCGATTCAGCGCAGGTTCGCCAGCGTGCGAAACGAGCGTGCCGTCGAAATCAATGCTGAGTAATCGGAGTCGCGAAGACATCTAATTAACTTAGGAATTGATTTCCGACATGCAATTCGGCACGGTTTTTTGGTAGAGCGCGACCACGGGGCGCGCCGTCTGCACTAGGAAATAGAGCAAGAACACGAGTAAGAGTAAGAATAAAATAGCGAATGAAATCGGCTTACGAACTGGCGATGGAGCGACTGGAAAAAGCGTCACCATCGGTCTCGCTTACGGAAGATCAGAAAAAACAAATCGCAGGAGTCGATTCTGTTTATCGGGCGAAGATCGCCGAGAGAGAAGTCTTCTTGAAGGATCAAATTCGCAAGGCGCAAATCGCGGGCAATCTCGAAGAAGCCCAATCACTTGAGAAACAACTTGCCTCGGAAATGCGCCGCTTGCAGGAAGAATGCGAAGCTGAGAAGGAAAAGCTTCGAGCGGGATTCGCGAAGCTGTAGCCGCGTCTCTGTGAGACGCGTGGCGCGCGCGTGCAAAAACAGACGCGCCTCGTACAGCGAGGCGGCTACAATAACTATTGCGCCGGCGACGCGGCGCGCTCTCGCGCAGCCGAGCTCTCGCGGTCGCTGCGTTTTGGCAGATCTGAATCTAGAAAGCCGAGCATATGCGCGCGCTTGATTGTGCGAACGCCTTCCTGTTTTTGAAGTTGTTCGATGCTTTGATGGAATTTTTCCATCTTCGTCCAATGCACTTTGGGCCGAAAATGGTGCTCGGCATGATAACCGTTATAAAAAAACAGCCAGTTGTACATTTTTCCGTAGCTGCTCACTCCCCAGGCGATCGGTTTGTCGGGATTTGCTCCATAATGCCGGTAGTAGCCATTGAGATAACTGAAGCAGTGGCCCAGGTACCAGAACGGCAGGAAATAAAAAACCACGAAGCGCCAGTTAAACAGGAACATTATAAAGAGCGTGGTCGCGAAAGCAGCCAGCTCGAGGTTGCCCCAGAATAGATCGCCGTTATTGCGTTTGCGCAGTTCTCTTCGAATTGCTCCGACGTCGTCACGAAAGAAACTCAGGAACACGTACCTCCATGGATTTTCTGCCTCGCCGTCGTGGCCATGGCGATAAATTGACAGCCAATCGACCGTATCGCCGTTTTCGTTCTGACGATCGGAATTGCCCTTGTGATGCTGCATGTGCACGGCGTCGTACATCGTCTGCGAGAAGCAGCAGGCAATGGATTGTGTGACTCCAAAAATGCGATTCAGGGTCTTCGAGCGGAAGAACGGATTGTGAATGAAATTGTGCCCCACCCCATTGATGTTCGCATTGACCATCAGCGAATAAACGAAGCCAAGAATTAGCATCACCCACAACGGCGCATGCGGGTAGAGAAAGAACAGTCCAACAAAATAAAACAAATGAAATAGGCCAGCCAACGTGGGAATGGCATCCCAGCGGGTATGCGCGAACAGCTTGGAGTTCGTAGTCGGCCGTTCTATTCGAATAACTTCGGCATTCATTAGGGAATCGGTACTGAAACTTCGCTACAGAAAAGTTGATTGGCAAGTTTTGAAGATTGCCAAGGTTACTGCTACACGCCTAAGTTACCCGCTCCATGTTCGCCCTCCAACCGGAATTAAAGATTTTCAGCGGCTCCGCCAATCGCGACTTGGCCGAGCGCATTTGCAAATACGTGGGCGTGCCCTTGGGCCAGGCGACAATCAGCTCGTTTCCCGATGGCGAGACCTACGTAAGGATCGAGGAAAATATTCGAGGCCACGACGTTTTCATCATTCAACCGACATGCCCGCCTACTAATCAGCATTTGATGGAGTTGCTCATCATGGTAGACGCGGCACGACGCGCCAGCGCGGATCGGATCACTGCGGTAATTCCGTTCTTCGGATACGCCCGTCAGGACCGCAAAGACCAACCGCGAGTTCCAATTACAGCCAAGCTCGTGGCAAATTTGCTCTATGCGTCGGGCGTGAATCGTGTTCTTACCATGGATCTGCACGCGCAACAGGTACAGGGGTTCTTCGACATCCCGGTAGATCACCTCTATTCGCTCCCGGTTTTGATCAAGTATTTGCGAAAAGAGCTTAAGGGAAAAACGACGGTTGTTTCTCCGGATTTGGGCGGACTCAAGATGGCTTCAGCCTACGCGGAAGCGTTGCATGCGAATCTTGCAATTGTGGCGAAGGAACGCCGAAGTGCCACCGAGACCGAGGCGTTATACCTCATCGGCGAAGTGGAAGGGCGCGATGTGTTGTTGGTCGATGACCTTACCGAGACGGCTGGCACGCTGACTTCGGCCGCTGAGCTTTTGAAGAAGCGCGGCGCGCAAAAAATTTACGCCGGTGTCTCGCACGCCGTTCTCGTCGATATCGCAATCCAGCGTTTGCAAAAGTCTCAAATTGCGGAATTAGTAACCACGAACAGCACGCCTGTGCGCACCGTAAAAGGGTTTAAGACTACGGTGCTATGCGTTTCCGAGCTTCTCGGGGAAGGCATCAAGCGGATCCACAACGACGAGTCGGTTTCGTCGCTGTTTAACATAGAAAACGAGACAAATGGCAAAACAGGTTAAGTTGAAAGCAGAACCCCGGGCCGACGTGGGCCGGTCGGGTGTACGCAAGCTACGCGCTCGCGGAATTATTCCAGCCGTCATTTACGGGGGAAAAGTTAAACCGCAGTCCTTGCAAGTCGCCGCCCGGGACATCAATGCAATGATGAGCCATGCCTCAGGCGAAAACGTTTTGGTCGAACTGGAAATCGCGGGCGAAAAATCGAATCGCGCCGCGCTCGTGCAGGAGGTGCAGCATTCACCAGTGGGTGGTGAAATCGTCCATGTCGATTTTCATGCCATATCCATGGATGAAATGATTCAGGCTGAAGTTTCGCTCGAGCCGACCGGCACGCCTGTCGGCGTTAAGACTTTCGGCGGATTGCTTGAGCAGAGTCTGCGTGCTCTCGCCATCGAATGTTTGCCTCGTGATTTGCCAGATCGAATTAGCGTAGATGTTTCGCAATTGAATATCGGCGATTCGATCCACGTTCGCGATATTCAACTTCCGTCCGGCGTGACTGCAAAGGTGCCAGCGGATTTGACGGCATTTTCCGTCGTGGCTCCAGTTGTCGAAGAAGAACCCGTTACCGTTGAGGCAGAAGCTGCTGCGGCGGCAGGGCCAGAAGTTATCACTGAGAAGAAGGAGGAGGGCGAAGCGACTGGCGCCGTGCCGGCTGCGAAGGAAAAGGCCCCGAAGGAAAAAGAGCAAAAGAAGTAGCCTTCTTGAGTGCGGATTGCGAAAAATGCCAGTCCGGGTCGGACCGGATTGCCGATTGAGCGGATGTGGAGGAATCGGCTCAACAGATTCGCTTCGTCGCCGGTCTTGGGAATCCCGGATCCGAATATGCCACTACGCGGCACAACATTGGTTTCATGGTAGTCGATCAGCTTGTCGCGCGGTTTGGATCGACTTGGGAAAAATCGACAAAGTGGGACGCCTTGTCTGCCAAATGCGGAGACGTATTTCTGGCAAAGCCCATGAGCTACATGAACCGGAGTGGCTATCCGCTTCTGGCAATAGCGCAGTTTTACCAGATCGAGCCACCGCAGATTCTTCTGGTGCTTGACGATATGGCGTTGCCGCTTGGCCGCCTGAGATTGCGGGCCAGCGGTGGATCTGGCGGACACAACGGTCTTGAATCCGTGATTATGCAATTTGGTACCGAAGAAATCCCCCGCCTCCGCATCGGAATCGGAGCGGCGCCACCGGCGGGATCAGTCGACTATGTATTGAGTCGTTTCTCTGACGAAGAAAAACCGATTGTCAGATCCACAATTGACCGCGCAGTAGGAGCCGTGAAATGCGCGATTGACAATGATCTCATTTCCGCGATGAACATTTTCAACAAAATCGAAGAACCATGAAACACCGTTACGAAGCTCTACTCGTCCTGAACACGCAAGGCCGGGAAGATTCCGTCAAGGAAATCATCGATCGATTGGAATCCGAGTTCCAACAAGAAGGTGCCCAAATCGAACAAGTGCAGAAAATGGATAAGCGCCAATTTTCCTACGTAGCTGGACCGCTCGGCGCCGGATATTATGTGAACGTTGTCTTCAATGCTGAGCCTCAATCAATTGCGAAACTGCGATCGAAATTCAAGCTCGATCCGGAGGTCTATCGCCAGAATTACCAGCGTCTCAAGGAGAAGAAGGAAAAACGAGCGAAAAAGGTGGCGAAAGCAAAGTGACTTGGGTATAAGCCAGGAATGGCCAGTTTCAATAAAGTTATTCTCCTTGGAAATCTCACGCGGGATCCAGAAGTTCGCTATACCCCAAAAGGCAGTGCGGTGTGTGATCTCGGCATCGCTGTCAACCGCGTATACACAACTGAAGGCGGGGAAAGACGCGAAGAAGTCACTTTTGTCGATGTTGTGCTGTGGGCGCGTCTGGCCGAAATCGCCGGCGAATATTTAAGAAAAGGCAGACCGGTTTTCATCGAAGGCCGTCTGCAAATGGATAGCTGGGACGACAAGCAGACTGGGCAAAAGCGGACCAAACTTCGCGTCGTAGGCGAGAGCATGCAATTGCTAGGTGGTCGCCCAGGCGGCGTCGCCGGTGAGACAGCCGACGAAGATCGAAGCGCTGGCGGTAAAACAACTGCCCCGCCGAAGTCCGCAACGTCGGCAGCGCCAGACGACGACGAAATTCCCTTCTAGAAATAGCGCGGGCCTCCAGCTTGCGGCTCACGAATGAACGCGACGGAAGCATGTATCGCGCTCAATATGCTGCCGACAGTCGGACCAGTGCGGCTGCGAAAGTTACTCGAGGTATTTAAGCAGCCGCAACAAGTTCTCGAAGCAAAGCGCAACGACCTTCGAAAAGTCGAAG
>JBKPOB010000038.1:0-105454 GCA_046732875.1 Verrucomicrobiota bacterium | reverse complement strand
TCTAGAGGAGCGACCCGCGAGGCAAAGGTGGTCTTCTTTCCTTCGGGCGTGAATTTGAAAATCGCTTTGCTGTTCAAATCCGCTACAAAAAGATTGCCCGCTGAGTCAAACGCTATGACACCGGGACTCAGGTTGCTAGCGAATGTGCTCTTCTTTCCTTGAGGTGTGAATTTGAAAATCGAGTGCTTCGCGTAATCCGAAACAAAGAGATTATTTGCTTTGTCAAACACCATGCCCCGCGGCTTCACCCCGGTAGCGAAGGTGGTCTTTTTTCCATCAGGGTTGAATTTGAAAATCGAATGCTTCTCGTGGTCGAAGACAAAAACATTGTCCGCATGATCGCAGGCCACATCAAATCCGTCGTTAGGCTTAAGCGCAGATGCGAAGGTGCTCTTCTTTCCATCAGGCGTGTATTTGAAGATCATGCCACTGAACGCGTCCGCTACGAACACATTACCGTTGCAATCCAAGGCATAGCTGCCGGAATGGGCGCTGACGGAAAACAGGATTGTTCCAAGGCTGGCAATTACCAGGGTGGTGAATGCTTTGAGTGTCATTCGCTTGCAGCCCCGAGTCTATTCTTTGAGATGCGCCGCCTCGTCAATAATCTCGGTAAGTACTGCCCTAAGTGAGGCCTTATCCTTGGTATAAATGATGTCATCAATGCGCCATCCGTTTTTCAATTGAACAAGTTGGAAAACGATTACTTGCTCTTGTTCCGGTGTCCCTTCGTTAAATAATTTGAAGCGTGCTTCGAATCGACCAGTTTGCGGGGGCGTTGCCTCAGTGATGCGAAGCTTAAAGTTGAGGTGTTCGTCGAAGTCCTGAGCTCCAATGATTGGGTCGAACTCGAGTCCACAAAGGTCGCCCTTGGGACAGTCCTGCTCCAACTGCGCATTCTTTAGGAATAACTTGGTTAGTTCGGGACTGAAGTATTTCGACAGCACAGCGCGACTGTCGAGATCGAGTCCTTTGTGGTCCCACGGCCGGTGAGCCCTGTAAAGCGCGCGAATTACCTCCTCTGGGCCGTCCCCCGCGGCGACCGCAGATGACGCAACCACCGTCAGCAACGCGAAAACAAGTGCCTTTAACATGATGATGTTAGTGTGAATTCGTCAATGAAGCTGGCGGAATCAGCGACATAAAGTAAAGCCGCGATGGGTGGCGGGGGAAGGGAACTAGTTTCAAATTCGTGTCTTAGTTGCGGCGAGAGTTCATTGTTTAGGTTTTTCAGTCTGTAGCGCTTTGATCTCTTCCATGTCCAGCTGGTAGCCGGGCTCGTTCGGTTGCAGTTGACTAGCTTTCTGTATGTCCTTAATCGCCGCACCATACTGTTCCTTCTTGGCATAAGCCCAGGCGCGGTTCATGTAAGCAACGTGACTATTGGGATCGAGTTCGATGGCGCGAGTGTAATCAGCGATAGCTCGATCCCAGTCTTCATTTTGATATTCCGCGTAGCCGCGCAGGCGATAGGCCTCGCTGTCCTTCGGATTGCGTTCGGCGGCGCGAGTGTAATCGCGGATTAACTGCTGGTAGTCAGGAAACAGGAGTTTTGCTGACTTAGGAAAGTGCAGCTGGAAATATTCTTTGGGATTGAATGGAGAGAAGGTGCCCAGTTCCCAGCCGGGGCTTATGTTTTGGCGAAATTCTGGTGGTTGTGTGCGCAAAAATTCCGCGAACTTATCGTCACCCACGAGATGGATCACCACGTCCTCAATTGACGTAATGTGCGTCTCGGCGGCCGCGCCGTCCAAACCCAGGGTAAAGAACGTTTTCAACGCTTTCTTGTCGCCACGCGCAGCCGCCCGAGCCACTTCGTAGTAATTCACGCCTTGCTTGCGCGTTTGCTCATCAATTTCCTCGCCTGAATCCTCCGGGCCTTTGGGTAAATCCTTTTCGGTGTAGTAACGTTTGATGCGGCTGTAATGCATCCAGCCGGTAACACCAGAGGCGAGTTTCACTTTGCACCACGTTGCATTTTGTGTGCACACAAACTCGAACGGCTCGTCCTTTTTCACTTTCGCAACGATCGGTGAGTCGGCGCTTTTCTCCTTGCGCACATTCACGTACCCCCCGGGGTCATCGATAACAGCGTCTGGCACCCCATAAAAACCTTCGGCGTCGGGTGTCACGTCCGGCTTTTCGCCCGGCTTAGAGAATGACTCGTCAGATGGAGTTTCGGCGGCTGGTCGTTCGTCATCCGCCACAAGAGTGGAAAAACCGCAGCTAATCGCGCACGTGACGATTGCGACGAACACACTAGCTACATGAATTGTCACGAACTTCATAAGACTTGAGTTTGTTGGATGTTTAGGTGTCAATTTGCCTGCCGCGCCGTAGCCTTGGGTCATCGAAGGTGAAGCCGCGGCGGGTAGCGGCGAGCGAGCGGTCATGCGAGCGAGTTTCAAATTCTTTCATTCTTCGAGGTGCACCGACTTCATGATGCTATCGATATCTTTCTTTAACCCCGGATCGTGGTTCAGGTTGGAAGTAAAGTTAATCTCTAGGAGCTGACCTTTGTAAGAAGTCGCTAGGTTCCGCGTGTATGCTGGGTTATGCGAATAGTCCTTCTTTTCCTTCAACGTCGGGACAAAGCTCCAGTCAGCCCATTTACGCCCATCGATCGTCACGATTTCCTTCTTCAACCACTGCAGGTGCGAATCCTTCGGTAGCCACTTGAAGCCTTTCGAGTATTCTGCCACGCGCTTCTTAAGATACCCTTCAAGCTGTTCCGGCGTGAGGCCGTGCGTGCCGCGCAAGACTGTTCCCCACGCTCCGTCTGCTGGGCCTGAGAATTTGGCTATGGTTTTTGGCTCTTTGGGATCATCAGGGTCGCGTGAGAAATCTGGCGGGAGATCGATCGTGAGCTTGCCGTCGAGCAAACTCACCTTGTTGCCGGCTGCAGCGCTCTTAAAATCGGCGTCGGCCCCGGCCTGATCACCTTTCGCCTTCTTGGCAATCCCGCGATTGTAATAGGCGAGGACGTAATCGGGTTTGAGTTCGATGGCGCGAGTGAGATCAGCGATTGCGCCGTCACTGTCCTTGATTCTCCCTCTCAAAGTGCCGCGTTCGAAGTAAGCCTCAGGACATTTTGGATCGAGTTCTATCGCCCGGCTACAATCGGCAAGCGCGGCGGCCGTATCCTTCCTTACCCATTTGGCGTGGCCACGATTGTAGTATGCAACTGCGTTCCTGGGATCGAGCTCGATTGCGCGGTCGAAATCGGCTATAGCTCCATCCAAGTCGTCTTTCCTTCCTTTTTCAATTCCCTGCTCAACAAGGTTCGCTTCCGACGTGTCGCCCGTTGGCTGCACCGATGTTGCCGCCGAAGGAGGATTATTTTTTGAATCCGTAGTGGGCTGTTCGTTAGCCAATTCCGGATCGAGTTTGTTGGCGGTTTTGAAGTCAGCCTCAGCACCCGTCGTGTCTCCCTTTTCCTTCTTCGCAACACCATGATTGTGATAGGCTATGGCGTAATCGGGTTTTATTTCGATTGCTCGGTTGAAATCTGCGATCGCGCCGTCGGGGTCGTTGCTTTCCCCCTTCACGTTGCCTCGGTCGAAGTAAGCTTCCGCATATTTCGGATCGAGTTCGATTGCACGGGTATAGTCGGCGAGCGCGCCGGTTGCGTCCTGCTTCAACCATTTGGTGTAAGCGCGGTTGTAGTAAGCGACCGCGTTCTTGGGATCGCGCTGGACCGCGCGGTAAAAATCCAAGAGAGCCGCATTCAGGTCTCCCTTCTTCGCCTTTTCGATCCCACGGTTCACGAGGTCCGCTGAAGATTCTTGCCCGCCTGGTGGTGCAGGCGATGGTGAACGACGGTTCGTCTTTGAACTTCCGGCGGAAGCTTCCCTGGCTAATTCCGGATCGAGTTTCTTCGCCTCTTTGAAGTCTGCGTCAGCGCCGGCCGCGTCGCCCTTATCCCTTTTCACCGTAGCGCGATTGTAATAGGCACGTGCGTAATCGGGTTTCAGTTCGATTGCGCGTGTGTAATCGGCAATTGCACCGTCCAAGTCGTCATTCTCCACTCTGGCGTTGCCGCGATTGTTGTAAGCGGCCGGGTTTGTGGAACCGAGTTCAATAGCTTTGGTATAGTCGGCAACGGCGCCGGCCGCGTCTTTCTTCAACCATTTGGCTTGGGCGCGGTTGAAATAAGGGGCGTCATCTTTTGGATCGAGTTCGATCGCGCGATTGAAATCCGCAATCGCGCCATCCACGTCGCCGTTCTTACCTTTTTCTATTCCGCCATTAACCAGGTCTGCGACCGATTCGTCCTCCGCTGGCGTTGAAGGCGTTGGCGATGTTGCTTTCTCTGAGGCAGCGCGCGACTCTTCGCTCATTAACTCAGGATCCAGTTCACCCGCGCGTTTCAAATCCTCCTTGGCTCCGTCCGCGTCGCCCTTTGCTTGTTTTGCTTCACCGCGATTCTTGTACGCGAACGCGATCGCGAGCTTGTCATTAAGTCCGATGGCGCTGGTAAAATCAGCGATGGCTCCATCTAGATCGCCTTTGGCTTTTTTGATGTTGCCGCGGTTATTGAAAGCACTGGCATTCTTGGGATCCAGCTCGATCGCACGATTGTAATCGGCCAGTGCGCCGTCAGCGTCCTTTTTGATGTCCTTGGCCAAAGCGCGATTGCGGTAGGCAAGCGCACTTTTGGGGTCGAGCTCGATCGCACGCGTGAAATCGGCAAGCGCGCCGTCGTTGTCGCCCTTTCTCAACTTCGCAAGGCCGCGATCGTTGTAGTAGTCAGCGGTATTCGGGCTAAGGTCGATCGCGCGACTCAAATCAGCGATCGCTCCCTCGTAATCGCCTTTCTGCAACCTCGTGATGCCGCGGTTGTAGATGGCCGACACAGATTTCGAGTCCAGCTCAATAGCGCGACTGAAGTCTGCAATCGCGCCGTTTCTATCCCCATTGAACCGACGTGCGCTACCGCGATTGAGGAAACCCTCTGCATTGCTTGGCTTCGGCCCAATCTCGAACTTCGACAAATCGAGCGGTTTGTTCTTTTCCTCCCTCGGCATCTGCAAATCTTCCCAAGCGCGCTCCGAAAACTCGTAGCCACGTTGGACGCTAATCAAGTAACCGAAACTGAACTTCACCCGCTCGGCACGAGAAGGCTTTCCGCTATCGAGACGCAACGATCCTTCAAAATCATGCAAGAGGGCATTCGGATTCTTGTCGTATGGCGCCTTTGCGAATTCCAGCCGAAATCCCTTTTGATTCTCCGTGCGCGCTTCGAAGGTCCATTGCACGCTGCCGTATGCTTCGGATTTGTCGACGAGCTTCACTGCGGTCGGCGCAAAACTCAAAGCCGCTTCGACGAGTTTGACCCAAGTATCCAGCTTTCGCGCTGTTTGTTTATCAACAGGTCGACCAGATTCGCCCCAATCCTGCGATTTCAACCAGGGCTTTCCATGCCGACGCGCAAATGTGCCCTCGTCGCATCGAATGCGTTCCGGTCCGTCATCCGGATAACGATCATAAGCAAACGATTGCGGCAAGCTCGCGATCGCGGAGAAATGAACCCCAGAATAAAACTCGCGGCTAAATTCTAGATTGTCAGTGACGATCTTCGCATCCTGCGCCCGCAAGGTTGACAAAACGAGGAGTGAAGTCGCAAACAGACCTAATATCCGGAGGGTTTTCATGGCAAGGGAACAGGACAGTGGGGGCAAACTGGGGCTTGATTTTTGATAAGCTAAATACGGGTCAAGAGCGGCATTTGTTTCAAAGAATCGAAAAAAATCCTTCCTGTTTTGATTTGCGTGGCTCAAGTAGCGGTTCTTCAAAGGCTACGGGCAGACCAGGGAAGCCGCGGCTCCTTACCGGTCGCCGTTGCCCTGCGCGAAGACGCCTAGATTAAAAAATTCTGGCGTGCAATGTCAATGCTTTAGTCGTTAGGATGGCGACATGAACCGCCGCTGGCTCGCGTCAATGACGATCTTGATCATCGCGGCTGGTTCCGCTTATCCGGCCAACCGATTTCTCGATGCGCCGGACGACAAACCGGTGTCCGCCAAATTTCGGGGGACGGAATGGGGCGACGAGATTCAGCAGGAAGAAATCCCACTCACCGCGCGGGTCGTTACAACGCGCGTCGCGAAAATGCCGTGGGGCGCGATTTTCAAAATCGTATTTACCGACCTCAAATCGCGTGCGCCAAAGAAGCGCGAGATCCGGCCGGATTATTTCGTCGTCACGGATGATCGCATCGTTCTTTTAAACGAGGAGGACAATGAGGCCGCCGCTAAGAAGATTTCAGGGATGGACAAGGCTCCAACGTTTGAGGAACGAAACATCCGCGGGATCAGCAGTGGAAAATTGAATTACGAAGACGGTCCGTGGACGACGACGATCGAGACCAAAGGCGACGAATGCACTTACCTTGCCAGTCATAATTCAGGTCATTTCACAACGATCATCTGGAAAAAAGGGGTTGGATTGATTGAATATGCGAGTGGCTACGGCGCGCATGCTGATGGCTTTCGTCTGAAGCGGCAGAAGTGACCGCGGAACTTAGGCCTGTGGCCTGTACGCCCAGCGGAAACGTTTTCCACTGCAACTCCCGGGCGCACTGAATCAGCGGAGTGCAACTCCGTTGGGCGCACAGACTGCAAGTCTGCGTTCCGTACGGTGCGAATTTGTTTGTGCGAAGCGCACAAATTTTTCCTATAAAGAGTGGAATGGAGTTGCTCGCGACACTCAAAACGCATTTCGGTTACGACCGATTCCGGCCGTTGCAGCGCGAGATCATCAGCGATGCGTTGGCTGGGCGCGATGTGTTTGTGCTAATGCCGACCGGTGGCGGTAAGTCACTCTGCTTCCAATTGCCGGCCTTGATACGTGATGGCCTAACGATTGTTGTTTCGCCACTGATTTCGCTCATGAAGGACCAGGTCGACGCGCTGCAAACCAGTGGGATCCCGGCAACTTACTTGAACTCAATGCTAGATCGACACGAAGCGACGGCGCGCTGGCGCGGATTGCATTGCGGTGAGTACCGTATGCTTTACGTCGCGCCGGAGCGATTGATGCTCGATACGTTTTTGGAGCGGGCGGTGAACTGGAACATCGCCCAGTTCGCGATTGACGAGGCGCATTGCATCAGCGAATGGGGCCACGATTTTCGGCCAGAATATCGCGAGCTCAAAAAACTGCGAACACATTTTCCGGACGTCCCGATGATGGCACTCACTGCAACGGCCACCGAGCGTGTGCGGGCCGATATTGTGAAACAATTAAAGCTGCGGGAGGCGCGCTGTTATGTCGCCAGTTTTAACCGACCAAATCTCACTTATCGCGTTGTTCCAAAAGCGGCGCCGTACGAGCAGTTGCTTGAGTTCATTCGTAGCAGGCCTAGCGATAGCGGCATTGTTTACTGCGCAAGCCGGAAGAGCGCCGAGTCACTGGCGGGGAATCTCGGTGAAGACGGCATAAGTGCAAAGCCATATCACGCTGGCCTAACGAGTTCAGAACGAACGAAAAATCAGGAAGCGTTTGTGCGCGACGACGTCCGTGTGGTCACTGCGACGATTGCGTTCGGAATGGGCATTAACAAACCGAACGTCCGCTTCGTGGTCCACTACGATCTACCGAAAAACCTGGAGAGCTATTATCAGGAGACCGGGCGCGCCGGTCGCGATGGATTGCCGAGCGAATGCGTGCTGCTGTTCAGCGGGAGCGATGTGGCCAAGCAGCTGCATTTCATCGATGAAAAGAGCGAGCCCGAAGCGCGAATCGCCCGAACGCAACTTCAACAAATGATCCATTACGCGGAGACACGCGAATGCCGGCGCGCGAATTTGCTTCGATACTTTGGTGAGCAATATGGAAAACAATCATGCGACGGCTGCGATAATTGCCTCACGCCACGCGAGACGTTCGATGGCACAATTCAGGCTCAAAAGTTTCTCTCCTGCGTCCATCGTATCCACGCCAAAAGCGGATTCGGGTTTGGATTGAATCATGTCGTCGATGTTTTGCGTGGAGCAGACACGGAAACCATCCGGCAACGAAGTCATAACGAATTGTCTACGTACGGGATTGGACGCGAATTGAAACGCGTTGCCTGGCAGGCAATCGGTCGTGAACTGCTGCGGTTGGAGCTCATCGAGTGCGCGCCTGGAAAGTTCGCAACCTTGAGTCTCACATCGGCCGGGCGCGAAGCCTTGCGACATCGTACACCGATCACGCTCACGAAGCCGATTGAAGTTGTCTCGAAGTCGCGGGAGCAAAAACCTCGCCCAGGCGCAATCGAATGTGACGAGGCGTTGTTCGAGCGCTTACGCGACGTGCGACGCAAACTTGCCGACGAACGCAACGTGCCGGCCTATGTCATCTTCTCCGATGTCTCGCTCCGTGAAATGGCGAGAAATTACCCGACGACCGCCGCTGAGTTTCGCCGAATTCCCGGCGTGGGTAAGCAAAAGCTTAAGGACTTTGCGGAGGCGTTCCTTAGTGAGATCAAAAATTATCTCGCCACCAACCCGCGCCGGACATTTTCCAGTCTTTTCTCTCGACAACGGATCGATATCTTGGCGAGAAGGTAAAAAGGCTGTGCAATTCTTACTTAACTTACCGCCGCCGATTTCATTTTTCATCGTCTCGGCGATTACAACCTCCTTCGCCCTTGGGGGCCTTTATCTGGTACGAAAAAGGTATTCGGCGGAGGTCCTAAAGGAGAATCATGAAGTAGCTGCAATCATTTTCAACGCATTCGGCCTGTTCTACGGGGTGCTGCTCGCGTTTGTAGTCTTTGTTACGTGGAATGGATACGACGAAGCCACAAAGAACCTTCAACTGGAAGCCAATGAGGTCGCCGACATTTTTCACCTCACAAACGTATTCCCGGACCCGACGGGTGAAACGATACGACAAACACTGCTGGAGTACGTCACTTCAATCTATACTGATGAACTGAAGAGAATGTCACAGGGCGAGATAAGCCTCCATTCCAACGAGGCAATGGTAAAGCTTATAACCACGTTCTATCAGATCGATGAGAAGTCGGTTCCCAACAGAGAAATCTACGCCGAAGCATTAAAGCGGTTAAACGACCTCGCTGAGTATCGTCGACTCAGAATATTTGCAGGAAACGATACCGTGCCGCCGGTGGTCTGGTTGGTCCTACTTGTTGGCAGCGTAATCAGTGTTTCGTACACCTATTTCTTCGGAATGAAGAACATCAGGGCACAATACTTAATCGCGGGGTCGCTTACGGTGACAATAACGTTGATTCTTTTTTTGATATACGTTCTTGATCATCCGTTTACTGGAACAAGCAAGGTGAGCGCAGAGCCTTTGAGACAAGTTATGGGTATAATACAAAAAGGGTGAGTATTCCTGTCCGTCCCCGAAGCTTCGGCCAAATTCTTAGTGCCGCTTCTTCCTCGTGGGTTTCCCTTTGCGCTTTGTCTTGGCCATTTTGCGCAGCTCTTTTTTGCTCATCGACTTGTACATCCCTCGTGAAGCGCCTTTGAGCGATGACTTGGAGCGTTTGCCGCGCTTCGCAGCGAGCGCAGCGCCAGCGGCCATTTGCTGTTTCTTTGATTTTGCAGGCATACAAATAAGTTTCGCATCTCAAATACGAGATGGATTCATTTCGATTGCACCGAACTTCCGCCAGAAGAAGTATGCGGGCACGCCGGTCAACACGATGAGGATCCCGATTCCCGAAGTTGCAGGCGCGAGAAAGCCAAGATCGACAATCAACAATCCCGCAAGCAGAACCGAGATGATCGGTACGAACGGATAACCCCACGTGCGATATGGACGATCAGCATCGGGTTTTGTTCGTCGCAGAATCATCAAGGCGACGATCATTAGAATGTAAAAAAGCAAATCCGCTGAGACGATGTATTCGAGCAGTTGATTGTAAACATTTCCATGAACGATCTGACGCGTCGCGAGATCACGTGTCACCGTGCGCGGCAGGGTCAGGAGCGCGGTCCAGATTCCCTGCGCTACCAAAGCGCTGGCCGGAACATGAAAGCGATTGGTGGTTCCAACTCTTTTGAAGAACAAACGGTCACGTGCCATCGCGTAGTAAACGCGAGCTCCGGCAAGGATCAGGCCGTTATCGCAACCGAAAGTAGAAATCATGATTGCCGCGGCCATACACATCGCACCGGGATGACCGAAGACGGCATTCATCATGGCCACGGCCACCCGGTTGTGAGGCGCATGCTCGATTTCCGAGAACGGCAACACCGCAATGTAGGCAAGATTGGCCAGCAAATACAGAATCACGACGATGCCGCTGCCCACCACTAGCGCACGCACCAGATTTTTTCCAGGGTCGCGGATTTCGCTTCCGATGAATGTGACATTTGTCCACGCAGTTTGCGCGAAAAGCGGGCCAACCATTGATTTTCCAAACAGCAAGACGAGAGCGAGGCCGCCGGTCAACGAGAAACCCGGCTGGGCGATCTGCGGACTCCAGCCATTTGCCCACGAGTCCCACCAGGCCGATTGCAGCGCAGCAGAGCTAGCGTTCCAACCTAACGACAGGCCGATTACGACCACAGCGATGAGCGCAGCCGTTTTTGCGAACGTGAACGTATTCTGCACAATTTTTCCGATTTCAAGCCCGCGTGTGTTGCTCCATGTCAGCAATGCGATTAAGCCAATCGCGACCAATTGTTCAGTGGAAAGGCTGACCGCGTAATTGCCGAAGGGAATTGGCGCGACCAAATAATTTTCCGGCGAAACTGTCGAGACAAAAACGCCCAGAAATTTTGCGAATGCAATCGCTACCGCGGCGATGGTCCCGGTTTGAATGACCAGAAACAAGGTCCAGCCGTACAAGAACCCGATGGATGGCCCGTACGCTTCGCGCAAAAAGACATAAACGCCGCCAGCACGCGGCATCATGGTTGCGAGCTCCGAGCAACAAAGCGCGCCGGTAATTGTTAACAGGCCGGCGACAGCCCATGCGAGAAGCAGCCAGCCCGGCGCGCCGCTGAGCCGTGAAGACTCCGCCGATGTGATAAAAATCCCCGAGCCGATCATCGACCCGATTACAATCATGGTGGCGTCGATCGGTCCGAGCGCGCGGACAAGACCCGTTTGCTCTCGGTTGACGATTTTCTCTTTCACATCGCGTCAATCGATTCTGTCATGTTGAACGGAGCGAAACATCTCTGGCCATTTTTTGATCAGGTCACTCGGAAGGGGATCTGAGATTCTTCGCTTCGCTCAGAATGACAACACTGGTTCTCACGGCAAGCTCTGCGGCGCGCTGATTTTCACGCCTTCGTGCTCCAGCCGTGAGCGCAATTTGCGCGCGAATTCAACTGCACCGGGTGTATCGCCATGGATACAAATCGTTTCTCCGCGCGCCTCAACGTCTCGGCCTTCGACCGAGCGCACTTTGCCGTCGCGCAACATTCGCAGGACGCGCTCGGCGGCTTCGTTCGGATCACGAAGCAACGCATCCGGTCGCGTGCGTGGAACCAGCCATCCGTCATTCAGATAATTGCGATCTGCGAAAATTTCGCGTGCGATTTGCAAGCCGTGCGCCTCGCCTGCGCGGGCCAGCTCGCTCTTGTCTGGCGCGAACAGGATTAACGTCGGACCGATTGATGCGATGGCCCGCGCAATGGCATCGGCCAAGTCATGGTCGCGCACGGCCATGTTATAGAGAGCGCCGTGCGGTTTGACATGGTTCGGTCGCACGCCAACGGCAGAGGCGATCGCTTGAAAAACTCCAAGCTGATAAGCCACTGCGTCGAATGCCTCCTGATTACTTATCTTGAGCTCCTTGCGTCCGAAATTCTCGCGATCGAAAAAACTTGGATGCGCTCCGACAGCGACTCCATGTTTTTTCGCTGCAGAAACTGCAGCGTGCATGGTATCGGAATCGCCGGCGTGAAAACCGGTCGCAATGTTTGCCGAGCTGATAAGCTCGAACAGTTCCTCATCGTGACCTGCTCCTTCACCGAGATCGGCGTTAATATCGACAGACAATTTCATAGGCCTTGGAGACTGATACCAACGCGGAAACGCTCGAATTCACGTTCACGTTCGAGCAAGAGCTGGTGCGCATCGGTGAGCGAGACTTCGGAAAAATGGACGTGATCGCCGGCGCGAAGTTGTGCTGCAACGCCAAGATCAACAGTGATCACGTGCGCTATTTTCGGATAGCCGCCGATGGTTTGGCAATCTCCCAAAAGTAAAATCGGCTTTCCGCTCGGCGGAACCTGGATTGTGCCCGGCGCCACTGCTTCCGAGATCAGATCGCTTTCATCGCATCGTTTCAGTTCTGGACCTTCAAGACGCACGCCCATGCGATCGGAATCCGGTGAAACGCCGAATGCTTCACCTGTGAAACGTTGAATCGTTAAATCGTCGAATCGGTCCCAATCGGAACCCCGAACGCAACGCAGAATCGGCTCGCGCTTTGCCGGGCTAACCCAATCGTGTGGCGCGGTCCATGAGGAAATCACTGTAGCTGGGGGCGATGACCCCGGCCTCGTTCCTAGCGGAAGTTGATCTCGATCGCGCAGTGTGCGCCCTTCAAATCCGCCGAAGTGTGCTCGTAAGTCCGTGGAACGACTCTCTAGGACTGCTGACATATCAATTCCACCGGAGACGGCCAACCATGCACGGCAACCAACTTGAGGCCGGCCGAATTTCAACCGTTCACCGACTCGCACATGCGCTCCATGACCGGCCGGCAATTGCGTTGATTCGATTTGCACGTTGAAGTCGCCACCGCACCACGCGACGACACGTTCGTCCTCAAAGCGCAATTGCAAACCACCTAGAGTGATCTCGAGTCCCGCCGCATTTTCGTCATTGCCGACGAGCAAATTCGCCACGCGCAAACCAAAGGAATCAAGCGCGCCGCCTAATGAAACGCCAAACTCGCGAAACCCTGTGCGGCCAAGGTCCTGCACGCTGGTAAGAAATCCTGCGTGCTCAACAATCAGGCTCATAATCGACGCTTAACGCCTGAGCGTCTCAAATTCATTGCGCGTAATTTCGCTGAAACGCACGCGTTCGCCCGCACGCAAAAAGGCAGGCGGGTTTTTTTCCGGATCGAACAAACGCAGTGGCGTGCGTCCGATCAGATTCCAGCCGCCAGGTGACCGCAGCGGGTAGATTCCCGTCTGTGCACCACCAATCCCGACAGAACCGGGCGGAATTTCCTTCCGCGGTACGTCGCGGCGCGGCGTGGCCAGCTTGTTCGGAAGTCCCGCCAGAAATGGAAATCCGGGAACAAACCCTATGCAGGCCACACGATAGTTAGCCGTGCTGTGAAGACGGATAACTTCGCTCGGCGAGATGTTCGCGCGTCGCGCAACATCATTGAGGTCGAGTGCGAACTCCGGATCGTAGCAGACTGGGATTTCGACCGAGCCTACACCGGATCGTGCAGTTCTGCGGCGTCTGCCGCGGTCATCCGCCTTCGCCGAGGCTACGGCGGACAAGTCGTCCGCGGCTACAGCGGCACGAACGCGTATTGCTAACCAGTCGAACAGTTTGTCAGGTGTTTTAGCTGCTTTAGCAATGGTGATTGGATCAAAGAAAACTGCGACGCTGGTATAGGCCGGCGCCAACTCGATGATACCGGGAATCTCCGCGCTTTGAAGCCGCTGAAATGCGCGGAGGACTGTGTCCAGCGTTTCCTCGGACGCGTCATCGAATCGATCGCGCACGCGGACGATCAGCGCGGAATCTCCGAGCGGTATGATTTCCATCAGCCTGTCATTCCGAGCGGAGTCGAGAATGGAGCGGCTGGGGAAGCCGCGACATGGACGGGAAGGCCACAGGCTGAGCGAACGGGAAGTGAGCGAATCAAATCCCGTGGCAGTACTTTACGGAAGCGCCACGGGATCCTTCGACTTCGCTGCGCTTCACTCAGGATGACCATGTTTGAAGTCACGCGCGCCTTTCAATCTGCGCCCTTCGCCTCGATCTCGATATTGATCGCCACCGTTTGACTGATGCCGGAAACTGTCTCAGTGGCCGGCGCAAACGTAAGATTGAAGTCGCGACGATTGATTGGATCGACCGTTACGGCCCAACGTGTCCGGCTCGTTTCGTTCAGTGGCGTAAGCAATTTTACATGAAGCGTGATCGGCTTGGTCACGCCGTGTATGGTCAGGTCGCCGAGAATATCGCCACTTTGCGGTCCTGTCTGTTTTACGCTTCGGCTCTTAAATGTCATCTGGGGAAATTTTTCGACGTTAAAAAATTCCGCGCTGCGTAGATGATCGTCTCGCTTTTTAATGCGCGTATCGATACTGCGCACGTCGATCTGCGCCGTCACTGAAGAGTCCTCGGGATGCTCGCGGTTAACCTCGATCTTGCCATTGAACTTCGCGAATTTTCCGTGAGTGGTGCCCAGGAATTGATGCACACTGAAACCGATCGTCGAGCCCGACGGATCGAACTTGTATGTCTCGTTCGCCAATATGGCAGGACTCAAGCCGGCGATTACGAATGCAGCGACAAGGTTGCGTACTCTCATTTGGAACTTTCCCGGTTTTTCGCCTGCGTCGCCAGCGTTTTCAAGAGCGGCGTTCGAGAGACCGGCAATCGGCCGAACAAATTTCCCAGCGCAAATGCCGGGTCGGCTTTCAATTTCTTCTCGTCGTGCACGCCGGCGATGCGCGCCAGTTCTGCCTCGAAATGCGAAACAGCGCGGTGCGTCGGATCGTTTGCGTTGAGATAACCGAAAGCCCTGCGCAACAGCGTAAACAACTCCGGTTCCCGATGATCTCGCTCGGTGCAAATCTCAATTAGTTCTACAAAATACGCCGCCGTCTGCATACGCAGATAGTTGCTGCGAATTCCAGCGAACGGATTTTTCAACACTACCTCGGTAAGCGTATGCAGATCCGACCTCCTGCTTCGCACGATTGAAATTTCAGTCTCAAAAAACAAATCCAGCTTTCCCGCAAATGGACTTTTAGGCCGCCGCGCACCCTTGGCGATCGTTTGGACACAACCGAACGACTCCGTGCACCACGAAACGATCAGACTTGTGTCGCTGAACTTTCGTTTGCGAAGAAGGATGGCAGGTGTGGTTTCCACACTGCGAACTTAGCACACTCCCCAGTTGCAGAGGTGCTCGCCGCGGCGAACACCGCTACAACTCAAAGGCGCTTGATTTTGCAGTTGTCTCTTTCAGCAGCCATGATGACTGATGCCGATAACAACTACGGAAACTGCGCGCGTACCGGAAGACGTCAGCGGACGGTTACGGCGGGTTCCTGTTGGTAGCATCACCTTGCGACATACGTTCCGCGCGCTGCGCCATCGAAATTATCGGCTGTTTTTTTGGGGGCAACTCGTCTCACTCGTTGGCACGTGGATGCAGCAAACTGCGATGAGTTGGTTCGTCTATCAAATTACGAATTCGAAACTACTGCTCGGTATCGTCGCCGCCATGGGATCCGCTCCAATGATGTTGTCCTCAATCTGGGGTGGTTCACTCGCCGATCGCCATCCAAAGCGCTCAATCCTGCTCGCGACCCAGACGGCGCAAATGGTTTGTGCGTTCTTTCTTGCGGCTGGTGTTTGGGCGGGTTTCGCGACGCCGTCTTTCATTGTCATTATTGCTGCATTAAACGGCGTCGCAATGGGCTTCGATATGCCGGCGCGTCAGGCGTTCACAGTCGAAATAACAAGCCGTGAAGACTTGCTAAACGCCATCTCGCTTAATAGCTCGATCGTGAACGGTGCGCGCGTTGTCGGTCCATCGGTTGCTGGTTTACTGATCGGTTGGGTTGGCGTCGCGATGTGTTTTTTCCTGAATGGTCTCACCTTTATTGCAGTGATTGCCGGTTTGTTGATGATGCGCTTACGCGCGTTTCGGCGACCGGCAAACGTGGTCTCTGCGGATGAACACGCCTGGAATGGCATCGTATACTCGCTCACACATCAGCGAGTCCGGACAATTCTGCTGCTCTTTCTCACAGTGGGCGTCTTAGCGTGGTCATACGGTGTATTGATGCCGGCTTTCGCGCGCGACGTGCTTGGTCGCGGCGCGAACGGTTACGGCGTCTTGATGTCGGCGAGTGGGACCGGCGCTTTCATTGGCGCGTTAATCGTGGCGACTTACGGACATCTGTTTACACCGCGAAGGCTCGCGCTCGGAGGCGTCTGGCTTTTTTCGATTGCCCTATTCGCTCTTTCGCTGAGCCGGAATTTTTACGTCGCGCTCGCGTTTCTCCTGGTTGCTGGATTTGGAATGCTTCTGTTTTTCTCCACGTCGAACACGGTGCTACAAACGATTGTGCCGGACGAAATGCGTGGCCGCGTCATGGGCGTATGGTCGCTTGTCTTCGGCGCAATGATTCCACTAGGCAGTCTCGAAGCCGGAGCGGTCGCGCATTGGATTGGCACATCGTTCGCGCTCATGTTCGGGGCGATTATTTGCGCAGCGTCCGCGCTGGTCACCCTGCTCGTGGTTCGGCGACGCGAGGCAGTAACTTCGAGATAATCTCTAGCGATCTGCCTGCATCCGACAGGCGATCACCATGATTAGCGATTTATGATGTGGAGCGCTCGTTTCTCCACATTTAGCGCGGCTTCTCTGACTGCTTCGCTCAAGGTCGGATGCGAATGACAGGTGCGCCCAATATCTTCGGAGCTTCCGCCGAATTCAATCACCGACACGGCTTCGGCGATTAGTTCCGAAGCTGCGTGATGGAGAATATGTGCGCCGAGAACGCGATCGGTCTTTGCGTCGGCCACGAATTTGACCATTCCTTCGACATCATCACTGCAAAGTGCGCGGCTATTTGCGCGGAACGGAAATTTGCCGATGCGCACGTCGATCCCCTTTTCCTTCGCCTGATCCTCAGTAAGACCAACGCCAGCCAGCTCGGGATTTGTGTAAATGATGCCGGCAATGGCGTCATAGTTTACGTGGCCAGCCTTGCCCGCGATGATTTCGATGCAAGCCATCCCTTCGTCTTCGGCTTTGTGGGCCAACATGGGACCCGCAATCACGTCGCCGATGGCATAAATGCCTTCGACGTTCGTGCGGAAATGTTCGTCTACTTTGATACGCTTGTTTTCGTCAAGCTCCACACCGACTTTTTCTGCGCCCAAACCGTCCGAGAACGGACGACGCCCGACTGATACAAGGACCTTATCGGCTTCGAATTTCAGTTCTTCTTTGTCTTTAGTCGCAATTACAGTCGCGCGACCGTTGTCGACCTTCACTCCGCTAACTTTTGCTTCCAGGTGGAACGTCATGCCCTGAGCAGTGAGCAAACGCTGAAGCAGATTCGAGAGCTCAAGATCGAAACCGAGCGCGATGCGGGGGAGAAATTCCAAAACTGTTACTTCCGAACCGAGCCGATTCCAAACAGAGCCCAACTCCAAACCAACCGCGCCCGCGCCGATCACGATGAGTTTCTTTGGAGCTTCGCTGAAGGTAAGCGCTTCGGTGCTGCTGACGATTGTTTTGCCATCAAACTTAGCGAACGGCAGCTCTGCCGGTGCGCTGCCGGTGGCGATCACGATATTTTTCGCCTCGATCTCCTGTGTGTCGCCATTGGAGGATTTGATTGAAACTTTTCCAGGGTTCGTAATGGTGGCTGTGCCTTCGAGGACTGTGACCTTGTTCGTTTTCATCAGCGAGCGCACGCCGCTGTTAAATGTCTTCACAACCTTGTCCTTGCGCTGTTGCATTTTTGCGAGGTCGACCTGGGCGCCGTCGATCACGATGCCGTGCTTGGCGGCCTCCTTTTTGACGAACATGTAATGGTCGCTCGAAGTCAGAAGCGCTTTGCTCGGGATGCAGCCCACATTCAGGCAAGTGCCGCCGAGCTCCTTGTCTTTTTCGACCAGAGCGGTTTTCAGACCGAGCTGGCCGGAGCGGATTGCAGCAATGTATCCGCCGGGTCCCGAACCAATGATAAGAACATCAAATTTTTCCATATGTTATTCTGTCATTCCGACCGAAGTGGAAGAATCTCTCGCCGTGAAAAAAAAAGAGCAAGAGTTGTCTAACCTCACTCGAAGGCTGATTCAGCAGCCCATATAAATTTCGGTCTTAGCGACGTACGCTTTAGGTGCGAATGGCTTAAACTTCAATAATTCCTTCTGTGCGTCTTCACGAGAGTCCCGGATCGCCGCGAGGGCGAGGTAATAGCCCTTTTGTAAATTCGGATATGCTTCTGATTTTTCGACAGAAATGTAACCGGCGAGATTCGGCATCGTCAGGTCCAGCTCGTTGTAGCGGCGCGGAAGATATTCTCCGCAATACATCGGGTCCTCGCAGTTATCGGGAAAAATGAGTCCCCGATCCGAATCCCAAACACGGCCGTTCATTGAAAATTGGACGCCGGAGGCAAGGCTAACCTTTTCAGCCTCATGCTTCACCGAATCGAACTCGCGCTCCGCACAAAGAATAACAAGATATTTATCGCGGATTTGTGAAGGGATCTCAGTGTCGACTTCTTCCGCGCGGATCTGCGCTTGCAGAAACGTGGCAAACGCAACAAACAGGAACATAAGAAATTTGCGGCTCGGCAACATCTCTAAAAATCCAGCGGCAATTTTTTCGGATCTTCGATGCAATCCTTCACTTTGATCAGAAAAGTGACGGCTTCTTTTCCGTCGATTGCGCGGTGATCGTAACTAAGAGCGAGATACATCATCGGGCGGACTTCTACTTTGCCATCCACGGCAACTGGTCGCGGCATGATTTTGTGCATGCCCAGGATGCCGCTCTGTGGCGGATTCAAAATCGGCGTGGCGAACAGCGATCCGTACACTCCACCGTTTGTGATCGTGAACGTGCCGCCCTGCAAATCTTCGATTTTTAGTTTCCCGTCGCGCGCCCGGCCGGCGTAATCGGCAATGTCGCGCTCCAAATCCGCAAAACTCTTTTTGTCCGCATTGCGCACGACCGGAACCACAAGTCCGCGCTCCGTGCCGACTGCTACGCCGATGTCACAGAAATTGTTTTGGATGAAATCCTCCTCCTCGATGTGACCATTGACTACTGGCACGGCTTTAAGTGCCTCCACACAAGCCTTAACAAAGAAGGACATCAAACCCAGTTTGACGCCGTTCTTTTTGCTGAACTCCTCTTGTTTGTTCCGGCGCAATTCCTGGATGGCGCTCATATCACATTCGTTGAAAGTCGTCAGGATCGCCGCGGTGTGCTGCGCCATGACAAGTTGCTGCGCAATCTTGCGGCGAAGCGGTGACATTTTTTTGCGCGTGAACCGACCATCACCGGATGGTTCAACTTCTGTAGGGGACCGCCCTGCCGTCCCGGGGAAGCTGACAGCTTCCCCTACAGGTTCAGCCTTACCGCGCGCCTGTGCGGCAGCCAGTACGTCACCTTTTGTTAGGCGACCTCCTTCGCCAGTGCCGCGAATTTTTTGTGGCTCAAGCTTCTCTTCTTCCACGATCCGGCGGACTGCGGGCGAAAGCGCTGCAGCTGGAGTCATTGACTCCGGCCTGCCGCGCTCAGCACCCGCGGCTACGGGTTCAGTCTTTTTCTCCGGCTCGGGTTCTTTTTTCTTTTGCTCAGGTTCTTTCTTTTTTTCTTGTGGTTCTTTCTGCTTTTCCGGAGGCTTTTCGGCTTTCTTCGCTTCCGGCACCTTTTTCTCTTCTGCTGGCTGCTTTGAATCGTCGATTATGGCGACGACCTCGCCAATCTTCACCTCCTGTCCCTCGGGGACCTTCGTTTCAAGCACGCCCGGTTTTTCGGCAACGATCTCGGTGGAAACCTTGTCGGTCTCAAGGGTGAAGAGGGCTTCGCCTTCGTTCACGAACTCGCCGGATTTCTTGTGCCACGCGGAAACGACACCACTGGTGATTGATTCGCCGACGGCTGGAATTTTCACTTCAATGGCCATGCGTAAATGAGCGTCGCGGTCGAGATGCGTTTCGTCAATAGCTATGGCGCATATGTGCCCTTAGACGAATGCGACAGATAAGCCGAATACGCCGACTCAAACTGCAAACGCGTCAGCCACCAAGCGCGATTGCTCGCGCTTATGGCGAGCCAACGCGCCGACCGCGGGGCTGGCGCTGGCTTCGCGGCCCGCATAGGCAATTTCTGTGCAGAAAATCGTGCGCAACCGAGGTTCGATGAAGGTCCACGCGCCCATGTTTTCCGGTTCTTCCTGGCACCAGACGTACTTCGCATTCTTCGGAAATGGCTTGAGCATTTCGCGCAGCTTCTTTTCTGCGAGCGGATAAAGCTGTTCGATGCGGACGATCGCCGCATCCTCAATCTCGCGCTGGGTTCGGTAATTGAGAAGGTCGTAGTAAACTTTGCCGGAGCAAAGGATGATCCGCTTCACTTTGTCGGTGGAATCGACTTCGGGCGAGCCGAGGACTTCTTCGAACCGGCCATGGATGAATTCTTTGGCGGGCGAAGAAGCAAACTTCGCTCGCAATAGACTCTTAGGCGTCATAATGATCAGCGGTTTAATGAAGTCGCGCTTCATCTGACGCCGCAAGACATGAAAATACTGTGCAGCGGTGGTTAGGTTGCAGACCTGCATGTTATCCTCGGCGCAGGCTTGCAGGAAACGTTCCAGTCGCGCGCTGGAGTGCTCAGGCCCCTGCCCTTCATAGCCGTGGGGGAGCAGTAACACAATCCCACTAGGCCGCTGCCATTTCGATTCTGCCGAGACGATGAATTGATCGATAATTGTCTGCGCGCCATTCGAGAAATCACCGAACTGCGCTTCCCACAAACAAAGCATCTTCGGATAATCGAGCGAGTAACCGTAATCAAACCCGAGCACGGCAGCTTCTGAAAGCGGGCTGTTGTAAATGCAAATGCGCGCTTGCTTTTCGGCAAGATGCATGAGTGGCACATAAGGTTTGCCCGTCTTTGCGTCGTAAAGGACCGAGTGCCGTGTGCTAAACGTGCCGCGCGAACTGTCCTGACCTGACAATCGAATCGGAATTCCATCCAGAAGCAGCGATCCAAACGCCAGCGCTTCGGCGTAATGCCATTCGTAAGGGCCGCCCTCCTTAAAGACCTTGAGCTGATGATCCAGGACGATGCGTTTGATCTTCGGCTGAATCTCGAAGCCTTCCGGAACGCGCGTGAGACCGTCGACAATAGTCTTAAGAGTTTTCTCGGTGATTGCGGTCGGCTCGGATTCGCTCGAATATTCAGGCTGGAAAATCGCTGTCGATTCTCTGAATTTTGCTTTCTCGCTGGCCTTTCGTTTCTCGATGGCGTCGACTTCATCTCGTGTCATCTCAAGCCGCAAACCGAACTCTGTTTCTAGCGAGGCGGCATCGTCTTCGCTCAGTGTTCCTGCTTCGAGCAATTCGCGCTTGTAAAGCTGCGTCACCGATGGGCGCTTCTCGATCTTTGCGTAGAGATCGGGCTGCGTAAACGAAGGCTCGTCCCCTTCGTTGTGGCCATACCGACGATAGCAATACATGTCGATCACCACGTCGCGCCCGAATCGCTGGCGAAAATCGAACGCCATGTCGCTAACAAATTTAACCGCCAGCGGATCATCGCCACTCACATGAAAAATCGGCGCCTCGATCATCTTGGCAATATCAGTGGAGTACGTTGATGAACGCGCATCTTTGGGAAGTGTCGTAAAACCGATCTGGTTATTCACGACGACGTGGATGGTCCCTCCGGTGCTGTAGCCGGGTAATTGCGACAGATTCAGCGTCTCGGCGACGATTCCCTGTGCAATGAAGGCCGCGTCGCCGTGCACTAATAGCGGTAGGACCTTGCGGCGATGCTCGGTGTCTCCGCGAATTCGTTGTCTGGCGCGCGCTTGTCCTTCCACTACAGGATCGACAGCTTCCAAGTGGCTGGGGTTTGACGAGAGTCTGATCTCGACCTCTCCGCCGGAAGCAAGTCTCCGTACCGAGTGATAACCGAGATGATATTTCACGTCGCCATCGCCAGCGACCAGCTCTGGAACATAATTTTCGCTAAATTCAGTAAAGATGACCTTGAGCGATTTGCGCAGAAAATTTGCAAGCACATTGAGCCGGCCCCGGTGAGCCATGCCCATGCAAATTTCGTCGACGCCTTCGTCCGGACATTTATGCAGAATGGTATCGAGAATCACCATGAGTGATTCCGAGCCTTGAAGTGAAAACCGCTTTTGGCCCACGTAGCGCGTATGCAGGAAAATTTCGAAGGATTCTGCTTCAAGCAGCGCCCGCAACAAGGCCACTTGCACAGCCGCTGCAGTCGAATGCTTATGGGGTCGCGTCTCCAATCGCTTCCGAATCCATTCGCGCACTCGCGGATCCTGGATGTGCATGAACTCCGAACCGATCGAGTCGGCATAAATTCTCTCCAGCCCCGAAACCATCTCACGTAACGACATGGGCCGATTATCGAGGAAGAACTTTGATGAAACGCGCAGATCGAGATCTGCATCGCTGAATCCAAACTCACGTAGACTCAGCAACGGATTTTGCGGGCGCGTCTCTGCCAGGGGATCGACCCGCGCAATGGTATGACCAAGCGAGCAATACGCGTAAACGAGACCGTCGACGCGCGTCTGTAACGCTGCTTCGCGGGCCTCGGCAGCCGCCGCGCCGTCGCGCTGTGGTAAATTTCCAAGCTCGAACCCTTCAAAGAAGGCCGACCATCCCGAATCCACCGACTCAGGGTTTCGCTGCCAACGGCGATAATTTTCTTCGATTAGCTCCAGATTTGCGCGAGCACCAATTGAAGTGCGCATAGCAAATCTAATCTCCGACGATTGCGCGGTGCGGCAAGTTGACAGTGCGGAAAGGGCTTCGTTACTTGCTCCGCATGGTTCCAATAGAGATCGTGAAACAGATGGGAGCGATCCAAGGATGAAGACGAACCCATTTCGAAAGCTGCTTGTTGGGCTACTGATTCTGGCGCAAGCGGAAGTTTGTTTTGCCCAAGCCGATCCTGGCCAGGCCGATCCGGCTTCGGAGCCGGCCGTTCTGGCTGTGGCGAAGGTGTTGCCGGCAGTGGTGAACATTAATACCGAGCGCGTCGTAAGGCGAACGGTGCGCGATCCGTTTGAGGATTTTTACGCGCAATTCTTCGGCTATAATCGCGTTCGACCGCGCGAAATTCGCCAAACTCTGCAAAGCCTCGGGTCCGGGTTCATTATTGACCCGGAGGGCCACATCGTTACCAACCAGCACGTGGTTGAGCGCGCCGCTGACTTGAAGATTCATGTCACGACAAACGACGGCAAAACCTACAATGCGCACTACATTGCCGGCGATGACAAGACCGATCTGGCATTCATCAAGATCGACGCCGAGACCGCATTCCCTTTCATCAGTCTTGATAATATTTCGCCGAACTTACTGGGACAGACGGTAATCGTGGTAGGCAATGCGGTTGGCTATGGTAGTTCGATCAGCCGCGGAGTTCTTAGCGCGGTCAAACGCGATATTACTGTGGACGAGACCGAGTATAAGGGACTAGTACAGACAGACGCGGCGATTAATCCGGGTAATAGCGGCGGACCTGTGATCGATCTGTCGGGACGTTTGGTGGGCATCAGCTCTGCAAAAATGGCATTCACGCCGCAAGGCGTCCCCACTCAGGGAATGGGGTTCGCAATTCCAGCCGAAGTAGTGCGCGATAGCGTGAACCAATTCAAGAAAGTCGCGCAGAAACAAGCCAAACCGAAGAACCAGCCTGCGTCCGAGCCCGATACGTTGGTGTCGAATGCGGAAAAGTTGTTTGGACTGCAGCTACAGGATTTGAATCAGGAACTAAGCGAAGCGCTCGGTTACCTTCGTGGCCGCGGCGTTTTGATTACCGCAGTCGAACCCGATAGTCCGGCGGATGAAGCCGGTCTTGAGCGCGGACTGGTAATATATCGAGTGGGCAGGTCCGAAACGAACTCCGTCAAACAAGTCGAGGAATTGCTTCGCGGTGTGCAAAGTGGCACAAAACTCGAATTCACGGTTGGTGTAATCCGTCCCCGAGGACAAAACCGGCAACTCGCCAGTTTGAGCATGACGGCCCGCTAAAAAAATCGGCAACGCAATCAAGGTTCCGTTGTCTCATGGAAATGTTGCTCAATGATTAAAGTCGAGAATCTAACAAAGCGTTACGCTGGCCAGCCTGCCATCCGAGATTTGAATTTCGAGGTCAATCGGGGCGAAATCATGGGGTTTCTCGGACCCAACGGTGCAGGCAAAACCACCACGATGCGCATTTTGGCGAGCTTCATGCCGCCTACTTCCGGCCGCGCGACGATCGCGGGATTCGATGTTTTTGAACAATCGCTCCAGGCACGGGCCCATCTCGGCTACATGCCGGAAAACGTGCCACTCTACAGCGACATGCGCGTAACAGAGTATCTCCGTTATCGCGCAGCACTTAAGGGAGTCCAGCATCGTCGCGTGACCGAGCGTGTTGGCGACGTAAAAGAACTTTGTGGTCTCAAAAGTGTTGATAACAAGCTGATTGGAGCGCTCTCCAAGGGATATCGACAGAGGGTGGGACTGGCGGACGCGCTGCTCGCTGAACCGGACCTGCTAATTCTGGATGAGCCGACGATCGGGCTCGATCCAAACCAAATCCGGCAGGTGCGCGAGCTGATCAAGAACCTAGGGGAGCAACATACCATTTTGCTTTCGACGCACATTCTGCCCGAGGTGGAGATGACCTGCAGCCGTGTGATTATCATTCACAAAGGACGAATCGAGGCATGCGACACTCCTGAGAATTTGCTCGGAAAAATCAGGCAGGCCGGCGGCGTTGTTCTTGAAGCAAAGGTGGGAAAGGACAACGGCGCGGACGAGCTAAAGAAAATTTCAGGTGTGCGGGAAGTCATCACCGACGGCGAGGATGATTGGAAGAGATTTTCCCTGCGGGTGGAATCAGGGGTTGATGTGCGCGAAGAAGTTTTCCGCCTCGCCACCGAGCGCCACTGGGCAGTACGCGAGCTGACTCAGCGTCGAGCGACGCTCGAGGATGTGTTCGTGGAAATCACGCACTCAGATGCAGTGTAACTATGTCTGATGAAATAGCTCGGGCTCAACGCTCATTTGATTCATGAGGAAATTCTACGCTCTCCTTTCGCGCGAAGTACGCAGTTACTTCCACTCTCCGATCGCCTACATCGTGCTCATCTTTTTTCTGATTGTCAGCGGGATTGACTTCTATTTCCAAGTCTCCTTCATGAACCAGCGCCAGGTGCAATACACCGTGCAGGAGGCATTTTTTAACTCAATCTTCTTCTGGTTTGCTTTTGTTCTGATTTTTCCACTCATCACGATGCGACTGTTTGCGGAAGAATTTAAGGTCGGCACCATTGAGCCACTGACGACTGTTCCAGTGCGCGACTGGCAAGTAGTACTCGCGAAATTTTTCGGCGCGCTGGTCTTCTATGTAATCCTCTGGATCCCGACCCTGCTTTACTTTGTCATCTTTCTCAAGGTCACGAATGAGCCTGCTGCGCATTCTGCCGGAGCATATGCCGGCTCTTATCTGATGCTCTTTTTACTCGGAATGTTTTATCTCTCAATTGGTTGTCTAACATCCGTTCTGACCAAGAACCAGATCATCGCGGCGATCATTTCCTTCTGCGCAATTACGCTGCTATTTTTCCTAGGTCTGGTTCAATTCATTCTGCTCGATGTAAGCTCTGCGACGCGTGATTTGCTGGGCTATTTCTCTGCAATCGAACACATGGGAACATTTTCGCGTGGCGTAATCGATACGCGGCCAATCGTTCTTTACGTGAGCATGACTATCGTGATGCTGACACTCACACATCAGGCATTCCAATCCCGCAAGTGGAGGCTTTGAGCGATGCCTAACGAAACAAACCAACGCCCAAAACGTTCTGGAAAAAAAATTCGCCGGGTTCGAATCGGTTTCAACGTTTTAGCGCAAATCGTGCTCGTTTTGTTTCTGGTTGCGATGGTGAACTCGATCGCCTTCAAACACTACGCGCGTTGGGATTTTTCCCGCGACCAAAAATATGCGCTCTCAGACAAGACGAAGCGCTTCCTGGACACACTCAAGGGCAAGATGCGCATCACGATTTTCTTTCCACCTAGCACGCCAATTACTACGGATGTTCAGAATTTGCTGACGGAATACCAGTATGCCGGTAAAGGAAAGGTCGATATCGAGCACATTGATCCCGAGCGTAATCTTTCCCGGGCAAAGGAGTTGTTCGATAAGTACAAAGTTGTTACCGACGAGCCTCTTTTAATAGTCGATTACGAAGGCCGCAACAAGACGGTCAAGGCGTCGGAGATGGCTGACATCGACCAGAGCGGAATGGCATTCGGTGAAGGCCCTCGCGTAGCCGCATTCAAAGGCGAACAAGCCATTACCAGCGCTATGATTGATCTTGTTGAGGGAAAAAAGAAGACTCTTGGCTACGTCCTCGGCCACAAGGAACCATCACTCACAGAAGGTAGTGCCATCTCCGTCCTGAAGACCTTCATCGAAAACGAAAATATTCAGTTCAAAGAGCTAAACCTTCTCGATCTGGATGCGATTCCCGAGGACGTAAAAACCGTCATGATCATAGGGCCGCAATACGATTTTTCAGACCGCGAAATGAAAGTGCTGCGAAACTTCTGGGATAAACAAGGACGGATTTTGCTTCTTCTCGATCCAGCGGCGAAGACGCCGAAGTTAGATGCGTTTGTCAACGAACTGGGCGTCAAGGCGAATGACGACAGACTCATGGTCTTTTTGCGGACTGGGATCCAGGAGCTCGCACTCACAAGAGATGTGCAAGCGCGCTTCCTCGGTGGCAGCCCGATCACAAAACGACTAGCTGATGTGCGGGCGCTCTTTTTGGGCGGCACTTCTTCGCTCACGCTTGAGCCTGACCGCGTCCGTGCTGCCAACATCCGGCTCGAGCCGTTGATCCAAGCGGAAAAAGGTTATTTTGCCGAAACCGATTATAACACGGACGATCAAGCAAAATTGCAAGCCGATGCCAAACGGGACAATAATACGCCACTAACAATAGGCGCAGCCATTGAAAAAGGTGGCAGCGCAGATGAGCGGGTGCAGGTGAACTCATCGCGCCTGGTAATCGTTGGCAATGCGACGTTTGTTCAAGACAATGCAATTACACAGGATCAGCAGGGACTCGATTTCATTTCTGGCAGTGTGAACTGGTTACTGAGCCGCGAACAGCTGATCGGTATCGCACCAAAAGTTTCAAAGCCTCTGACCTTCAGTCTGAATGGAGACGCGTTGGCTCATCTGCGCTGGATCGTTCTCGTTTTCATGCCGTTGATCCCGGCAGTGATCGGAACGGTGGTTTGGTGGCAACGGCGCGTGTAAGCCTTTGCTGTCATGTTGAGCCCTTCGATTTCACTCAGGACAAGCTTCGCGCAACATCTCTGGTTATTGTTCGGCTGCGCCGCAAAGAATGATCCGAGATTCTTCTCCTGCGACTGCGGGATCAGAATGACAAGAATCGAATCATGAATTGGAGAACGACTCTTATCCTCGCTGTCGTTGTGCTCGGCGTTTTCGCCTACCTCAGATTCTTTGAGATGAAACAGCCGAGCACGGAGGAAGCGAAAAGGCAGGCGCAAAAAGTGGTGAATTTCGATCGCAACAAGATTGACGGGCTGATCATTCAAAATGGCGATGAAAAAATAGAAATACGGCGCCGCGACAACAAATGGCGGCTCGAAACGCCATTCAAAGACCAAGCAGATGGTGCCTTGGTCGAGAACTTGTTGTCGGATTTGGAGACCTGGCAGAAAGAGGGAACCATTCCGGCGAAAGATATCGACGCCGATAAGACCAAGCTGAATGAATACGGCCTGAACCGGCCAAAGCTTAAGCTAAAATTGATCGGCTCCGACAGACCACCTGAAATCCTATTCGGAAAAGACGCTGCGTTGGAAGGCAGGATGTATGTCCGCTTTGAAAATTCCAAGGACACTTTTCTCGCCAAGCAATCGGTCAAGAAGGACATCGACAAGAAAGCGGAGGAGTTCCGCGACAAGAAATTAACTGATCTAACCACTGCGCAGGTGCGCCGCATCGCGTTAAAGACGCCTGCCGGTGAGATGGAGTTGGAGAAGAAGGGCGATCATTGGGACATCGTGAAACCACTGCGTGCGCGGGCAGACGACGAGAAGGTCGGCGATCTGATTGCGCAAGTCACAACAGCGCGCATTCAACAATTCGTGGCTGACGATCACGGCGACCTGCGCCCTTATGGGCTGGCAGAGCCACGCGGGTCGATCACGTTATTTAGCCAGGGAGGAAAAAAAGACCAAAAGGTTGAGATCGCTGACTCGATCAAAGTCTTTGGTCAGGAAGACAAAGGGCAAATGTTACAAATCGGCGGCGGGCCTGAGAAGGAAAAGGACCAGGTATATGTCCGGTTTGCTCCTCGTGGGGCTGTTTATACATTGCCCAAAAAGATTGAAGAGGTCCTGAACACCAAGCCAGCCGAGTTACGCGACTATCATTTGGTGCGAATCGACACAAATGTTCTCGATCGGATCACAATCGATGTTCCAGGTAAAGGTAAGACTGTTCTTGTGCGCAAGGATGGAAATTGGATCATCGCGAGCCGAAATAATGCGTCCGCAGATTCGGGCGCTGTGCGCCGGTTAATTGACACCTTGCAAAATCAGCGGGTGACAAAGTTCGTGGAAGACGTCGCTTCGAATCTGCCAAAATACGGCTTGGACAAGCCGCATCTGCAATTGACGTTCAGCTCGTTCGCATCGGAGAACACCGCCGAGACCAAGGCGGGTGAGCAGCCGTTTGCTACACTCGCCTTTGGAAAAGAAGACGGAGAGAATATTTATGCGCGACTCACAGATGAACCGTTTGTCGTCGCAGTCCGTCGTAGTTTGCTCGACCAGATCTCAACCGATCCTTTGCAATGGCAGGAGTTATCGATCTTTAAGTTTAAACCTGACGAAATTCATCATCTGGGCATAACGACAGACAAAGAGCTGTCGCTGGAACGCGGCGACAATAACCAGTGGCATTGGCTGAAAGGGAATGGTGAGATCGATAAAACAAATGTGCAGTCGCTACTTAACACGTTGTCGAGCTTGCATGCACTGCGTTGGCTCGGACCAACGAAGCCTCAAGATGGCTTCGAAAAGCCGCAGCTCACTCTTGCATTCACAACTTCGCCTGACAATAAGGCATCACATAAGCTGATCATTGGCGCTCCGGCCAGTAACGGAACATGGTGCGCGCATGTAGACGGACGCGAAGGCACGTTTGTGATTAGCAATTCGGATTTGAATAACTTGAGGTTGCCGCTTGTGGCTCAACCATCGCCAGCGCCAAGTCTGACGCCCAGCGTTACGCCTTGATCCACTCTGGTCATTTCGAGCGAAGTCGAAAATCCCGGGTAGCGTGACCTTTAAGGGTCCAACCCGAGATCCTTCGCCTTCGATTCAGTCCGCTCAGGATGACACGGATGGTCATTTCTGTGCGGTGTAAATCGTCGCGATGCCGTAGCTCAATGGCTGAAGAGTCGCGTGCCGAAAGCCGCTCGCTTCGATTAAATTGATCATTCCACGGCCACTGGGAAATTCTTCGATCGAATTTCCGAGATAGTCGTAGGCGCTTTTTTTTCTAGTCAAAAGAGAGCCCAGCAATGGCAGGCAGCGATGCAAATAGAAACGATAGATGATACGTACAATCGATCTTGTTGGCAGTGAGAACTCAAGCACTAACAAATGGCCGTCTCGCCGAAGCACCCGCGACATCTCAGTTAGCGCCCTTCCCCAATGCTCCATGTTACGCAAGCCGAACGCGATGGTAACGCAATCAAATGACGCATCAGGGAATGGCAGCTTCATGGCATCAGCAAGGACTGTTTTGCGCACCCCTTTTCTCTGCGCCAGCTCCAGCATTTCAGGCAGGAAATCTATGCCTGTGACTTGCGCATCCGGGAGCCTCTTCTGCAACGCAAGCGCCAAATCTCCTGTGCCAGTAGCCAGATCGACAATCTTGTCGGGACGCCAGGTGACGACTATGTCGGCAGCACGCTTTCGCCAATAAACATCGATTCCGCAGCTAAGTGCGTGATTGGCCAGATCATACCGTCTGGCAATGGCACCAAACATTTGCCGAACTCGTGCGGGCTCTACTGCGGTACTGTATTTTGCCATTTGAAGTGGGTAAACGCTAGCTCGCAATTTTACGATAACTCACTTCTTGTTTACCACATGGATGTAACTAATGGATGAAAGACACCTGTCACAAATGTTAGGCATGAAGTTTGTTATAAAAAAGGATTGCGAATACCGCAAACCCGGCTATGTCACAAGCATGGATATATCTGTTAAAGCTTTAGAAGAAGCGGTTTCAATACGCCGGCAAATCGATAATCTGGAAAGACGTCTTTCCTCAATTCTGGGCGGTGCACCTGCCAGACCCGCGGCAGCCCCCACACAGGCAGGGCGTTACTTTTCACCTTCAACGCGAGCCAAGCTTTCAGCCGCGGCCAGGGCTCGCTGGGCAAGATTAAAGGGCGGAGCGAAACCTGCTGCTACGAAGAAAAAAGGCGCGCTTACGGCCGCTGGCCGGAGAAAGCTGTCTGAGTTAATGAAGGCCCGCTGGGCAGCAAGAAGAAAGGCCGGAGGAACAAAAGCAGCACCATCAGCGAAGAAAGGTGGTCTCACACCTGCTGGCCGAAGAAGGCTCTCGCAGTTGATGAAGGCTCGCTGGGCGGCGCGACGGAGAGCTGCGGGACGCAAATAATCGATCAGTACCGAAATCGGCCGCTTGTCGATAGTTTTCCCTTCCAAAGTGAGTCGCCAGGGACACCCAAGCACTGCTCGCGAGAGGACTCGAACCTCCACGGGTTTCCCCATACGGTCCTGAGCCGTACGCGTCTGCCAATTCCGCCACGCGAGCAAAAACCAGTGGCTCTTACAATGCGCGCGTGCCGGCTGCCTGCAAGGTCAAACCAGCCACAATACAACGGAAGGAAACTCGGAAGTTAGCCCGAACGTTTCTTCCGGGCGCGAACTTCCAACTGGTGCGCTTTACGTACCTGGCCAAGCGAGCGCAAAAGATCGGCATAATTGGACACAACAATCTCATAATCCTTCAAAGGTTTATCCTTCACTTGCTCCCAAATCTTGAGAGAAGCCTGATAAAGCTCTGCCGCCTTGGCGTAATCGCCGCGCGAATGATAGACAACCGCCAGGTTACATTTTGATTGTGCAATGTCGGCGAGCGGAGGCGGGTCTAAGTTCTCGCGAATAGCAAGCGCACGAACATGTATTTTCTCAGCCTCAGTAAAACGGCGCTCATTCGTGTAAAACACGGCGAGGTTATTCAGCACCGACGCCACATCGGGATGGTCCAGGCCGAGCTGTTTCTCGTAAATCTGCAATGCGCGTAGGTAGCACGGTTCAGCTGCTTTTTGTCGCCCCGACTTACGCAAAATCAGGGCAACATTGTTTAACATGGTGCCGAGATCCGAATAATGAATGTCTTCGATTTCGGTACCCGCGGCGATTGCTTTCTGATAGAAATTAATGGCCTCTTCAGACTGGCCGAGACTATCGCATAGAAATGCAAGCCGTCTCGCGGAGCGGTAGATGGCACGCTGGTCTGGCGGGTTTACCTTTTCCAGAATTGCATGCGCTTTGAGTAAATATCCTTTGGCCGCCGCGCGATCACCCTTTTGATCGAGAAGCTGTCCTAGCTTCTCGAAGCTGGTCGCCAGCGGAAGGTCTGTGCCGCGGAAGGCGCGCTTGGCGATTTCAAGCGCTGTTTCGGCAACGCGAATCGCCTGGGGCAATTGGTTTGTGGCGCGCAGAGTATCGAGTTTGTCGTTGAGGATCGTCCAAAGCTTTTCTTCACCTTTCATTACTCATCACCAACCCTCGCTGATTTGGGTAACTAGTCGGGTGGCGAGGTCTTCAGTGGCAAGAGGCAAAGCCTGACGCTCATCACTAGTTACGTCGCTGCTCACAAAGAAGGTGGTCTGTCCGAGCACATCATTCGGCGGCACCAGTTGGTTGCCCTCCCGTCCAGTGAGCGAGTACTTTACCACCAGTGCGAGGCTAAACTCGGTCGTAGCCAGGACGTTGCCACGCACTGAGCGCGCCGGCGCTCGGGTGATGCGCGCGATTTCACCTGACAGGGTAGCGTCCGCTTTATCCCCATTGGTAATCTGGAACGTCCCATCCTGTTGTAACTGCTTGATCACCGTATCGGTAACCAATACTTCGATCCGAGGAACAAGGGTGCGATTCTTAAAAGTCGGTACTGCGATGGTGTGAACGTCGCGCAGATAATATGGCTTTACGGGGCCGACGTGATAGCCGAGGCAACCAGCGAGGGCGAAGCAGAATAGGGTGGCAAATAAGGCTTTCAAGGCGCCGGTGAAGCGGACGCTCCGGGAGAGGCCGATGGCTCGGAAGTCGGCAACGTATCGGAGGTGGTGCTTGTGCCCGGCGGAGCGAGTATGGCATCTGGCGCAGTGGTGGTATCGGGAGCAAGCGAAGCTGGTGGCGGCAGCGAACTGTCGCTTTCCGACGCCGGCAATGGGGCTTCGTTGTTTGCCGGACCTGGTCTCACCGACCCGCTTTCCGCAGTTCGCGCGCCATGCGTATCACTCTTTTTCTTGCTGGCCTGTCCCACAGGTAGTGCCGGCTGAAGCGCTGCATCCCCAAATTTTGCGCGCAGCTGGTCAATCCGTTTTTTCGCCTCGTTGCTTTCCTGAGAACCTGGCTGCTGGCGAATCACTTCGTTGTAGTAGATAACCGCAGCACGATAATATTTCTGTTTGTCGTAAAATTTTGCGACCTTGTATGAATTGGTCGTTTGCTTATGCTCGAGAATTTCGAGATTAGCGCGCGCCTGGGCTGCTTTCTCACTCTTGGGATAATGGAAGAGGAAATCTTCAAACGCAGTCTTGGCGTTCGCTGCTGCGGCCGCGTCCTTTGTGCCTAGCTGTGCGGCATTAAACCAGATGTAGCCGATTTGATATTGCGCGTCCACGGCGACAGGCTCGTTAGGAAACTTGTCTACGACGGCCTGGTACGCTTGAATGGCCGCATCATTGGCGCCTTGCTTCTCCCGAGCAAGACCAATATCAAACTGCGCCCGCGCAGTATATTTTCCGTAGGGTGCGGTTCGGACCACATTGGCAAAAACAGTTACAGCACGATCCAATGCTGAGGCAATCGGAATGCCAAGGAACCTCAACTTCTTCCCGTTAAGATAGATTTCGCCGATCCGGAACTGCGCCTCGATTGCTTCCTCAAAATGCGGACTGCCGGGATATTTTTCTACTAACCGCGAAAATGAATCCGCCGCGGCGAAGTAGCTGTGCTCTTGTTCCTGTAATCGAGCCGCACGATAAAGCGCTTCCGGGGCAACCTTGTCTTTGGGATGGCGTTTGACGAGACTCTTGTAAGCTCTGATCGCGCGTTTATAATTGCCTTCTTTCTCGGCAGCCTGGCCAATCTGAAACAGGTCCACAGCATCGCCGCTAAGTTCTTCTTCTACGCCGTCCGGGCCTACGTACTCCGGTTTTTTACCCGGCTTAAAGACGACAGACGCCTTGCCGGATTCGGGCAAAAGCAATGCAACAAGCGCGAAAACTACAAGCACACGAATAGCGAAATGCATGGGTGTGGCAGGGTAGTTGACTTATGCGCTCAGTCAAGTTTCCGAGGTCGCAAGGGTGCCCCGTGGGATGTTCACCATATTTCCAAAAGTGAAGCCTTTTCCAAGGACGGAAGACTGGCTAACGTTGCAATCTCGTTTTGAATGTAACCGATCAGCAGAAGTTACGCATCGGCTCGTGCGCTTGGAGCTTTGAAGACTGGCGTGGGGTTTTCTATCCGACGGATTTGCCAGAGGCTCACTGGCTGGAATTCTATGCCAACTATTTTACAGCAGTTGAAGTGGATTCGACCTTTCATGCTGTTCCGCCGGAAAATAGCGTTCGACGTTGGATCCAGATGACCCCCACCGACTTCTGTTTCACGTGTAAACTTCCCCGTCAGATCACACACACTTCCCGGCTGCGCGATTGCACCGCCGAGGTAAATTCGTTTCTCCGCGCCATCGAACCGCTGGGAGCAAAACTGGGCGTTATCCTGATCCAGCTTCCGCCTTCCTTCGCGCCAAAGGATGGTAAGCTGGCGTTGCGCACTTTTCTCAGCCAACTGCCAAAGGATTTCCGCTTCGCCGTTGAATTTCGTCATGCCGGATGGCATCGGCCACAGTTCATCCGGCTTTTGGAAAAGCATCGCATTTGCTGGGTGTGGGCGGACACCACGCCACTTAACGAACGAAATCTTGCACCTTTCGAATTTCTGCCGCGCACTTCTGACTTTTTGTATCTGCGTCTGCTTGGCGATTACACAACCAAATACGATGTCGACGGCGGGCACGTCCACCATTACAAGAAATTGCTATGGAAACGGGAAGCTGCACTTGAGAGCTGGTCGCTCAAGATTGAGCGGCATCTTTCTGAAGCGCGCAATGTCTGGGCATTCGTCAGCAATCACTTCGAAGGGTTTGCTCCTGAAACCTGCCAGCGCCTCGCTCAACGTTTGGGGTATGAGGTGATGCTGCCTTCGGGAACAGAACAAGCCGCCTCAACGCAGAAACGGACGCAGCTCGATCTTCAGTTATAGCAGTGGTTTGGCGCAAACAGTCCGCGCAACGCGTTGATGGTTTTCGAAAACGCAAATTTGGCGAATCTCAAAGGTGGCCAACTTTTGCGCAAGCCTTGGATAATTCTCACCCAACTGCGCATGCGAGTGCGCGTCGGAGGCAATCGTAAAAGGGATCTCCTTCTCTATTGCCAGCTCGATAATCCGATCCGTTGGATAGAGTTCGTTCACCGGTTTGCGCCATCCGGCAGTGGAAAGCTCGATTGCGAGATTGCGCGCGCCAACAAAGTCCAGCGTTTCGTTGACGATCGCTCCGATTTCCGAAGCGGGTCGATGACCATGAATCTTGATAAGATCGAGATGAGCAAGGCAGTCGACTAATCCTGTTGCCGCCATTTCGCGAACACGGCGAAAATAATCGGCGTAAATCGCATCGATGTCACGGCCTTCGAATTGCGCCGCGCCATCTGGCACGCTGTCGAACATTTGATCGTCGCGATCGAGGAAGTGCACTGAGCCCAGGACGAAATCGAGTTTGTCCCAATGCTTCTCAATCCACTTCCGACCGGCCGCCGAGTGAATGGGATCATTATCCAGCTCAATGCCAGCACGGATTCTCAGATCGGGATTTTTCTCGCGCAAATGATCGAGCTCATCGAAGTCAATTCCGGCGTGATAACGATCGTGATCGGTAAAAGCGATGTCGGTTAAACCGATCTTACGCGCAGAATCCGCCCAGGGCTGGAGCAACGTCGGCGTGTATGGCTGCACACGATGTCCCTGTGGATGAGTGTGGTAGTCGGAGAAGAGTTGATAGTCTTTGGTTGAGAGTTGATTGACCGCCACGTTCGACTCTATCAACTATCAGCTATCCACGATCAACCCGCTCACGGCACAGCCAGGAACTTTTGCCGGACACGCAACTCCGGATACTGAGGGAAAAAGACCTCGGCGATAAAGACCCTGTTTGGCGTCAGGTCGCGCGTTGCGATTGATTCGTTGTACTCGATCCGCTCCTGCGGATTAATCAAGATCGTGGCGGGTTTCTCTGTGATCGCGTGGTTGTCGGACCACTTTGTGAGGATGTTGCCTTCGGAATTCATTAGATAAATTTCAATCCGTTGGTTTGTCGGAAAATCGAGCGTCACAGGGCGCTTGGATACGTTTGCCAGCGTCAATTTTATCCCAAGCTGGCGCACTTCAGACAGCTTGATGCTCTGCGGTGTGATTTGCAGGTCGACCGTAAGCCCGCGAAGTCTGGTATCCTTGTATTGGGGAACTGCGTCGGGAGAAAATGGATGGAGGAGGCGACCTAGCCAACCGCGCCTACGTGCGGGCGTGGACGTCGGCAAAGCGTCCTGAGCAAACAGGCTCCCGAGAACGCAAAATATCAGAATCTGCAAAATTGCTCGTCGCTTCATGGGCGGATTAAAACAGACCCGAAAGCTTTCGAGGTTGCAAAAACCCTGTCAAACCATTTATCCAATCCGCATGAAAACTCTCTGTGCATTCGCGTTTTGCCTGGTTTTCGCCGCGTCCGAAGGCGTGGCGAAACAACGACATTGCACGTTCCGATTGCATGCACAAGCAAACCCTCGCGACACGGAGGTATTCGCGACGTCCGTTCGCACGCAAGTCTCCGGAAAAACTGTGGCAATGGAAAAAATGCCGTGGATTTCAGAACGCGATGTCATGGCGTTTTCTCCGTATCCGGCTGCAAATGGAACGTATGGTGCACTGCTTCAACTCGACGAGCATGGGCGGGTCGTGCTCGATACTTTAAGCGTTGAGCGCCGCAGCAGCTTGCTTTTCGTGTTCATTAACGGCCGACAAATCACCGAACTCGAAATCGACAAGCGCGTTTCCGACGGAAAAATCTACATTCCTTCCGGGCTAACTTCGGCGGATATCGAATTGATGAAAAAAGACTGGCGCATGATAGGGAAAAAGAAAAAGCGATGATGCCGGTTGCAAAATGACGAATGTCCAATGCCCAATGACGAAGGAATGACGAAACCCAAATGACGAACTACTTTGCGCAGCAGAATTTATCATTCGTCATTAGTTTGTCATTCCGTCATTCGTCACTCGTCATTCGTTTCGCGGCGGTAATCGCAGTGTTGCTAGCGTCCGCTGTTTCGCTCATCAGCGAAACGCACGATGTTGTCGATCTCGTCTTGCCTACCGACAACGATGCCCTGTTTTCAGGCGGCGGCGCGGCATTTTACCAGTACATCGAACGCAACTACAAGGACGTGAAATCCACGCCTTGGGAAGGTGGCCGGTACGGTTTTGTGCGCGATCCTACGGACACAGCGGGTGGCGTTGTCTACACCCGTTTTCATGAAGGGATCGATATTCGCCCTTTGCACCGTGACGCTCACGGAGAGCCGCTCGATGAAGTACGCGCCATCGCCGGTGGGAAGGTGGTGCACGTTAACCCCGTGCCCGGCTACTCGAACTACGGAAAATACATCGTCATTGAACACCGCTGGAGCGGCTCAAATTACTATAGCTTATATGGACATCTGAGTTCGATCGCGGTGCAGCCGGGGGATGCGGTGAAACGCGGCGAGCGCATCGCCGTAATGGGCTACACCGGAACAGGACTAAACCGGGAACGCGCCCATCTCCATTTGGAACTGAACCTGATGCTTAGTGATCAATTCGAGGCCTGGTACAACACATTCTTTAGAAATGATCCCAATCATAACGGCGTTTACAACGGGATGAACCTAGTCGGGCTCGATGTCGCTCGGTTGTATCTTGCACTACACAAAAATCCCTCGCTGACAATTCCCGAATTCCTCAGTCGAGAAGAAACATTCTACAAAGTGACGCTTCCCAAATCCCGACATTTCGAGTTGCCAAAGTCTTATCCGTGGATGCTCACTACGGAGAGTCGAAACGAAAAATCTTCCTGGGAAATCTCATTCGCACAATCCGGTGTGCCGCTAAGAATAGAACCGAGCGATAAAAGCGTGACGCAACCCGAGCTGAGTTATGTCAAAAATCGATCCGTAAATTACTCTTATCTGACCCGGGACATGATTTCCGGCCACGGCGCAAATGCGCATCTCACAGATTACGGCAGGCAACTGATGCGGCTGCTGATTTGGCCCGATTGAAGTTCCAAACTACAGCAAACTTGACGGCTTAAAGCCGTCAAGTTCCACTTCCTGCATCAGCACGAAGTAGGCACTCGCTGCGCAAGGGCGACGCCGTGTGGGATTGCTCCCTTAACAAATCCGAGACACTCGACAGCGCCGCTCGGCTTTCCCGGAAGCGCGATGACGAGAGAAAGGTCGACGACCGCTGCCAGGCTGCGCGAGAGAATTGAATTGGGAGTGATCTTCATGGATTCCGCCCGCATCACCTCTCCGAAGCCAGGCAGCTCGACGCGCATGATTGCGCGAATCGCCTCGGGCGTAACGTCCCGCTGTCCGACGCCTGTGCCGCCAGTTGCCAGAATCAAACCACAGCCTTGCTGCGAAAATGACCGAATCGCCTGCTGAATGCGTTCCGCGTCGTCAGGAACAATCGCTTCCGATAGAACCTGCCAGCCTGCCTTTTGCGCCGCTTCTTTCAGCGCAGGTCCGCCAAGATCCTGATAGTCGCCTGCGCTGGCGCGATCCGAGATTGTGATGATTCCAACTTGTATCTGCATCCCGTTGTAACGGCGTCTCTATGAGCGCCGCCGATGTTCGCTTCGGCGGTCATAGACCGCCGCTACAGACTGTTTCGTCTTCTCGATCAAACGCACATCTGAAATTTGCATTTCTTTGTCTACCGCTTTGCACATATCGTAAATCGTCAGCAACGCAATCGAGACGCCGACTAGCGCCTCCATCTCAACGCCCGTCTGTGCAACCGTCCGTGCAGCACACGTTACCTCTGCTCCTTCGTCCGACGTAACAATGTCGATTTTAACTTCCCCGAGGGGCAGCGTGTGGCAGAGCGGAATTAAATGCTCTGTCTGTTTTGCAGCCTGAATACCGGCGATCCGTGCGGTCGCGAAGACATTCCCCTTGGCAATTTGGTCCTTCGCAATCAGCTTTAGCGTCGTTCGCTTAAGCCGAATCTTTCCACTGGCAACTGCTCTTCGATTACTCATTGGCTTCGCCGATACGTTGACCATCTGCGCCCGGCCATCACCACTGATGTGAGTGAGTCGCTGCATTGGTTAGCCGCCGATTGCGATCATCCTTCGATTTGGCTGATAGTTATTCCTAAAATCGTGCTGCTCCGGCTTTCGATCGACAACATCCAAAAAGAATTGTTTTAGCTCGGCGTCGCTAGCTCCGGCGCGCAGCGGTTTCATGATATCGAACTCCAAATAGCTGCCGAGGCAGGGACGCAATTTGCCGTCGCATGTGAGACGAAGCTTGTTGCAGTTCTCACAGAAATGGAGGTTGGTCATTGCTCCGATAAAGCCAATTCGCTGCTGACGCGTCGGGATTAAGTAATAAGTGGCCGGGCCGTTTGTCCTAAATTCAGCTTCAGGAATCAAAGATCCATAACGCGATTCGATTATCCTCTTCGCCTCACGAACCGGCATGAAGTTGTTATCGTCGAGCACCTCGGTTGTGCTCACAGGCATCATCTCGATGAAACGAAGAATCAAATCGCGCTGTGCTGCGAATTCTATCAATGGAATCAGCTGGTCCTCATTTCGGCCGCGCATCAGGACGGTGTTGAGTTTGATCTGTTCGAAGCCTGCAGCGATAGCCGCGTTGATTCCACGGAGAACCTGCTCATGGAAATCGCGGCCGGTAATCTGCGAATAGACCTCCCGATTTAACGTATCGAGTGAAACATTAACCGATCCGACACCGGCTGCGCGTAAAGCCCTAGCCATTAGTTTTTCGGGAGCGATTTCACGCGCAAGCAATGTCCCGTTCGTAGATAGACCGATGCTTTTAATACCTGGGATTCCAGGGATTCGCCTGATGAAATCGACAACGTCACGGCGCGTCAGTGGCTCGCCACCGGTAATGCGCACTTTCGAAACGCCCAAGTCAGCCGCGATGCGAATAAGGCGCAGCGTTTCTTCAAAAGTCAGAATTTCCTCGCGCGGCAGCCATTCCTGTAATTCCTGTGGCATGCAATAAGTGCAACGCTCATTGCAACGATCCGTTATCGAGACGCGCAGATAGGAAATGCGATGGCCGTAGCGATCTTGCATCCAGCCGAACGTTACCGGCGGGTCGTATTGAATCAAGAAACCGCGTAATTGACTGAGAAGCGGGCAGGCGCGTATGATCGGTCGCATGAAGCGTCAATCCTTTTCGGGGGCGCTCAGGTTTGGGATTGCAGCAGGCGCATTGGTTCTCACCAGTTGTTCGACCATCGAGAGTCGCATTTCCGAACATCCAGAAATTTATGGAAACCTTTCTTCGCGGGACCAGGCGCTGGTAAATCAGGGGCACATTCGATACGGCATGTCTCGAAACGCAGTCTGGCTGGCTTGGGGTTCGCCCGATTCCAAGGTTATAGGCAACATGCGTGGCCGTTCCACTGAGACGTGGGTTTACGTGTATTACGCAACTTATCCTTACTACTATCCTTTCTATGGGCCTTATGGTCCCGGCTTTGGCTTTTTTGGCGATCCCTTCTACGATCCCTTCTATTATTCACTGATCCCGCCGAGCATTCCCTATCCGAATAAGGTGGTTACTTTCTCCAACGGCAGGGTTGTGTCGTTTCAATACTTGGTGGGGTCATGATGCCGATCAACAATTTCGTTCGCGTTCTGTCACCAAACGAACCACGTTAGCGACACACCTCTAATCAATGGCTCACCGGTGTTTTCGAAATTTCATCAACGTTCTTGAAAAAGCGAGCGAACCGAAACGTGTCGCCCTGATATTCGGAATAGCAGCCGCTGCGTTACTTTTCGCCAGTTGTGGAACGCCCGGGACGCGGATCTCGCAACACCCTGACATTTACCAAGGTCTCTCTTCGCAGGACCAAGCGCTGGTGAGCCAGGGACAGATTCGCCTGGGTATGACCATGGACGCGGTGTGGCTGGCCTGGGGTACACCAGAGCAAAAAATCCCAGGTTACGGGCGTGGTCGTCCCACCGAGACGTGGGTCTATCTGCGTTACGAAACCCCTCCTAGCTACGGTGGGCCATATTATTACGGACCATTCGACTGGTCATACATCCCGCCCAAGTTCCCCTACCCGTCCAAAGGAGTCACTTTCGCCCACGGCCGAGTTGTTTACTTCCGCCATTTACCGGCGCCGCCGCCGCTATAAGCGCGTAAACAATTTCGTTCGCATTCCGTGGCCAAACGAATGAATTTAGCGGTACGTCTTCGCAATGGCTTACGGTTCATTCCGCAGTTTCCTCGACGCTCTTGAAAAAGCGGGCGAGCTGAAACGCGTCGCCATTCCGGTCGATACCGATCTGCTCATGGCAGAATGGGCTGATCGTGAAATGAAATCGCCTGGTGGTGGAAAGGCTCTTCTGTTCGAACAGCCTTTCAGCGATGCAAAAAAATCAGATTTTCCCGTTGCAATCAACACGATGGGATCGCACCGCCGAATGGCACTGGCGCTTCAGGTTCCGGACATCGAAGATGTCGCCCGGGAAATTCAACTAATTTTAAAAGCACGACCGCCTACCGATCTTCGCGAAGGCTGGAATTTGCTCAAACAGGGAATTCATCTGCTCCACGCGCGCCCAAAATCCGTGCGCAATGCGCCATGCCATGAAATCGTGCATCGCATTGAGAATGGCGACAACTTTTCCCTGGACGATCTGCCGATCCTCAAATGCTGGCCCAAAGACGGCGGACGTTTCATCACTCTGGCAAATGTGCACACGCGCGATCCGGAGAGCGGGGCCCGTAACGTCGGCATCTACCGAATGCAAGTGTACGACAGATATACGAGCGGAATGCATTGGCAGCTTCACAAGGTCGGCGCGCGACACGGCAAGCGATATTACGAGCGTGGGGAGCGCATGCCGGTCGCGGTCACATTGGGTGGCGACCCGGTATATACCTTCGCGGCAACTGCACCGCTGCCGGACGGGTTGGACGAGCTTCTGTTCGCTGGTTTTCTGCGACGAAAATCAATCGAGCTTGTCCGCTGCAAGACGATTGACGTCGACGTCCCATCTGACGTTGACTTTGTCTTGGAAGGATATGTCCAGCCTGGCGAGCTGCGCCCGGAGGGGCCGTTCGGCGATCACACCGGTTATTACACTGCGATTGAGGATTACCCGGTGTTCCACGTGACCGCGATCACGCACAGGCGTGACGCCGTTTACCCAACAACAATCGTCGGTATCCCGCCGATGGAGGACTACTACATCGGAGACGCGTGCGTGCGCATTTTGCTGCCGGTCTTCAAAATGAATTTTCCCGAAATTGTGGATATGACGCTGCCCCCCGAGGGGGTCTTTCACAATCTGGTCTTCGTCAGCATTCGGAAGCAGTATCCTTACCAAGCGTTCAAAGTAATGCACGGACTGTGGGGAATGGGACAAATGATGTTCAGCAAATACATCGTGGCCGTGGACGAAGATTGCGATGTGCACAACACAAGCGAAGTGCTCTTCCGATTGTGCGCGAACACGGATCCTGCAAGAGACACAACCATCATCAAGAATCCCAGCGATTCGCTCGACCACGCCCCGAGCGAACAAAACATCGGCTCACATATGGGGTTTGATGCGACGCGCAAATTGCCCGGCGAAAATTATCACCGCCCGTGGCCGGAATTGTTGAAGATGACTGATGAAGCGCGAGCGCTGGTGAATGCACTCCAAGCGCAAACGCGCTGACCCCGATCTTTGGCAGTCGGTTACGGTTTGCGGAAAAGCCGGCCGGTATCGACGTCACGCGTAAGCCCACCGGGTGGAACTCCTCGAAGGTCATAGACACGTTCCGTATAAGGACTGTAATAGAAACCGGGCGTCCCGGCCCAGCGCGCGTATGGAAAACCACCGGGCGGCGGCGGACCATAGCGCGCAGCTTGATTCTCCTGAATAATCGCACCGGTCAATGCGCCGGCAGCCGCTCCTGCGGCTGCGCCAATTGATGCCGCCCGAACATGACCCGTCGCCGCGCCGCCGATGATCGCCCCAGTCGCAGCGCCCCATGCTGCGCCTTGACCAACCGGAGCGTCACATGAGGCGAGAGCGAGACAAACCAGACCGATGGCCGAGGTACCTGTAAGAATCTTCATTCCCATAGCGCAATAGCGTTTGCGCAATTAAACTCCGCAGCCCGCCGCGTGTTGCGAGGGAGACTCTCAAGACAACGCTTGTCTGGCCGAACTGGTCCTAGGGATATACAAATACTTTCTTCGCGCGTACGTCCAAGACCAGCCCGCCATGTGAAACCTTCGAGCAGTCATATTGTTGATATGGGGGATATGGACTCGTTACGACTCCCGAAGGATCATGCGGGTTGCGGTTCCCAGGGGGATAATGGCCTCCCTTTGCCGGGTATTTTTTGTCAGCATCTGCTTTAGTGATCGCTGTCGCTGTCATGACGGGGTGGGTCGTGCGGGAATCAAGCGCTTCCCTTCCCCCCTGTGCGTACAGAGTCATGTCCAGCACAAAGAGCACAGTTACAACTGCTGAGAGAATTTTCAGAGAATTTACTTTCATATTCGTCAGTTAGGTTTCGCAATTGGAGAGTCAGACGGCCGCCCGCCGCGGTGCATTCAAAAAGGATTTGAAAAGTTGCGCGGCGATCCGACCTGCCTTCTCCATTCTGCTTAGTTGGTAATCTTTTTCAAAGACCCGAAACTTGTCCAGCTCAATTCGGCGGAGCAACCCGCGATAAACCGACGCCATAATCTCTGCCGGCGCCATCGCCTTGCGGTCTTCGGCAGGTAAAGCCGCTGCTGCATTAGCGAAAAACTGACGCGCCCGCTGCGTCTGGAACTCCATCAGTTGAACAAAGCGCTCGTTGTAATGCCGCTGTATTAGCTCGGTCTCAGAGTAATGGAATCGCGCCAGATCTTCCTGCGGCAGATAGATGCGGCCATTCTGCAAATCTTTTCCGACGTCACGGATGATATTGGTGGTTTGCAAAGCCAGCCCCAGCTCTATCGCATATTGTTTGCAGCGTGGATTGCGATAGCCAAAAATCTCTATGCTTACCAAGCCGACGGCACTGGCGACACGATAGCAATAAACCCGGAGCGCTTCAAAGGTGGGATAGCGCAGCGTGCTCAAATCCATTTCTACGCCGGCGATAATCTCCTCCAGCATGTCGAGCGGCAACGAGTATTTGGCAATCAACTGTCTCACGTCGCGAGCAAGAACCGGTTCGTCCTGCGCTGCGGCGTGAAGTATCTGGCGCCATTTCGCCAAACGCACTCGCTTCTCCACTACGCTGAGCTGTGAGGAATCTGCGATATCGTCGATGACGCGGCAGAATGCGTAGAAAACGGTGATGTCGCGTTTCCGCTCGCGCCCTAACGAAACGAACGCGAGGGCGAGATTCGATTTGCTCTGCCGCGTAATCGTCGCCGCGTTCACGGTTGCCCTTCTGAAGGCTAATTTCCTAATACTGAATCCATTTCTCCTCGCTAATACGCCCGCTTTCGCCCTGGCGAAATAAGCAGACCCATGAAGCTAAGAGCCAGCCGGTGATTACTCCCCGAAGAAAAGCGAAACTCAATTTCCAAAGGAACAGTGCGCCTAATCGATCAGCAATTGCGCTGCGTACCATGGCATCACAAACCATAATACCAAAAAAATGGATGCCGCAGATAACTAAAAACCACCCAAGTGGAGCGGCGTTTTTGCGGATAAACAGGCCGTGAGCCTGCATTGCTTCGATGAGCGTCTCGTTATGGAGAGCCAGAGAGATTTGGACCGAGCAAAAGGCGATAATCAAAACACTCATCAGCACTCTCGCAATTGGCAGATAATCGAGGACGCCGGGAATGTTCGTGAAATAGGCAAGCAGCAGAGGCAACCGGACAATCAGCATGCTTACCGCAACGACAATTCCAGCCCATTCCAAGACATAACTGAAACGGCGCATGGCGAAGCGAAAGAGTTCTCCTTCTTCGAAGCTCACGCCCTTTATCCACGCCAGACAGACTGTAATGAGATACACTTGGATGTAGACTCCCAGGAGGTATTCAAAAATGAACGCGGTCGCGTCGACAGTGGCCGAGATTCGCAGAAGCCCCGCGGCCGAGACCAAACCACTCCACTCTGGCAGTCGCCAGAACACAATTGGCTTCACGAGCGACGCCAGCGCGCTCAGCAACAGAATCAAATAGGTAAAATGACCCCAGAAACGATAACGCTTCCACAATGCTCGGAGCAATGCGCCGTGTAATCCACGCCAGTTCGCCAGCATGAAAACGGCAGCCACGACAGAGAGCGGATAAGTTGTCGTGGCGTTATCGAAAATGCCTGCGACTCCCTCCAGGGCCGGCAGCGGTATCTCGCGCCATATGTCAACGAATCGCGGCCAGTACCAGTGCGGCAACGAGATGATCTGATTTAGATCAACATCGGCCCAGTGTCGGATCGGAGTGAAAGTGACAAATTGAAAAAGAAAATAGCCAAACCCAAGGAGCGAAAAGGTAATCCAGATGCGTTTATAACGTCGAATACAACGAAAACCGTCCCCCAGTGAATTCCGCACTGGATTGAAGATCATGACAATTGCGTAGCCACCGCAAAGTCCAAGTAGCGGATACAGGCGGGGCAAGTGTCGCCACATATTAGCAAAAGCTTTTCTTACTCTTGCTCCTGCTCTTGCTCATACTCTTCTGAAACACGCTTTCAGTAAGAGGAGATAACAGATAACACGCACAGTATTTTAAGAGCCGTCTTAGCGAATCAGTCCCCAGTGTCGACCAAACGGCCAATAAACTAACAAACCACGCCCAACGAGATTTGCTTCGGGCACTGCTCCCCAATAACGGCTGTCATAGCTGTTGTAGCTGTTGTCGCCCAAGGCGAAGTAGCCATCCTGTGGGACGGTAAACGTACGATCCGGTTGCGACAGATATTCGTGGCCCAGGGCATAGCCGCGATAAGGTGTTTTCGCTGACATCACCCGAACAAAACCGTAACCTTCAGCCTTCTTCCCATTCACATAGAGAAACGGCGGATCGATTCTTAAACGATCGCCGGGCAATCCGGCCAGCCGCTTGATATAAAATGGCGAGCCTGCCTCGGGATCTTCGCGAATACCTGGAATGTGATTTGTCCGGAAAACAAAAACGTCGCCCCGATGCGGCTTAACAAAGTTATAACTGAACTTATCGACAAACACCTGATCGCCCGTATCGATTGCGCCTCTGGCAATGATGTCACCGCGATGAAAAATGCGGCCTGGGAAAACGTTGAAATCATGACTGAGTGTGTCGGGCGGCGCATAGACCAGATATTTTTGCCGCTGGCAAATCAGCTGTGAAAGGGTAAAGAAAAAAAACATTTTCTTTGGCTGGATTTCAAGAAGTTGATCATCTTCGCGCGCAACAACGTTGATGTAGTTGCGACCCAGAACAATGAAATCGCCAATCTGCCGCAGAATGTTTGGTGCCGGAGCTGTGCTTGGATAACCGATAATCCCGTTCAAGGTCGGCTGCATCGAGCCTGTGGGAATTTTGAACGGTTGCAAGAAATAAGAGCGAATGCCCACCGCCACAACGATGGCCACCAAAATCACCTCGCAATTCTCTCGCCAATGCGATTCCCAGGTCACCGGTGTCAGCTTGTGAAGTGTTTTATCCAACGCATTGGCCGTGCTGTGAATTCTCTCGCGATCTCTCTGACGTAACGCTTCGCGAAGGTCCTCCATACCTGCGATGATTTGCTCACGGTCCGTGCTGCTGAGCTGGTCGTCCTTGTAACGCAGATACTTCCGGGCGTGCCGCAAGAGGAGGCGGCTGTGTTTCACTTGGCGCGATGTAAACATGATTTAGAAAATGACGAAGCTCGAATGTCGAATGACGAATGAATGACGAGGCCCGGTCATCGCTTGTCATCCCGAGCGGAGCGAAGCGGAGCCGAAGGACCCCGTGGAATTGCTTGTGGGTGTCGCCGCGGGATTCCTCGACTTTGCTCGGAATGACCGGCGTTTGATTTGTCATTAGTCATTCGGATTTCCTCGTTATTCGCCATTCGGATTTCGTCATTGTGCTTTTAGCACTTCAATGAACGCCTCTTGCGGGATATTGATCTTCCCGATGCTCTTCATCCGTTTCTTTCCTTCCTTTTGTTTCTCCAGCAGCTTCCGCTTGCGAGTAATATCGCCGCCGTAGCATTTCGCGGTTACGTTTTTTCGCAATGCTGAAACGCTCTCACGCGCAATAATTTTTCCGCCAATAGCCGCCTGGATTGCCACCTGATAGAGCTGTCGCGGGATTACTTCCTTTAGTTTAGCCGCCAGCTGGCGTCCCCTCGCCTCCGCGCGATCTTTGTGTACGATCGTCGAAAACGCATCGACCGGCTCGCCGTTAACGAGGAGGTCCAGCTTTACCAGCTTCGCGGCGCGATAGCCGGCGTGCTCGTAATCCATCGATCCGTAGCCGCGCGTAATGCTCTTAATCTTGTCGTTAAAATCGACGAGAATTTCGTTCAGAGGCAATTCGCAATGCAACATTACACGACGTGTATCGAGCGACTCGGTGCGCTCCATCTGGCCGCGTTTCTCCAGAATCAATTGCAGGATGTCGCCGATATTTTCGTTCGGGCAAAGCACGTAAGCCTTTACAATCGGCTCACGAATTTCCTGGATCATGCTGGGATTTGGCAGGTGAGCCGGGTTATCGATCGATAATTTTTCTCCGCGGGTGGTGATCACTTCATAAACCACGCTGGGGCTCGTGGCGATGATGTCCATGTTGTACTCGCGTCGGAGCCGCTCTTGGATGATCTCCATGTGAAGCAGTCCGAGAAATCCGCAGCGAAATCCAAATCCGAGCGCTACGGAACTTTCCGGTTGATAGACGAACGCCGCGTCGTTCAGGCGCAGCTTCGCGATTGCCGTCTTCAGATGTTCGAAGTCGCCGGTATTGATGGGATAGATCCCACTGAACACCATGGGATGAATTTCCTGGAAACCCGGAAGAGGTTCGCGCGCGGGATGGCGCTGGTCGGTGATGGTATCGCCGATCTTCATGTCGGCAGTCGACTTAATATTTGCGATGAAATAGCCGACATCGCCGGGATTCAGCTTTTCCTGCGGAAGCATCTTCGGCGTAAACACGCCCACTTCCTTGATCTCGTAGCGCGCGTTATTGCTCATCAATGTAATCGCGTGATTCGCTTCCATTGTTCCGGAATCGACCCGCACATAGCCGACCACACCGCGATAAACATCAAAGACAGAATCAAAAACCAACGCGCGCAACGTCTGGTCTGCCGGCGGTCGCGGCGGCGGAATACGTTTCACGATTGCCTCAAGAATTTCATCAATCCCGATTCCCATCTTCGCGCTCGCGTCGATCGCTTCGTCGGCTGGGATCGCAAGGATTTCTTCCAACTGGCGATGCACCGAGGGCACGTCGGCATTCGGCAGATCGATCTTGTTGATGATAGGAACAATTGTGAGCCCTTGTTTGTGCGCGAGATGAACGTTGGCTACCGTTTGCGCTTCCACTCCCTGCGCCGCATCGACAACCAACAGGGCGCCCTCGCAGGCAGCGAGGCTACGGGAAACTTCGTAGCTAAAATCGACGTGGCCGGGAGTGTCGAGCAGGTTAAAGCGATAGGTTTGCCCGGATTTGCTCAAATAACGCATCATCACAGGATGCGCTTTGATCGTGATCCCGCGCTCTCGCTCCAAGTCCATCGAGTCAAGAAGCTGATCCTGCTTCTCCCGCTCCTGGATTGTCCCCGTGCGCTCGAGCAACCGGTCCGACAACGTCGTCTTGCCGTGATCGATATGCGCGATGATGCAGAAGTTGCGCGTAAACTCAATTCCCATGGAAGTGGGCACTATGCGAGTGCGGCCGCGCGCGGTCAATCGACTCCACCTTCTGTCATTCCGAGCGCTCGCCACGCCGTAGCAATGCGAAAACGAGAACTCGCCCGCCGCGCCGTCGCCGTATACGGAGGCTGGAGGAATCTCTAGACTATCCGAAATATCCCGATCTCAATTTGGCGGAAATCCAGGCTGTTGCACAAAAGCCATGACTCACCGCTAAAGTGCTGAGTGGTAGAGATCGGCGCTCAGTGGCCCTCTTTCAGAACATCTGCAGGAACTTTGCCGCCCGATTTCCGGAGAAGAAAGATGAAAGCAAACGCCATGAAGTGTGTTGCAATGTTTCTGGTCGTTTCTGTCGCGTGTCTCTGGAACGCATTCGCGGTTTTACGGCCGCTGTTTCCCATTAAACCGGAGCCACCATTTGCAAGCGCAGACGCTAAGCAATGAACCACCCTGGCCGCAAAAGCGACATCTGGATTTTGCCACAGGGAACACTTACACTCGTTAGGCCGCTCACTCAGAGGGCGAATGAATGGATCAGCCGACACGTCCAGGATGATTTTCAGTGGTTCGGTCCCGCGCTTGTCATCCAACACGAGTACGCCGCGAAGCTACTCAACGGGATGATAGAAGACGGACTGCACGTGACGCAGTGATTCCAAAACCAAAAGCAAGCTGACGCAAATCCAGAAAGTTAGCGCTGAGTTTGAAGTAAGTAAGCCCTCAACGCGGATGCTTTGAGAATCTTTGAACCGGCCGGCGCGGAGCTCCCCCGGGAATGGCCTCATTCCGCTCTCTAATTCGCGTTCTTCACCCAGGAGGAGTGGGACCGGACGATGACCCATTTGTCTCCGCGCTTCACGCAAACATCCATCCAACTGCCATGCCCGCTGGTGTCTTCCCCTTGATCAGTTTTCTTTTCGGTGACAGTGCCCTGGACCACGGCAACATCGCCGAACACCTTCACGTCCATAGGTCCAATTTCAAAAGACTCGAGTTTATGGTTGCCGGCTTTCAGGTCGTTCAAAAAGTCCTCCCTGGTTAAAATTCTGCCACTGGACCCGAGGCTTACCCAATCGTCGGCGAGGATCTGATTGAGCTTGTCGATATCAACGTCCTTGATTGCATTGCCAAAATCCTCTGCCTGCTGCTTAAGGGTGTCGGCAACGCTCGCATCTTTCGAAGTCACCTCGGCTGGGTTGGCCAAAACCAATCCAGCGCATACATAGGTGAATAGAACCGTCCCGACGAGTTTCATTAATTTTTTTATTTGTTGTCCTCCGATTCCATTTCTCAGCATCTGGGTCCCCGCTTTTCCAATTCCCTCAACTCACCCTGGCGCCTAAGGTGCGCACGATCACCCATTTGCCGTCGCGCTTTTTGAGGAGATCCATAAAAACAAACTGACCGCTAATGTCTTTTCCATCTCGAAGCCTCTTTTCGGTGACGCCGGCTTGGACTATGGCAACATCGCCGAACATCTGTACGTCCATCGGTCCGATTTCAAACGACAGGAGCTTGTGCTTGCCGGATTTAAAATCGCTTAGAAGGCTCTCCTTGGTAAAAATTTCGCCGGAGGATCCGATAGTGGTCCAATCGTCGGCATAGATCTGGTTGAGCTTGTCGATATCGGCGGCCATCATTGCATTTCCCGTCTCCTGTGCGAATTGTTTCATAGTCTCGACAATGGTCGGATCTTGGGATTGCGTTTCTGGGGAGTTGGCAGAAACCACCCTGGCGCCTGCGCTGCGCACGACCGACCATTTGCCTTCGCGTTTCTTGAGGAGATCCATCCAAAGGAACTGACCGCTAGTATCTTTTCCGTCGTCAATCCTGTTTTCCTTCACACTACCCTGGGCGACGGCCACATCGCCGAACACCTGTACGTCGATAGGTCCGTTTTCAAACGACAGCAGTTTGTGCTTGCCGGATTTAAAATCGCTTAGAAGTCGCTCTTTGGTGAAAATCTTGCCGGAGGAATCGAAGGTTGCCCAATCGTCGGCAAAGATCTGATTGAGCTTGTCGATATCGCCGGCTACCATTGCATTTCCCATATCCTGCGCAACTTGCTTCACTGCGTCGATAACGACCGGGTCCTTGGATTGCGCTTTGGGCACCTCGGCCACTACCAGTCCGGCACACATACAGGTGAACAGAACCGTCCCGACGAGTTTTTTCATTTGTAGTTTTTTCATGATGGGGAGCGTAGTACGCCGAACGTGGGTCGCACAGATCCATTCACGTCAAAAGATGTAGGACCATTCTCACGTCATGCCGCGAATTTTTCAGCGAATGGTCTTGACAGAAAATTAGAGATTCCTCGACTTCGCTCGGAATGACAAGAAAAGGCGATGGAGAGCCCAAGCGAGAATCATTTGAGCGCCGCAGCGAGGCAGCGAATTCCCTCTCGAATCTCAGACTCCGGCAACGGCGCATAACCAAGAACGACGCCGGTGCGCTTTGGCGGTTTGAGATAGAATGCCTCTACGCCGTAGAGCCCCACGCCGGCCTTCTCTGCTTTAGCGTGCACATCCGCGATCATTCCACCGCGACTTCCTTTCAACCAAACAAGAAGATGAAGTCCGGCATTCGCACCGCAAACCTCCGCTCGTTCGGCGAACTCTTTGCCAACGGCGGCGACTAATGCATTTCGCCGGGCGGCATTCGAAGCGTTGGTGCGACGGAGATGACGATCGAAATGCCCGGTGCTGATGAAGTCTGCAAGAACGAGCTGTTCTAGTATTGCCGTTCCCGTGTCTCCCACTGCCTTTGCGGCCGCAACCGGTTCTACCAACACTTCAGGCAACACGAGATACCCCAGCCTCAAAGCCGGAAAAAGAATCTTGGAGAACGTCCCGACATAAATGACGCGGCCTTCCCGGTCGAGTCCGGCCAGCGCCTGAAGCGGCGGTCCGTCGTAACGATATTCACTGTCGTAGTCATCTTCGACAATGAATGCTCCAACGCGGGAGGCCCAATCGAGAAGTTCAAGGCGTCGCGCAATTGGAAGGACTACGCCGGTCGGAAATTGATGAGACGGTGTGACGTATGCGAGCCGAATCGCGCGCTGTTGTTTCTTCACTTTCGGGACTTGAATCCCGTTGTCGTCGACCGGCGACGTCAGCAATTCGGCTCCCGCCGACACAAATGAGCACCGCGCGCCGGTGTAATGAGGTTCCTCCATCAGAACGCGGTCCCCAGGATTTAAGAGAACCCGGCTGATCAAATCCAAAGCTTGCTGTGTTCCGTTGACGATCACAATCCTCTCCGGGCTTGCGTCAATTCCACGCAATCGCCGCAGGCGAGTGGCGATGGCTTCGCGCAGCTCCGGTCGACCTTGCGGCGGGCCGTAGTCAAGATCGCGAAGCGTCGCATGCCGCGCGCGCGCGCCGAGTAGCCTGCACCAGAGTGCATACGGCAGGTCGGGAAACGCCGCACGACCTGGCCGGAAATCGTACCGGAGACGCGGCGGCGTTAGCTCCCAGGTCAAGCTTGGCAATCCCAGGCTATCCGTTGTTGCTCGCGCGGCTTTGACGATTCTGTCTCCCGCGTTCCCAAGCCTGGCGTGACTGCGACGGAGAGTGGGCCGTTGCCGATCGAGCGATAGATGAGAACGAAGAGCGTCCGGCGGTAGAACAGACGCCACAACAGTTCCTGCCGCACCCATCCGTGTCTCAAGATACCCTTCGGCAAGCAATTGTTCGTAAGCCAATACAGCAGTGTTTCGCGAGACTTTCAGAAGGTCGGAAAGGGCCCGGGTCGAAGGAACTCGTTCGCCCGGTGGGAGGGCCTGGGTCAGGATGTCGTTCCGAAAGGCGCGATAGATCTGCCGATAAAGCGGCCCGTTCCCATCAAGCTGCAACACAATGGACCTATTGAAATATGAAAACTCTAAGCATGCAAAGCCCCATCAACCGTGGGGAATTGCTGCACCTTAGAGTTAGAGTAAAAAAGCAGAGTCAAATCCAAACGTCTAACATTCGCAAACCGGATGCAGTTCCTAGTACTAACACGTCCAAGATGATTCGATGTGATTTGGGCCCTGCGCTCATCATCGAACAACACTACGTCGCAAACCTGCTGGTCGGGATAATCGAGGACGGACGGCACGTAACGCCATAATTCCAGAATTCCGAGCAGGCTCCGCGCAAATCAGGAAGTCAGTGCTAATCTCAGCGTGGTTAGGGCACCTTGCCCAGGATCCCTTCCATATCGGAAGCAGTAAAAGCACGCAATGTCTGTGTGCGAATGTTACCTAGCATGTCGGCCGCGAGCAACACACTCGCGGCCGTTTCGTCGTCTGGGGCGTCGAAGATGCAAACCTGGTCATATTGACCAAGGGTCCAATACATGTCCTTGATGGTTACGCCTCTCGATTGCACCTTGGCGGCCCAGTCAGCAACGCGCTGGGTCGTCTCTTTCGCGGCTTGAATACCCTTATCAGTGAATTGCACCAAACTGATGTATGTCGGCACGATGTTACTCCCTTTACGTGTTTCTTAGAGTCGGTTTTCGATTCGAATGATAGAACTAAGCCTAAGGATACGGAATCTGAGCGTCAAACGGATGGAAATAATCCAGTCGTTCGAAAGATGAACGTGGCCAAATTGCCTTTCCGGAAGGAATCGTTCGACCAAAGGTTGAATTCTAAGCTAAATTACAGCCAGCATGCCAAAGCTCATTATTAGCGGGACGACGTATGAACTTGTGGACGAGTTAGTCACAGTGGGACGCGGACCGGATAACGCCATAGTCATTAATAATCCCTCGGTCTCGGCGCGCCACGCGCAGTTGCAGTTGGCCGGCGAAACTTATCGGTTGAAGGATCTCGGATCGACCAATGGCACGCACGTCAATGGCAAGCCAGTCACAGAAACGTTGCTAAGCTTTGATGATCGGATCCGATTTGGCGCAGCCGAAGCCCGCTACGAAGGAGACAAAAGTGGATCGCGACCACTCCCCCAGCTCGAGGAGATCAAAGCGAGGCCCGCTGAATTGAGTGCCGCGCCCGCGGATTTTACCAACGTTTCTCCGTTCCGGCGCCAAAAACAACAGAGCGACCCGGTTCGCAATGGAATTTTTATTGGTTTGGCAATTGTCCTACTCGTGTTTCTCGGGAGCATGATCGCGGTGTTGATGATGCACGCTCCAAGCTTGTAAAATTGTAGCGGCGGTCTATGACCGCCGGGCAACCTGGCAAGTCTCAAATTCGCGATTTGAAATGCGTAATCTAAAAAATTCCGCCGCGTTGCGCCGGCGCTCACAGAGCGCCGCTACAAAAACGCAGTCCCAATCCGCAAGAAGTTCACCCGCCGTGGCGGGTAATTCGAAATCCGAAATCGCTAAGCGCCTTTTGCTTTTCGACATCGATGGTACGCTGATCCACTCAGGCGGCGCGGGTGTGCATGCACTTAAATCTGCTTTCAAAGAACGTTTCGGTATTGATGATGATCTGCACGACATCGAAATCGCCGGTATGACCGACTCTGGAATTGTCGTCAGCATACTGAACAAACATAAAATTCCCGCGACGAACGAAAATGTGAGCGCGTTCCTGGACAGTTACGTCCATTTTCTTTCGTTAGAATTGCCACGTCGCAAAGGCAAACTGCTTCCGGGTGTGCTCGAGCTACTCGAAAGGCTCAAGTCGCGACCGCATGTCGTGTTGGCTCTGCTCACTGGCAATGTCTCGCGCGGAGCGCAACTAAAGCTCGAGCATTACGGGGTCTGGCATTTTTTTGAATTTGGCGCGTTCGCCGATGATCATCGAGACCGCAACCGGCTCGGACCGTTCGCTCGCGCCCGCGCAAGAGAAAAACACGGCCGCGAGTTTTCCGCTTCGGAGATCGACGTGATTGGCGATACACCGCGCGATATTGCCTGTGGAAGGGCCTTGGGGGCGCGCACGGTCGCCGTGGCAACCGGCACATGGAGCCGTGATCGACTTGCAAAATATCAGCCGGATTTCCTGGTCGATGATCTTTCGGATGTGGAAAAAGTGATCGATACGCTCGGATGGTGATCCATTGACGATTGAAGGGTTGGATGAAAAAAAAGAACGCCTCCCCGTCTGCTCCGAAGCCCCAACGAGACCGGCCCAACGTCTTGCCGCTCAAGGGCGAAATCGATCTCCACGTTTCACCTATAGTTACGGCATCACTCACCGCGATGATCGAGAAAAAACCGGAACGCGTGGTGATCGATCTTTCGGACGTGAGTTACATCGATAGCGCAGGCCTGGCAGCTCTTATTCAGGCGATGCAAAAAGTGGAAGCCTACGGAGGAAAATTTTTGCTAGCCGGCCTCCAGGAAACGGTGCGTTCAATTTTTGAAATCTCACGGCTCGACCAGGTGTTTCAGATTTTCCCGGACACGGATACCGCGCTGGCCGCCACGTGAACCGATCTCAAGGGTAGAGTGACGCGGGCGAATCGCGCCTCTCCAGCTGTTATACGATGGAGGTTCACGCATATTTGTCGGGCCTCGGCATCATTCGTGTTTGCTGGATAATCTTCGTAGTAGTCTGGTTGCTGGGAGTCGTCTCGACCAAACGCACGATCTATCGCGAAAGCGGCGCCGAGCGAGCCCGCTACTGGCTGGTGCTCGTGATAGGTTATTTTTTGGTGATCAAATCAAGCGGTTTGCCGCCACCCTTCGATTGGCTCGTGGTTCCCCATATAACGGCAAGCGCCTGGATGGGTGCCTTTCTGTGCATGAGCGGCCTTTTGTTTGCCATTTGGGCAAGAGCGATCCTCGGAAGAAACTGGAGCGGCGTGATCACGCTGAAAGAAGAACACGAACTCATTGAACGCGGCCCTTACCGCATTGTGCGTCATCCTATTTACACGGGCATCCTCGCTATGTTTGCCGGCACCGCTATCGCCATCGGGTATTTCGGCGCGTTCCTAGGTTTATTGCTCGTGTTCGTAAGTTTCTGGCTGAAACTCAAACGCGAAGAGGATCTGATGCTAAAACATTTTCCGGCCGAATACGCCGTTTACCAGCGCAGAGTAAAACGCATCATTCCGTTTCTCGTTTAGCAACACTGTACAGGTCCCCGAGCGTCTCCTCGATGTTTCTTGAAATATCGAACTGGCCCGCGAGTTGGGTATTTGTCGATCTCGCCGCGACGCGACGCGACGGATCGCACCAAAAGCGAATAGCATCGCGCAAAGCGAGGAGATCGCCTGGGTGATCGACAATTGATCCGTGGACTCCGTTCTCGATAATTTCGCCAAAGCCGTTGGAACGCGTGGTAATCACAGGCAGACCACAAGCGAGCGCTTCCAGACAGGCATTGGAAAATGGATCGTAAATCGTGGGCAAAACAAAGATGTCTGCAGCGGCGTAAACACGCAGCATGTTCGCAACTTCACCAAGAAATTGCACGGGCTCCTCGCGCCAAAAGCGCAGGCTTTTCGTTTTGTAAAGCCTTGCATTTCCGCGACCGGCAACCAGCAAGCGCATCTTCCGGTCCCCGCAAAGGGCTGCTGCCTCGATAGCGAAAAGCAGCCCCTTGCGCTCCCACCCAGAGCCGGCAAACAACAAGGCGATCTGGTCTGCCTTTAAATTCAATTCCTCGCGTGACTTTTCGCGAAGCTCCGGATCGAACCGGAATTTCTCAAGTGGGACACCATTGCGAACAATGTCGATCTTGTCTGCTGGATACCGATAAAGATTAACGATTTCATCTTTGACCATTTGTGAGGCGGCAATCACCCGCTTGGTGTTGCGATTAGCAAAAAGCGATTGTTCTAGGCGTAACAGATCGCGATGCTTCCGGTTGAGATCCCGGACAAATCGCTTCAGAGGCAGCTCGAACTTTCTTCTGCGATCAAGCCAGGCGCGATGAACTCCGTCGCCAGCCCGATAAATGTCGCAGCTCCAGAGCCGCTCAAGACTGAACAGGACATCGCAGCGAAATTCGGTACGCATTCGCTCCAGCTCGCTGGCAAATTCAATCGGTGATTTAGCGCGCATGCGCGTGATCGATCCAAATGGCCACTCGGCGTCCGGCCAGTCATTCGTCGACACAAGTTGCGTGTCATGTCCGGATTTGGTCACGCCACGCGCGAGTCGTTTCAAGTATGTCTCCGCGCCGCCGGTCCGCGAATATCCGCGCCTGACAAAGACGATACTGAGATTCCTGCTCATATGCCTGTTGTCATTTCGGACGAGGTCTATTCGACTGGCTTTGCTCGCTCGGGGACTTTACACTCCTCACGTTCACCAGAATAGTTTTAAGCCGATGCCGGGTGAAACCCTAAACGCTCCTCCGCCGCTGCGTTCCGCCTCTTCCGCAGCGCGTACTTTGCCCAAGCATTTACTCTATTCCATTTTCGCCCGCATCGGGGGTTCCGGTCTGGATACAGATGCATTTGAGACACTGCGTGCATCTTTTCGCGGAGGATTCCTGGGCAAAGCGATCGCTTACGATAACAGACAGAAGGAAATTCCTGCTTCATTGATTCATTCTTTGCGCTGGCACCCGGTGCGGCTCATCTCATTTTTCGATCGGCCCTACTACTACGGCGCCAAAAAAAAGTACCTTGATTGGATCGCGTCGCGGCATCTCGCCACTGGTCGTTACGATTTGTTTCATAGCTGGTCGGGCGATTGTTTGCGATCGTTACGAGTAGCCAAACTGCGCGGCATTCCCTCGATCGTTGAGATACCGACCTGGCATCGCGACGGCGGCAAAAACAAGGTGGATCGCAGAAAAATTTCTGACTCGACAACCACGAGCCGTGGTCTTGAAAGATGGAAAGCCAGACTGTTGCTCGAACGAAAGCGTTTCATTGAGGAGTACCAACTGGCTGACCTTCTGCTTGTTTTATCAGAGAGGGCGGCTAACACGTTCCGCGTCCGTGGTTTCCCGGAGGAAAAACTGTTTTACCTGCCGCGCGGGGTGGACGTGGAACGATTCAAACCGGGAGGTCGGCCGGCAAAATTTCGTGCCGTTTTTGCCGGCGCGCTGATCAAACGCAAAGGCATCCAACACGTGCTCGAGGCATGGCATCGCCTCAATCTTCCTGATGCGGAGCTGTGGTTGGTCGGCCACGTGCACGATGAAGCAAAGCCTTTCCTCAAACAATTCTGGCGCGACAACATCCGGGTAGTGGGATTTGTGCCCGACCCGGAGAATTATCTTAATCAGGGCACGATCCATGTTTTTCCGTCGCAATGGGAAGGAAGCGCCAAAGTGACATACGAAGCCGCGGCATGCGCGCTGCCCCAAATCACCACGCGCGAAGCGGGCGATGTGGTGCGCGACGGCGTGGAAGGAATTATTGTAAAGCCGGGTAATGTCGATGCAATCGCAGCGGCTTTGCAGCATCTGCATCGACATCCTGAAATCGTTCAGCAAATGGGCAGCGCCGCGAGACGTCGCGTAGTTGAAAATTTCACGTGGGACCATTTTCGGACGCGATTGCTCGGCGCATACGAAATGGCCATGAAAATGGCACGATGACTATTTGTAGCGGCGGTCAATAACCGCCGATTGTTCTATTTCGGGGAGCGCCGCTACAGTTTTGAGCCCTTGAAAATTCTTCTCCTGCAACTCAAGCGAATCGGCGATCTGATTCTGACGACTCCCGCGATAGCTGCATTGCGCGAACGTTTCCCAGACGCAGAAATAACGATGGTTGCTTCCGGCGAATGCGCTGATCTGCTTCCAGCCATTTCAGGCGTCGATCGCATTTTAATGGCGCGACGCAGTCTAAGCGATATCGCCACCTTTCTAACCGTCGCAGGCAAGAAGTTTGATTACTGCATCGATTTCACACGAAATGACCGCTCCGCATTTCTGGCGGTCTTGTCCAAAGCCCGCAAACGCGTCGTCTCATACCGGGTGCGCGATCAGTCGAAAAGTCGCGCCCGCCTTTACTCTGATTTTGTAAACGTCCGCATGCGCGACCTGCACACAATCGATTACAACCTGTCTTTGCTTGAACCGCTCGGCATCGGGGATGTTTCCTCTCCGCTGCACTTGCAGTTGCCCCAATCGGCGCACGAAAAAGCCGACGCGCTCCGACGCAATTGGAACGTTGCCAAGTCCTACATTGTTTTGCACCCTGGTTCGGCGCGCCAGGAAAAGCTTTGGGAAGCCGGGCGATGGGCGCGAGTAATCGAACGCTTCGGCCAAGACAATGATCTGGATCTCATTCTGACCAGCGGAGCGTCGAAGCACGAGCAAGCGCACGTCGCCGCGATTAAGAACGCGACCAAGATTATCGATCTTTCTGGGAAGACAGATTTGCTTACCCTCGCGGCGTTAATCAGCGAGGCGCGACTTCTGGTGACCGTCGATTCCGCTCCGGTGCATCTCGCCGCTGCCGCACATACACCCCAAGTGATCCTGTTCGGGCCAACAAATCCCTTTCACTGGCGACCGAGGGAAAGTCCCGCACTTATTCTGCAGGGGAAAACACCTGAGCCGGTCACTGAGTTTTCCCCGGTCCAGCCGCGTCTTCCAATGAGTCAAATCTCGACGAAAGCCGTGATTAGTGCTATGGATTCCCTGCTGTCGCAGCATGCGACGGCCTGAACGGCATGAGCGGCGCAAAAGCGGCTAAGAAAAAGCAATCTTTCTGGCAAACGCTATATGCAGCCCCGGCTGCGTACCGACGGCTCTACGGTTATGTCAAGCCGTACAAGGCTCGCTTTATCCTGGGCTTGGCGCTGGGTCTGGCCTACGGCGGCGTCAATTCGCTTTTTCCGTTGGCGATTGCGCGCGTAACAAGCACGATTTTCCACGGCGTCGCTCCCAATCCGATGGCCGTGCGCCATAATCTTGGAGTTCTCGACACGGGCCCAAAAATCAATTCAATCATCCTGATCTGCCTCGCCATCCCGGCGATCATGACTGTCCGCAGTCTCTGTTCCTTCGGAAGCACGTATTGCATGCAATGGGTAAGCAACAGGGTGGTGAGTGATATCCGGAGCCAGCTTTTCAGCAAGATGGTTCGCAACTCGATGGATTTCTTTAACAAGGCTCGTTCCGGGTTTTTGATGTCGCTGATCACGAACAATACCCGCGTCATGCAGATGGCTTTGAGCACCGTCGGCAGCGATGTCTTCAAGCAGCCGATCACTATCATCGGCGCAATCAGTGTGCTTCTCGTGATGGATTGGAAGTTTACCCTGGTCACCCTGATTCTTTTCCCGGCGTGTTTGTTGCCGCTTCGCGTTTACGGTCAACGCGCGAAAAAGGCGGTGCAGAACGAACAAGCTGGCATGGCGGAGATGGTGGTAACGATGCAGGAAACGTTCGCCGGCATTCGCGTGATCAAGTCATTTGCGCGTGAGGCACACCAGGAAAAGGAATTCAAGCGCAGTAATCAAGTGCAGTTTTCCCAGATGATGCGCATCATTCGGTCATTGGAAGCTGTCGGCCCGCTGGTCGAGACAATGGCTGCGATAGGGGTGGGGATTGCGTTGCTTTACGTTTACGCGGCGAACCTCAGCGTCGGGCGATTTTTTGGATTGATTTCAGGGATTTTCATTCTCTACGACCCGATCAAAACGCTTAGCAGGATCCATTTGGTGATGCAGCGCTCCATCGCGGCTACGACTTCTATTTTCGCAATTCTCGATTCAAAGCCGAATATACAAGACACGCCAAACGCCATCGAACTGCGGTCGTCGCAGGGACGAATCGATTTTGAAAATGTCACGTTCCGCTATGCAAACACCGCCAGCGATGCCATCAGCAATGTGACCTTGCATCTCGAGTCCGGCAAAACCCATGCCCTCGTTGGCGCCAGTGGGGCAGGGAAGAGCACGATTCTCTCGCTGATTCTGCGCCTATACGATCCAACCTCCGGCGCCGTAAAAATCGATGGTCGCGATCTGCGCTCGGTGACCCAGAAATCATTGCGCGAACAGATCGGGCTGGTCACTCAGGAGACGTTCCTGTTTCACGATACAATCTTCAACAACATCCAGTTCGGCCGGCTCGACGCGACGCCGGAAGAAGTCCACGAAGCAGCACGAGCGGCCTATGCACACGACTTTATTTTGGCCCAACCGAAGGGCTACCAAACCGTGATTGGCGATAAAGGATGTCTTCTTTCCGGCGGCCAGCAACAGCGTCTTGCCATCGCACGGGCGGTGTTGAAAAACGCGCCAATCCTTTTGCTCGATGAAGCCACGTCATCGCTCGATTCAGAATCGGAACAACAAATTCAAAGGGCACTGGCCGAGCTTGCGGCTGGCCGTACGGTAATTGCCATCGCCCATCGGCTATCTACGGTTTTGTCCGCCGATCAAATCATCGTGATGGATGGCGGGCGCATTAAAGAGATTGGCACACACGCGGAGCTTCTCCAAAAATCCGGTTACTATCGGCGGTTGTACGATCACCAATTCAATCGTATTCCGGAAGAAGCCGCTAGTGAGCCAGCCTTTGCGGTGGAAGAGTTGGTCTAGCGACCACTGTTAAAAGGTCAAAAGAGTTACAATGTTAAAAAGGAAGGCGGGAACAGCGTGTTGTGGCGTTGCGACAACTCAACTTTTTAATCATTTAACTTGTTTAACTTCTTACTCTGCTCTTTGAGCCATGTCATTCAACATCGACCTACACACACATTCTTTTTTTTCCGGGGACGGCATCTCCAGTCCGGAAGACTTGATTGCAGCTGCGCGCGCCAAAGGTTTGCATGGCATTGCTATCACAGATCACAACACGTGTGATGCGGTCAATTACTTGCTCCAAAAAGGCTTGATGCGCCTGGACGGGTTGCCAGTCGATGATTTTCTCATCCTCCCGGGAGTGGAAGTGACGACCGCCGATGGTCATCTTCTCTGCATCGGTGCGGAGCTTCCTTATCTGAAGGGAAAACCGGCTCGCGAAGTCTGCGACATGATCCACCAGCGCGGCGGCCTCGCCATTCCTCCGCATCCCTATGACTTGTTTCGCGCCGGGATTCGTTTTTCCACTTTGGAAACGCTACCGGTTGACGCCATCGAGGTCTTTAACGCAGCAACCACGCTTCGCCGTTATAACCGCTACGCTTTCAAGTACGCGCAGATTCGTGGTCTGCCCATGACTGCTGCCAGCGACGCGCATCATGCGGCTGCCGTTGGAACGGCTTACACGATCGTCAACACCGACGATTTTTCTGCGAAAGGAATTCTCGCGCAGATTGTAAAGAGCAACGAATTGACCCAAAAATATCAGACCCCACGCGACAGCCTTCGCAAAACCTGGAACAACTGGTTGCGACTGCGACGCCGGAAGAAGATTCCCGAGTTAGCTGCCAAAGACCGTGGCCACAACGGCCACTAACGCTTCAACGATTTCACGATTTAACCTTTCACTCATACCATGCCTGCCTACATCATCGTTGAAATCGACATCGTCGATCCTGTTGGCTACGAAGAATACAAGAAGCTCGCCGCTGCGACCGTGGAGAAGTACGGCGGCAAATACATTGTCCGTGGCGGCAAAACGGAAGTGCTCGAGGGCGACTGGAAACCTAAGCGCATCGTGGTGCTCGAATTCGAATCTGCACAACGCGCCAAGGAATGGCTCAACTGCGAAGAGTACCGCGAACCGCGCAAAATGCGCCACCGCACAGCCAGGACAAACATGATCCTGGTTGAAGCCCATACCGTGTCGTAGGCGTCCGGGCACGAAGCCCTCCAGCCGTCTGCTTATCCCGCCGTCTAGTCCCATCGAAGCTTTCGTGAAGATGGAAGCTCTAACCGAAGGCAGACGATCACAGCAGCTCGATAAAAGATTAAGATTGCTTTAGCCCAAGATCTTTTGCCAATGTGGCCTTTAGTATGCGACTGTTAGCTGAAATAGTTGTTGCTGGAGCATTAATTTGTTTTGGGTGGAATACGCCATTCAGTGAGTGGTGCAACCGGGCAAACACAACAATACAAACGCACCTGAAACCCAAACGCCCAACCGGCCCGGGTCTGATGATAATCGTGAGCCCTCCTTCAAGCACAAGTCCTAGCAGCTGAAAACTTCAGTTGCGGCGAAAAACTCTCACGATCCTTAATGCTTCCAGCCGAGCATCGGTGTTAAGATTGCAACCAGGCAGTAGCCCGGTGGTTACTGATCTTGTGAGCCGCCGAAGCGGGCTCGGCAATCAGCTATCAACCATCAACTATCAGCTTATTCGTTCACCACTTCGATCTGCTTGTCGATCACTTGCCCGGTAAAGCGATCGATCGCGACGTGCACCCAGTAGTGTTGCTCACCTTCGACGACAAAATCGTTTTGCAGATTATTCGCATTCGGTTTGAACCGACCCGTTTGGGCTACCACATCGATTACTAAGTTCCACACTCGGGTTTGTGAGACAGAACTGAGCGCTCGTGGAACAACTTCGCGGCGGGTCTTAACAGCTTGGTTGTCATTTGATGCTGCGGAAAGGATCGCCGTTGGCAGTCCAGCGCGAGTTACTAGTTGCGACTTATTCTGCATCGGAGTCGTTGAAGTCGCATTCACTATATTGGCCGCTAAGACCGGCGCTGCCGTCGCACCCGTCCCCGTGTTCGAGACCGTGTTCGTGGAATCCAGCTCGTTCAAAATGGTTCCAGCCAAAACCGACTGAATATCAGGGGCCTGCGTCGCATTTAGGTTGACTTGCCCGGCAAGAATTGTGGGGATCGTCATCCCAATAATGTCAGTCGGCCCGGCAAGGACCTGAATGCCATCATTAATCGTGAAGATATCTAGAAGTCCAGCATCCGCACTCTTGTCTGTGAAAAAGTCTAGTGTTTTCCAAGGCAGATCGCGAAATGCATAGCCTAGTTCAGCCACATTTCGAAGTGGACGATTTAACATGATTGGATGATAACTTGTCGAAGTTGTATAGTAAGGTGTTGAGGATCCGGTCGTGGTAGCTCCCCCAGGATAGATCGCGTCGGCTGGTCGAATGACACCATCATTGTCGGCATAAGTTGTAACAGCTGTGTCTCGTGGAGGATCTGGAAGACCACCGGGCGGGTTGATAGAAAGAGTAGCTGGGTAATAAGCTGCGTTAGCAAAACGATTGGGCGCGTGTTCCACGGGACCAGGAAAGCTTGTGCCAACCGTGCCGCCAAAGCCATTAGGCACTGTGCCGCTGCCGCTAGGCCACAGCGATAACACTATCCTGGAGTTTGTCGTCGGGTTGGTGTCCATCTGGAAGATGCCGAAGCGGGTCGCACGCGGATCGACTTTCATATAAACCGCTGGCGGAGATTGCGTCAGTTGACCATTGCTGAACGCTTGCGGAGCTCCAGTAGGACCGCTGGAGTCACGGACAGGTAGAGCCGCATCGGCAATCCAGCTATCCCTAAAAGAGTAATTGGGATTCGTGTCGGTGATACCGACGAAGTGATTATAAGGCACCCATGTACCGCTCCCCGCATCAACCTCGAGCGTCGCATTGAATCGATTTGCTGTCACGGTCGTACCGTTAGCCCCCATCTCTAGCATCAAGCGCGGGGTATACCCGACGCCTGGGGGGGTTAGAAAGTCTGGTAAGCGGAAACCGACGAAAGCAGGAGTACTGACTGTGAAAGTCACTGTCCTGCTAATCCAGCCGCAGGAGCCGGTATATCGTACCCTCAGAGTAACAGAGTACGTGTTAGCAGTCGTCGGTGTGCCGGAGATCACGCCTGTCGACGTATCAACGGTTAGGCCTGGGGGCAAATTGGTTGCGTCGTATTCGCGAGGACTGCCGGTTGCCTGGATCAGGTACGACATAGGGACTCCAACAGGACCTGACCAGTCGCCGCTTGTGATGCTCTCCGTGCACACTGCGGTTGCGGTGAGAGTCCCGGCTAGCAGCAGAACGAATTGAAACATCGTTCTGATTAGCCCATGAACCGCTAACCTAGAAGAATCAAGCGTCATGGCACTGTCGGTGCAGCGAGCACGGCAAACGCGCCGCCTGTCGCGGGTCCTGGCACGGGCGCTGGATTCGCCGTGTTAGCCGTGCTCAATGGAGCTGGAGCCGAGAACGAAGATGCTGAGTTTAGTGTAACGGATTGGCCCGTGGCCACGAGCTGGGGTATAGCTCCAGAGGTCCAAGTTTGCCCGTTGCCTCCGGTGAATATTCCGATTGCTCCATCAACGCGCAGCCGTACGGACGGCGCAGAGGCACCAGCGTTTTGATGCGGATTCCATAGTTGGAAGAGAAGATAGGTCGCCCACTTGGTTGGGTCGTTGGGGCTGGTCCCAGCAATGGGATACATCTGAGTGATGTAGGGAAGACTTTCAACTCCATACGCGGTCCAGGCTGTTCCGCTGGGGCTAAATTGGACGCGCGTGGGAATCGAATCGATATCAGCCTGGTCAATAATTGCCGCTCCGATGGAGAGAATGTGATGCACAGAGTTGTTCAGGTGGATATCCGGGAAAACGTTCCCGCCTGTAACTCCACGGGTGCCGCCGGGGCCACCTGTATCTTGGCCAAGCGACCCGCTTAGGATTCCCCCCTGCAGCAACTCAAAAAAATCTGGCTCGCGCCTAGTGCCAGCTACTTCATCTAATCGCAAGATCCGACTGGCTGCAGTTGTCCCATTTGGGTTGGTGTACGTCCATGAAGAGCCAGGCGTGCCTCCAGCCGGAAACGTCAATCCAAAACACTTCTTAATGTTTGCCGCCGTTCCGGCCTGCAAGTAACCTGATGGAATTCCGTAAAGCCATTGCAGCGCCCACACGTCATAATTAGGGTCTGTTGGAGGAAGTGCGGGAGTTTGGGGTGGTAGAGTACGTAGAGCGCTCGGCCCTCTGTAAGTGATCCAAGCTAATCGGCTCAGCGAAAAGCGCGTCTTAACGAGGGGTTCGCCTACCACGGCAGTCGTGCCATCAAAACGAGTGAATTCGCTGGTTACACGGCGCAGGAGGAAGTTTGGGTTAACGCCATCGGGAGTGCTCGCAAGTGTAGCGTAGTCGATGGTACTGCCAGGAGGAGTGGACGGTGAAAAAGAAGGCGCATTAGTTTCTCTCGAGTAGGTACTGAGATACTGGAGAGCGTTCGCAGAGAATCCAGTTGTCCTTCGAAATGCGATCAGCTCCTGCCGCTGAACAAAGTTTTGATCTGTCCGTCCGTTCCAAATCGTAGTACCGGGCCCTAAGAACCCGTTCGTACGATTTATCACGTAATTGTAGAATGCGGTCGCGGGACCTGCGCCAGTCCGGAAGTTGTACGCGAAAGCTTGAGTTTGATTCTGAAACGTTCCGGGGTCGGGAAAATTGTTGTTTGGCTGAGTAGTTGCGTAATTACGCCAACCAACCAACCGATCTATTTGGTAGATAGGGGGATTTGGGGGATTAGGTGTATTCGGATTGGGGAGCCCGTAATCTTGAGCGTTGCAATCTGTGGTTGGGCAAAGGTGTCTTAGATCTGCAAAGGCGATAGAGCCCTTTCGCCCAGACTGAGTCGCGTTCGTACCCGTCGGACAACCAGCAACATTCATGTCTAGTAATCCGCCTTCGTTATAGATGGCATAGGCATAGCGACCAATAACCGAACTGCTTGGAGAAGTGATAACAGTGGCACCTAGATTAGTGACGAAAACCCAATCTGGAGTCGCATTCGTAAAAGCTGGTATTGGTGATGCGTTATCTGTATTCGGATCACCCTTTGGAACTAGGTAGTGCCCGTTCCAACGGGTGCTCGTTACGTAACGGCCGTTGGCAGAAACGTCACTCATTGTATTCACAGCCGAGGCGCGGCTCGCTACGCCGGGCGCTGGGATAGGATCTCCGCGGACGCTGCGCCGGATGAGATTCGGCGCCCCGGCTGCATTTCCGCTACGCTCAGGAACCATACTCGCGGCAGTCGTTGGCATATAAACCGTACTGCCATCGTCCTCAACTAGAGCCGTCGACCCGTTAGCGATCTCCTGCCTAAGGTCACCAATGATGTTATCCACGGCGCTCTGCACTAGCTGATCGACATTGGATTGGTTGAAGCTACTGTGCGCGACCTGACGGTCACTTGTTGTACGCGATAGATACGCGAAAGCTAGTCCCGTCAGCAGGACAACAAAGGCAAGAACGATAAGTAGCGCAGCGCCGCGCTTTCGAGAAATAACTGCGCCAAGCAGGCGATTCATAAGGTCTTCAGTTCGAAGTAGCGATTGTAGATCCGAATCATTTTCGCTGCTTCTGGTGGGAACAGCACAGTTGAATTGCGAGCGTGGCCGGTTGAAGCGATCGATTCTACATCGGCCTTCCACTGGGCTTCCAGCTCACCAATTTTTCGCGCTCCAACGCCTCTGCCGCAACCATTCTTGAAGTCTATGAACTCAGCAGCAAGGTCTAGGATGTCTCCGTAACCGGGGTTAGCGGAAGCTGCTTGAATAAGTGCGCGGCCCGCTGGGTCGACGACGGCGATGCTAACTACTATTGCCTCCACCTGGCTAAGTCCGATACTTACCGGGTTAGTGATCGTCAACTGGTTTGGTAGATCCCACCTATCCCAAGGCCAATCCGTGACTCGCCCGTTCTTAAGCAAGTAGTAGTATTCAAACCGAAAGACGCCGGGGCCGATTACCTCATAATTGTCCGGATCCCGACTGAGATTTGGATTGCCAGCGCCAAAGTTGTGCGTCGCAGGCGGCCACATTGTATCGATGTTCAATGGAAGGAAAAACAACGGTAAGTCGGTGCTAGCGGTGGAAACGCCGTTCCAAAGCAGCCCTTTTCCCATGCGTTCGAGCTTGGCATAGGCAGGGCTACTCGAGTTGTCCTCATTTACTCGATAGGCTACAAGGGAAATTGGGCTCCTATAAGAGGAAGCAGGATAATAGCCCGGGACGACAGTGAAGAAAGCGATCTGATCGCTGCCCAAGTCTCCGTTACGTCCTCTGCCGCAGCCGTGACCGTTGCCGTGTCCGTTATAGTTTTGACGCTGCTTTAAATAATAATCGATGTCCGTTCGTTTGACCATTTGCCCGAAGTCCAGGGCCATCCGGTCGAATACAAGCCTAGCCTGAGTGTCTGTGTCGATCTGTTTGTGGCCAGTTCGTGTGATTGCTGTCGCGCTCGTCATCAACTGGGCGACCATGAAGATAACAAGCGCAAGGACAAACAACGAGACGAGTAACTCGGCCAACGTAAATCCGCCTTCGCGAAGGCTACGACGGGTAGGTCCACCTAACCGAGCATATTGTCTCCGACCGACGGCGAGCGATTTCGCAGTCATCGATTAACGGCGACGAAGGTTTGGACCGACCCAGCGGGTACACCACCTGTAGCGGGATCGACTTGCGCCGGCCAACTGACTTTAATATGTGCTAGCGAAGTGGTGTACTCCGGTACAGGCGGCCCATAATAAGTGATTTTGGCTCGAAAGACTGCGTCTCCTGGAGGATCTCCGTTTATGTTGCCGGTCTGCTTCCCTTCGTTTGTGAAGTAAAGCGTGTCGGGTGCTGCTACATTGCGCCAATGCCCGTGCAAATCACGCCACGCACAAGGCTCGTTCGGATCCTCGCCGCAGACCTTTGACTCCAATCCTGGAGGGAGGCGGACATCAGCACGCAGATCGGAAAAAATCGTAGAAATAATCTGGTTGGCCGTCGTCTGTTGGATGCTTGCTTGTTGAGTCCTCAGGCTCGTAGGAAGCAGTCCTAGAACCGCAACCAGGCAAAAAGCAGCCACGCCCAAGGCCAACGTTACCTCCACCAATGAAAACCCCGCCGCGTCCGAAAGGCGCCAGTTTATGTTTCGTGCGTTTTTCATGCCGCGAGTGATTACGTTAATTTTCGAGTAATCTTGATGGGTTCGCTCGGCAATAAGACGTCCTTTCAACGCCGATAGATTCTGACGTCGCCTGTAAACCCGCCGACCTGAACGGCAGCAACGTTACCTAACCACAAATTTCCACTTTGAGTCGCTGCCAGGGCAGTACCGTGAGTGGGCAAAACGCCCACTTCGGCGGCCTTTATGATGCTGTAGTTGTCTCCGTGAACCAGAGCTTCACCGCGCGGACTGAATTGAATCCACTTATCGAATGTCTGCCCTTGAACTGTGAATGGATAAGGAGTGTTGTCCGAAGTGGAGATTCTGTGAAAACTGTCAACATTTTCTCTACTCTCAAATTCCGTTCCATTATTTTGCGGCGTCCCAGTGTCGCCAATATGAATGTTCTTCAGGGTAATCATCTTTCCGACCTGAGTAAGTTTGTCAGGAGGAAGGGAACCATTAGCGCTCCAAAGATTTGTACCGTCCTTAGACGCGACGATCGCCAGCCTGACTTCACCGGTGATTAGGTCCGGCGACGTATTCGGTCCAATCGACCCTGCGAAGCCGACCCAAGTATAGGTGTTGTTTGCCTTCGCGTACGTGCGGGCGGTATCGAGTACGCCTTTGATCGTAAATGCGGCACTCGTTACGTCTCCACCGCTTTTAATAGTTGTAAACGCGGGAGCAATTAACACCAGCAAGACGGCAATGATGCCGATGACAATCAATAGTTCGAGCAGCGTAAAAGCGCCCGCGCGCTGACGTTGTGAAGATGAATGAAGATCACTGATCCATGATCCGCCTCCGCCAAAGCTACGGCGGACAAGTTGGTGAGCCGGTCGGCGGCTGACACAGCCGCCACTACAGCGCTGCTTGCTGGCTTCCCCGGGAAACATGGGAGTGAGTGAGGAGCGCGCATTATAGCAGCAGCCGGTTTCCATGCAAGCCGTCTACGCGCCAGGCTACGGCGAGCCAAAGACTTTCCTTTCGCCGGCGTCACTCTTGAGATACGCGATGGCTAGATCGCGCTCTGTCTTCAGGACTGCATTCGACTCATCACTCCTGTTGCGACTGAGGACAGCCGCCTCTAGAGTTTGCCCCTTATGCCATACAAAGATGTCGCTCCGCCTGCAGGTGAAAAGATTACCAGAACCGATAAATTGAATGTGCCGGATCAACCGGTCATTCCGTTTATCCGCGGAGATGGCACGGGACCGGACATCTGGGCCGCCAGCGAGCGAGTATTCGACGCCGCAGTCGAAAAAGCATACGGCGGCAAAAAGAAGATCGCGTGGTTCGAGGTGTATGCCGGTCAGGCAGCAAAGGATAAATTCGGTGAATGGTTGCCGGACGATACAGTGGAAGCGTTCCGGGAGTATCACGTGGGAATCAAAGGTCCACTGACCACGCCCGTGGGCGGCGGGATTCGTTCGCTCAACGTCGCGCTACGGCAGCTCCTCGATCTTTTCGTGTGCCTGAGGCCTATCCAGTACTTCAATGGCGTCCCCTCGCCCCTTAAGCATCCAGAAAAAGTGAACATGGTGATCTTCCGCGAAAACACGGAAGACATCTACGCAGGGATCGAATTCGCCGCCGGCACGCCGGACGCACAAAAGGTTCTCGATTTTCTAAAAAAAGAATTTCCCCAGCAGTATGAGAAAATTCGCTTCGGCACAAAACAGAAAGCAGCGGACTTTTGGAAAAAAGTTGGCGCGCCGGAAAAGGATGACGTTTGCGTCGGACTCGGAATCAAACCGGTGAGCCGATCCGGCACTGTCCGCCTCGTGCACAGCGCGATCTCTTACGCAATTGCCAACCGCCGCAAGAGCGTCACGCTGGTCCATAAGGGCAACATCATGAAATTCACCGAAGGCGCTTTCCGTGACTGGGGCTACGAAGTGGCAAAGCAATATTTCGGTGCAAAGGAGATCGATGGCGGTCCCTGGTGTGAGATTCCCATGGGCAAACCGGGCGCGGGCATTGTGATCAACGACGCCATCGCCGACAATGCGCTCCAGCAATTCCTGTTGCGTCCCGCAGAATATGACGTGATCGCGACACTCAATCTGAATGGCGATTACCTGAGCGACGCGCTGGCCGCGCAGGTGGGCGGAATCGGAATCGCACCCGGAGGAAACATCAATTACATCACCGGCCACGCCGTGTTTGAAGCGACCCATGGCACCGCGCCGAAATATACCAACCAGGATAAGGTTAATCCCGGCTCCGTGATTCTTTCAGGCGAAATGATGTTCCGTTACATGGGCTGGACGGAAGCCGCCGATCTGATTCTGAAAGGCTTAAGGGGCGCGATTGCGAGCAAACATGTTACTTACGATTTCGCGCGCTTGATGGAGGGCGCAACCGAGATCAAGTGTTCGCAATTCGGCGACAACGTAATCGCTCACATGTGATCGTTCGCATGCGCGAGCGAAATTGACGAGATCCGAATAACGAATGACGAAACAAATCCGAATTACTAATGATAAAGAAATCTCCTGATCTTTCGCGCCTGGGACTTCGCCCGTCCTTCTTCATTCGTCAGTCATTACTTGTCATTGGCATCGGTCTCACCGCTGCATTCAGTAGCGCCTTCGCCGAGAAACGCAACATCACCGAAAAAGATCTATTCGATTTCGTCTGGATTGGAGATCCGCAAGTTTCCCCGGACGGATCGCTCGTGGCGTTTGTGCGCGTTACGGTCAATGAAAAGAAAGAAGGTTACAATACTTCCATTTGGAGTGTTCCGGTCTCAGGCGGCGAAGAACCTCGCCAATTAACAAAAGGCGATCACGATTCTACGCCTCGCTGGTCGCCGGACGGGAAATACTTGCTCTTTCTGCGCGCGACTGAAAAGGACGGAAAGCCGGACCCGCCACAACTGGCGATCCTGCCAATGGCCGGCGGCGATTCATTTGTCTTTACGGATCTGCCCAAAGGCGCGGGGAATCCCAGCTGGGCTCCGGATGGAAAAACAATCGCGTTCACCAGTGACACGAACGCGGAAGATCTAACGAAGCAGGAAAAGAAAAAGCGCAAGGAAGAAGAATCGAAAAAGGCAGGTGCCGGGAAAGCTTCAGCGACCCCGGGCTCATCACCGCCGATTACAGATGAGCGCGAGAGCGATGTTCGCGTGATCGCACGCGCCGTCTATCGACAGGACAACGAAGGTTACGCCGATCCAAAGCGTCCCACACACATTTGGCTGATCGGCGCGCCGCAGAGCGCCGACGAAAAAGTAAAACCGCGCCAACTCACCAGTGGCCGCTTCGATGAGGAAAACGCGATTTGGTCAAAGGATGGCTCGCAGATTTATTTTACGTCGGACCGGACTGACGAACCGTACTACGAGCTTCCGAAGACTGATCTTTACTCGGTGGCGGCAGCCGGCGGCGAACCGGTAAGGATCACAACGATTGATTTACAGGTGGGGGGTTTTGGGCCAGGCGGAGGTGCGCTGTCGCTCAGCCCCGATGGCAAACACGTCGCGTTTACCGCGTCGACTACACGCCCGATCACCTCATACACGCAGCCCGATCTCTGGATCCTCGATCTTTTACCGAATGCGAAACCCCGCAATCTCACTGCAAACTTTGATTTCGATGCGCCCGGCTTCGTAATTGGGGACAGCGCGGCGCCGCGAGCAGGTGGACAAAACAAATCCATCTGGACTCCGGACGGAAAAGGCCTTGTCGCACTTTACGCTAAAGAGGGCAAAGCAACTCTCGCGGTATTCGATGTCCCCGTAGCTGCAGACGCCGAACCAGGCAGCGCTGGAGTGCACGATTTAACTTCGGGAAATCAAGGCGTGATGAGTTTTCGCGCGTCGCCCGACGCGTCGAAGCTAGTCTATGTGGTTTCAACGCCGACGCGTATCAATGATCTTTTTGTTCTAGATCGCACGGCGCCGAACGCAGCGCCGAAACAATTGACACACGTCAATGACGAACTCTTCTCCAAGCTAAACTTAACCGAGCCGGAAGAGATTTGGTACGAGAGCTTTGACGGCAAGCACATCGAAGGCTGGTTGCAGAAGCCGCCGAACTTCGATCCCCATAAAAAATATCCGCTGATCCTGAACATTCACGGCGGACCGCACGTCGCGTACGGTGATATTTTCGTCCATGAATTTCAGTGGATGGCTGCGAAGGGTTACGTCGTGCTTTATCCGAACCCACGCGGGAGCACGAGCTACGGTCAGGAATTTGGCAATATCATTCAGTATCATTATCCCGGAGACGATTATAAAGATCTGATGGCTGGCGTAGATGAGGTGATCAAGCGCGGGTACATCGATGATAAAAAACTGGGCGTGACCGGCGGCAGCGGCGGCGGATTGCTAACCAATTGGGTTGTAGGTCAAACAAACCGCTTTGCGGCAGCCGTGGCTCAGCGTGACATCGCCAGTTGGGAAGATTGGTGGTATTCGGGGGACTTTACCCTGTTCCAGCCAACGTGGTTTAAAGCGCCGCCATTCGAAGATCCGCAAGAATATCGGGCGCGTTCACCCATCAACTACATCAAGAATGTGACAACGCCGATGATGTTCATCCTTGGTGAAGCAGATTACCGGACGCCGCCTGGCGCCGGCGGAGAAGAAATGTTTCGCGCGCTAAAATTTCGCAAAATCCCGACCGTCATGGTGCGTTTCCCCAACGAATCACATGAGCTTTCACGCTCAGGTCAGCCATGGCATCGCGTCGAACGTTTGCAGCATATCGTCGGCTGGTTTGACCACTGGTTAATGGGCGCGCCCAAGCCAGAATACGAGATCGCGCCAGAAGCGTCAGCGAAAAAAGGCAGCGCGGCCACAAAAAATGCTAAATGACAGTCGCGTTTTAGTGGCAAACGATTGTTCTCGTCGTGTCAGGCAAATCTCTTTTTTCGCCAGAAATTCGCAGATGCATAAGATGTGAACGGCCGTCCTTGAATACTTCCGGCGTTGAGATGTGGAAGGCATGCCGGCCGTTTCCGTAGCCTGCGTCCATGAGGTCCTCACGGAACTGGTTGGCAGGTAGGCTGAGCACGAACTCGGCATCTTTCCAAAGCTCCACATTGACCTGGGCATCGAGATCGAACTTGTCCCAAGCCCAGCCAGAAATCAGGGTGCAATCTGCGCGCTCGATCTTCGCGGCATAATGCGGCAAGCGCGCCGCGCCAATGCGCCCTGAAAAAATCAGCAGGCCGAAGCAAACAGCGTTGAATGTAATGAAGACAGCCAACGCCCGCGAAGCCAAACCGTCGCGCCAAAGGCGATGGACCTTGCTCCAGCGGGAAAAAATGTGGAACGCGGAAAGCAATACCGCCTGATAAAACCCGTAAGCAATATAGTGAAGCTCAGGCCCGTGCCAGAGGCCCATTAGTCCGAAAGCGACAAAATAGCCTACGATTGGCGCGACTTCCTTATGCGCAAACCATTTGCCGCGCATGGCCGCATAGAGGAAGCGCATGTAAACATGGTCGCGAAACCAAAACGAAAGAGTGATGTGCCAGCGATTCCAGAAATCGCGGATATTCCGGGCCAGAAACGGCCGTTCGAAGTTTTCCGGAGTATGGACACCGAAAAGATAACTCAGTGCAATGGCAAAAGCGCTGTACCCTGCAAAATCAAAAAACAAATAGAAGCTGTACGCATACATGTAGCTGGCCAACGCGGCGAAACTCCCGCTGCTGGCGGCTCGGTCGAGCCAGTATTGTTTGATGAGTGCGGCGAGAATGAATTTGTAAAAGAAGCCCCGAAAAATGCGATGCACCGCGCCGTCGAGATCGATAAGGAATTCAGCGCGCGTTCGCCTCTTTCTCCATTCGCCTGCGAATCTTTGAAATCGGTCAATTGGGCCGGCTGAAATGGTTGGAAAGAAAAAAAGGAACATCGCGAAATCGAGCGTCCCAGGCAGAGCGATGACTTTGTCCCGCAGGCAAAATACCACGTCCAACGCTCGAAACGTGATGTAGGAAATTCCGAGAAAACCAAACTCGCTCCCCGGCGAGATCACGGGAAAAAGTTTGGACGCTGCAATGGGAAGCAGGCTTACTCCGACCGCAACATAAAACGGCCAGCCGGCTCGTGCTCCGCTTTTTGCAAATACGCAAACCGTTGCCCATTGCCAGACGGCAAAACCGATGACGATCCAGATCTCGCGGATCGGAAAATGTGGCCGAATGTTTAACAATCCGTGATACTGCAAGAGGAGCATCCCGGCAGTCACGACGGTCGCCCAACGCCATCCCGCTTTGCCAAACAGACCCAGAATGAGCGTGGGAACTACCGCGTAAAGCAGCAAGCCAAAATACGTGAAATCGGCGTAGGGAATCACAGCGACTCGGCCAGCCGGGCTCGGTCGACTTTGCCGTTCGCCGTCAACGGAAAAGAATCACGAAAAACAAATTTGCGCGGCAACATGTACACTGGCAGCCGCTCGGCTAGTTGCTGTCGCAGCGACTGTGTTAGTTCGAAATGCGATGCCTGAGTTTGGCTGCTGAGCACTACGAAAGCGGCTAGCGATTGGACGGCGCCGTGCTTAATCACCGGTGTCACGACGGCGTCACTTACAGAGGGCAACGCCAGAAGGTTTGCTTCGACATCGCCGACTTCGATGCGGTAGCCGCTGAGCTTGAGCTGCGAATCCATGCGGCCCTCAAAAAAAAGCAAGCCATCACGAAATCGGCCCCGGTCACCGGTTCGATAAGCGCGCCGACCGCAATGCTCAAAAAAGACGGCTGCCGCAAGATCGGGACGACCAAGATAGCCGGCGCTAACGTTTGGCCCCGCGATGACAATTTCGCCTCGCTCGTTTGCCGGCAAAGTCACCCCATCGTCATTCACAACGAAAACGTTGGTGCCAGGCATCGCGCGTCCGACTGGTAACGTCGAATACGTTTCCAAAATTGAATGGTCTATCTGTACCGAGGTGGTGGCCACCGTTGCTTCGGTCGGGCCGTACATGTTCCACACTTGGGCCTGCGGAAAGCGCTCAAACAGACGAGCCGCAGTTTGCGCGGTGAGCGTTTCACCGCAGAAAAGAAAACGCCGAATCCGTGGAAGCATTCCTTCTGCAAATTTCTCTTCAACCAGACACATTTGCACAAACGATGGCGTAGAGACCCATGTGGTAGTGCCGGAACTTGCAAGCGCGCGATAAAGCATTTTCGGATTCGCAACCAGATCGCGGCTTATGCTGAACAGAGTGCCTCCCGTGGTGAGACTGCAATACAGATCCATTACCGACAGATCGAATGAGAATGGCGCCGTATTCAGGAAGCTCTCCACAAGGGGAACGAACTTCTGTTCTTCAAGCATCCATGCGAGGAAATGCTCCAGGCACCCGAGCGTAATGATAACGCCTTTCGGTTCACCGGTGCTCCCGCTGGTAAACAGAATGTAAAATGGATCATCGCGCTGGGTGCGCGTAGCGCGAGCAGACGCGGCAGAGCTGGAAAGCTTTGCGATATCTTCGGGCTTGAGAAGTAATGCCGGGCGCGAGATTTCGAGAATTTTGTCGATGCGCTGTTGTGGCAATACTGTGTCCAGCGGAACGTACGGCCTGCGGGATTTTGCAGCTCCCAGAAATGCGATGAGCATCTCGGGGTCCCGATGTCCAAGTACTGCGATCGGAGCCCGATCATCTGCGAAACGCTCTGTTAGATGGGCAGCTAGGGCATCGGAACGGCGACGGAGCTCGCCGTATGTCAGCGTTCGATCACCGCTGATGTGCGCGATAGCATTCGGGGCCGCCAGAGCCCAGTGATCGACTCGTTCGATGAGATTCACTCAAAAACCCTGATAAACAAATGGCGGCGTGGAAAAGTTGCCACGACCGTACATCACGATCAAACCCGCAATAACAGCGAGGTAATAGAGAACCAGCAGCGCTCGCCAGAGTGCCGGATGTGCCCTCGCCCAACTCACACGTTCACCTGCCGCCGCCGTTCCAGGTCGGCGATGATCCTGCGCGGCGTTCCCCAATTTTCACGTTCGAATTCCGCCGGAGAAATTTTAAGACCGAATTCCTCCTCGATCCTTATCATCAGCTCAACCGTCCTGATCGAGTCGAGCAGCTGACAGTCATAAAGCGGCAGGTCGAGGTTTATGCGAACCTCGTCGGCTTCGGCGACCGATGCCACAAGTTCTAAAATCTTCTCCGGGAAACCGCTAGTCGTCATCGGTAGAAGCCAGCAAAACGCTGGCCGTTCATGAATAGAATATCAATCAGTTCCGTGCGGGGCGCCCATGGAAAAAATCATCCAGAGCCCGATCGTAGAACATCCAGCCTTTTCCGGTCAGATGCGTATGCTGCGTATCGAGGAAAGCTGGGTCTTCGTCGTGTTTCTCAAATTCAACCAACGCGAAATGATACTGCTGGGCGAGCATGCGAAGCCTCTTGTAATACGCTTCGCGAGCCAACCTGGAAACGCCCTCTTGATCATAAAATTGACCATCCATCGGCATACTGATGAGGAGCGGCTCGGCGCCTATTTTTGCCAGCGTGCGCAATAACAACTCCAAATCGACCCACGCTGGAGCCTTGTTCAGTCGTGTTACAAACAACTTATCGCGGCTACCGGCGGCCAGCGGTGTTATTAAGGCGGATGTTTTTTTGATCTTCGATTGCAGAGCACCGTTGGCGCCAGCCGTCTTTGCTCTGAGCTTTGGCCGGTCCGGGATTGGCCGTTGCGATGCTGGAGCGGCTCTGGTTACATACAAAATGTGATTCACTGCCGCAAAATGATCCTGCAACTCCAACGCCGCCGTATACAGTCTTCCTACTGGCCAGGCCGCGTAGAAAATGAGCCGATCGATCCAGTGCTCGGAGGAGAGTCGCCTCAGCGCAAATTCCAGCAGCGGGCTTTTTTCGAGAGTGTTGGGAAACTGCAACATGCGCGAAGCAATCTCTCCCTTGAGCTCAAAATCAAGTGCGGTGTCGAACGCCAGTTCATCCGCTACCAGCGGCGAAAAGTTTCCTTCGTACCAGTCCATCCTCTCACCGGGCATAAGAAACCAGGCTGGCGAAAGCGAGATGGCAACTTTTTTACCGCGCAAATCCGAACCAAGGGCTGCGATTTTTTGCAAAATAGTCATTGTAGTGGCGCCGGGTTTGCCAACAGGCGAAAGCTCGAAACCCGTAGGGGCGTTCTTAAAGAAATAGCCGCCCCTGTGCGAAATCGGCCCCATTATTAGTTCCGAGCTGCCGTAAAGCGGCAACACGTCCGATTCATGCGCGGCAGCACGTTGAAAGGCGAGTCCCTGATTCTTTAACTGAAACACCTCTGGAGCGGTCCATGGCAGTGCGCGACGCTCCAGACGAACGGCAGCCCTCAGGCCCGCGGCCAAAATTACCGCAGCCAGACAAAGAGCTGTAATACCTGAAAACAAATGAGGTGTGCCGATCCGACCGGAGCCCATGATCTCTGGAGATTATGCCCACGAGCGAAGGGCGCGCATGTGAGTCCAAGTATGAAGATCATGTAGGATATCGCCCTACACGCCGGATCCAGGAATCGATTCGATCAGCTCCGGGGGGTGCGCCCGTGAAAGAAATCGTCCAGGGCGCGGTTATAATAGGTCCAGCCTTTTGCAGTGAGGTGACTCTTGTGAAGATAAAGGAAAGCCGGATCTTCGTCGTGCTCCTCAAATTCAACCAGCGGAAAATGGTATCGCTGTGCGAGCGCGTGAAGCCTCTTGTAATAACTTTCGCGAGCCGACCGTGAGATGCCTGTCTCATCGTAAAACTGTCCAGCCATCGGCATGCTGAGTAGAAGCGGTCGTGCTTGAACGCTTGCCAGCGCGCGCAACAGCAATTCGAGATCTGTCCATCCCTGGCCCGCATCCATGCGGGACTGGAACTCCAGGTCACCACTACCTGGAACTATTTGCTCGCCTAAGCTGTGAGATTTCGTGGTTTTATTCTCATCAGGAGTTTTGAGTGCGTTTACTTTTGCAATGAGCTTTGACCAATCGATTATTTCCAGATGTCGTGGCGGAGCAGGCTTGATCGTATTCAGAATATAAGCAAGCGCCGCGAAATGATCCTGCATTTCCAGCACAGCGTTCTCCACCTTTCCGATTGGCCAGAGGGCGCAGAAAACGACGCGATCACTCCATCGGTCGGAGGCAAGCCGCCTCGATGCAAATTCCAGCAAGGGACTTTTCTGCAGGGTTCTCGGAGATTCCAGCATGCGTGAAGCGATCTCCCGCTTCAGGTCGAAACCGAGGGCGGTGCCAAACACCGTTTCACTTGCCGCCATTAGAGAAAAATTTCCCTCGTACGCCTTTCGCCCGGGGTGAGCCGTCAACCCGGGCGAAAGCGAGATAGCAAGCTTCTTACCGCGCAGGGCAGATCCGAGGGCACCGACTTTTTGCAAAATGATGAATGGAGCCATGCCTCCACCGCCTACGGGCGAAACTTGAAAACCTGTCGGCGCAGTGCGGAAAAAAATGCTCGCCCTTTCCGGAATCGGAGGAATTACGAGTTCTGAGCTGGCATAAAACGGCAACACGTCCGCTGCACGAACCGCCACACGTTGAAAGGCCAGCCCTTGGTTCTTAAGCGGAAATCGATCGGGAGCGGTCGAGGAAATGGTGATGTGTTCGAGATGAATGATGGTCATTTCACCAGCGAACAAGACGGCAACCGTTAAGCCACAGGCGATGAGGCCTGCAAACAAATGTGGCGTGCCTTGTCTGGCGTGGGCAGGTGCCATCATACCGCGAAGCTATTCCCGCGACCTGGCGCTGCAATTGAATTTCATCTAAAACGCGCTTTACGACCGCGAGAACGGTTCCAGGGCAACGACGGATGCTAACCACGATCGCCGCATTGCCCATGTGGTTTTATTTGGATTTGCAGACTCCAGGATCGATACTCAAATGTCGTTCGTATCCTTAACATCATGTCGTCCTCTTCACTCTGGCAGCGCTTTCAGCAGTACTTCTTGTATTACCCCGACCTTGGTTTCTCTCTCGACATTAGTCGGATGAAATTCCCGGATGATTTCTTCGAGAAGATGCAGCCGAAGATCGATAAAGCCTTTGCAGCAATGCGGGCGCTGGAGACCGGGGCAATCGCCAATCCTACCGAGAAACGAATGGTTGGACACTACTGGCTCCGGAATCCCGCCCTGGCGCCCGCTCCAGAAATTCGCACCGAGATTGAACAGACGCTTAAGCAGATCAAGACATTCGCGGCGGATATTCACGCCGGAAAAGTCATGGCTGAAAATGGAAAACCCTTCAAACACGTATTGCTCATTGGCATAGGTGGCTCGGCGCTCGGACCGCAATTCGTCTCAGACGCGCTCGGATCACGTCATGATCCAATGGATGTTTTCTTTTTCGATAACACCGATCCGGACGGGTTCGACCGCGTTTTCGAGAAGATGGATGACGAACTCGCGCAGACACTTGTCGTGGTGGTTTCAAAATCTGGCGGGACGAAGGAAACACGAAACGGAATGCTCGAGGCCGAGGCAAGATTCAAAGAAAAGGGGCTGCAATTTAACAAGCATGCAGTGGCTGTTACCGGCGTGGGCAGCGACTTGGACAAATATGCCCAAAAGAACGGCTGGCTCGCCCGGTTCCCAATGCACGATTGGATCGGTGGCCGAACTTCCGTGATGAGCGCAGTCGGCCTCTTGCCCATGGCATTGCAAGGTTTTGACATTGACGGTTTTCTGGCCGGCGCGTCGGCAATGGACCAGCGGACTCGCAAGCAAGACGTAATGCAAAATGCCGCGATGCTTCTGGCGCTCATATGGTACTACGCCGGCAACGGAAAAGGCGACAAGGACATGGTAATTCTTCCCTACAAAGACCGGCTGGCATTGTTTGCCAAATATCTGCAACAACTGGTGATGGAATCGCTCGGAAAAGAAAAGGATCTCGATGGCAAGATCGTGCATCAAGGCATTGCTGTTTATGGCAACAAGGGATCGACCGACCAGCACGCTTATGTGCAACAGTTGCGCGACGGCGTTTTGAATTTCTTCGTGACTTTCATCGAAGTGGACAAGGATCGAGGCAAGCCGGCGATCGAAATCGAAGATGGCGTGACAAGTGGCGATTACCTGCACGGATTTTTGCGCGGGACACGAAGCGCCCTTTACGAGAGCGGTCGCGAATCGATCACCGTGAGCATCCCCGAAGCAAACGTATTTAATATCGGCGCATTGATCGCCCTTTATGAGCGTGCGGTCGGCTTTTACGGTTCGCTGGTTAACATCAACGCTTATGATCAACCGGGCGTCGAAGCCGGAAAAAAAGCGGCGACAAGATTGCTTGAACTTCAAAAACAAGTGCACGCGAAATTGACTGATGGCTCCGGGAAAACCGCCGAAGAACTTGCGCGTTCCATCGATGCCGAACCGGAAGACGTGTTTCATGTGCTGCGGCATTTGGCCAACAACGATTCACATATCCGGGTTTCGCGCGGCGAGGAACCGGCCGACGATCGATTTTCCTACACCCAGTAGGATATGCAGACTAAGCCAGAATATGGCGAAGCCGTCTTTCGAGGATCGAACTGACAGCCTGAACCTTGCCTGGAGCGACGTCGCTCGTTTCATTCGCCAGCTCAGCCACGATCTGCGCAATCATCTAAATGCGATCGAATTGCAGTCCGTTTATATCAGCGAGCTGGAGCGAGAAGACGAACTTAAGAGCGAAATCAGGCGCTTGCGTGAAATGATCTCTGGATTGACCTCCGCATTACAATCCCTCTCCAAGGCAGTCAGTGGCGTCAAACCCAATCTGATGCCGTACCGGGCGGCCGATTTGGCAGAAGATTTGCGCAAGAAAATCGATCATGATTTCTCCGAAGAAGGCGCGGCAATCAACTGGAATCTTCAACTTGGCGATGCGATGCTGAATGTCGATCCTCAGCTTTTGCAGGAAGCGCTTGTCGAACTTTTCGCCAACGCTTTCTTTCACAATCGTGACAAGGGCACAATCGTTGCGATCGCCAAGATGGACAACGATCGACTCCTTTTTACTCTTCAGGAGCCAAAAAGTCGATTTGATCTGCCCACCGAAGGCTGGGCGCGTGAGCCGCTTCGGAAAGTCAGCCAGGGCCATTACGGCCTTGGTCTGAATCGCGTCCGCGCTATCGTAGAAGCCCACGGTGGCGAAATATATGCTGAATACAATCCGAAGATTTCGGCGCTCACGACGACGCTCGTCCTCCCCGCTTCAGGCAAACAGGATGCTTGAGGCAGTGCGCCATTTACCGCCTTTGAAGAAACTGGAGCGCGTGCGTGGTGCGGACTTCGAGCAGTGTGAATCACTAACATGAAGACCGGAAACCATCGCGTCCTGATCATCGACGACGAACGCCCCGTGCTCATGACGCTCGAGGCGTTGTTAAAACGTCATGGTTATCACGTGGACACAGCATCCACGGCCTCTCAGGGACTCAAGTTATTAAGGTCCAAACCTTCCACACTGGTCTTGCTCGATCTCCAATTGCCCGACGCCGACGGGTTAGAGACGCTCGATCAGATCAAAACCGAAGTTCCCCACACACAGGTCATTATTTTGACGGCGCACGACTCATTGCACAATGCCATCGAGTCGATTAAACGCGGGGCTTATCATTTTATCAGCAAGCCGTACGCGGCTGAGGAGCTGCTCAGCCTCATGGAGAAAGCATTGGAAAAACAGTCGCTCTTGCGAGAAGCCGAAGAACTCAGGGAAAAAACAGAGCAACTCGAGCGGCGTCTGAAGATGGCAGAGGCGCAGCCCAAGCTGATTTTCAAGAGCAAACCGATGCAGGAAATCGAGGACTTGGTTAATGCAATGGCGCCATCAGATGCCAACGCACTTATCGTGGGTGAGAGCGGCGTAGGGAAAGAGGTAATCGCCAACGCTATTCACGCGCGGAGCCGGCGCGCGCGGAAACCAATGGTAAAGCTCAATTGTGCGGCGTTTCCCCAAACCATGATTGAGGGAGAGCTTTTCGGCTATGTGAAAGGTGCGTTCACCGGCGCGATGCAGGATTTCCCCGGAATGATCGCGGCAGCCGACGCCGGCACCCTTTTTCTGGACGAAATATCGGATATGCCTGCGGAGCTGCAGACTCGCTTCCTGCGCGTGCTACAAGAACGCGAGTATCGGCCTCTTGGAAGCACACAAACAATGAAAGCGGACTTCCGGGCGATCGCTTCGACAAACCGGCCAATCCCGCAGGCGCTCGCGGAGAACCGGCTGCGTTCCGATTTGTACTACCGCCTAAACACGTTTCAAATTGAGGTGCCGCCGCTTCGAAAACGGAAACAGGATATTCCGCCGCTGATCGCTGCATTCGTGAGGCAGTTTGCTCAGCACCTCGGCAAGCCTGAGCCGGACATTTCACCAGATGCATTTCAAAAATTGCTCGATTACTCGTGGCCCGGGAATGTTCGCGAATTGCAAAACGCTATCGAATACGCCGTGGTGCTGGCCCGACAAGGCATGATTGGCGTTAAAGAGCTGCCCACGGAAATACAGTTGCCAACCGCGCTGCAACAAACAGAGATCGCCGCACTGCCGCGTTCGGGCGTCCAGACCCTCGACGACGTCGAGCGAACGGCGATTATTCAGGCGCTCGCTGAATGCCACGGAAACAAGAAAAAAGCAGCAGAACTCCTCGGCATCCAGCGCCCTACGCTCTACAACAAAATGAAGCGCTACGCGATCGAGTTGTAGCCCTCCGATTTCGTCTGTCACGATGCCTTCGGCCAAGGCGGACTTGTCACGTCGTAGCCTTCGGTGAAGGCGGATGCTCGCTAATCACGACTTCCAACCTTAGTTCCTGGAACGCGAGTTGATCGTGGATAAGGCCAAGTAACTCGAGTGCGCGTGCATCCGGCATGTGCGCACAGCGCAACTCAATCCGCGCTGGCTTGCCGACAAGCTCGGGATGTGTTTCCGCCATTTCGCCGTCAAGCAGAAATGAAACGTAAGCGTTGAAGCGTTCCTGCAACGAGAGCAATTGTTCGTCCGAACCATCCCACTCGTTAGGCTCATTCATCACGAGCACGGCTTCGCCGGTCTTCGCATCCTCGGCAATTACATCGATTACACCGACGCGATCTTTGATTTTTGAAATTTGAGGTTTGAGACCCATTGGCACGATTCGCAAATGAACGTTCGATGTTGGCTGTTCGATTTCAAGCGGAACGCATGACCAACCTTCACGAGCGAAACGCGCATGAGCTGTTACCGTCCCCTTTCGCTGAAGAAAGGCCACTTGGGTCTCTACTGATCCATTCCCACACTGCGGTGTTGCCAACCCGCCATTGGCCTCAAGCCATTACTTTCCGCTTCGAGTTCAACCGGCGTTCGGTAGTGGGAAATATCTGCCGCGCTCAAATCATGAAAGCTGTCACTGTATTGGCAGCTTCGAAACGTCACGGGATAAACACTTCAGTGCTGCCAAGTACGTCCCTATTCTGGTTCAGGCCGCCCGCCACCAGCACTCGGCCATTGGGCAAAACAGCGGAAGCATGCTCATCGCGCTCGGTGATCAGCCTGCCCGTCGCGGACCATCCGCGCCAAGCAGGATAAAAGATCTCGGCCCATGGAATAACCTGTCCATTCCAACCTCCGGCTACCAGCACACGTCCATCCGCGAGTAAAGCAGCGGTATGTCTCGTCCGAGCGTTGCGCATTTTGCCGGCGAGGCTCCATACACCCGTCGCTGGATTGTAAATCTCGGCTGTGCTGGTCCCTCCGTAGGAACCATCGTCACCACCCGCTACCAGCACGCGGCCATCTGCCAACAGAGTGGCGGTGTGGAAAAAACGCCCGATGTGCAACCTGCCCGTCTGACTCCATCGGCCAGTGCTTGGATCAAAAAGTTCACAGTTCGCCACCGTACCAGTATCAGTATAACCACCCGCTACTAGTACTCGGCCATTCCTGAGTCTCGTGGCGGTCGTCCACGAGAGAGGGACAGGCAAGTTGGCCGCCAAACTCCAGCGACCTGTTGCCGGATTAAACAACTCGGTGCTCGCCAGCGTTCCAGCATCGCCGTACCCTCCCACCACCAGCACGCGGCCATCCGGTAACAAAGCCGCGGCATGTTGCTCTCGCGCAACATTCAACGAGCCGGTGTTGCTCCAAGTGCCTAGAGCTGGATTGTAAATCTCGGCGCTCGACATTGCGGCGCCGTCATATCCACCCGCCACCAGTACGCGGCCGCCCGCCAGGAGAGTCGCCGAGTGACTATAACGGCCAAAGTGCATCTCACCAGTTTCAGTCCATCGCCCCGTACTGGCATCGAACAGCTCGGCGTCGGCAACGGTGTAGCTCTCATAACTGTAACCGCCCGCGACCAGCACCCGACCGTTCCGGAGCGTTGTCGCCGTAAACCAATCGCGCTCGTACTCCATCGGGTCCACGGCCCTCCAGATGCCTGTAGCCGGCGCATTTGGATCGTCTGGTGCTTCTTGAGCATCATTTGCGTGGGCCGACAGGATGCTGCTGACGCACAATCCAAACACAGAAAGCAACGCCACGCACTCGCGAGAACAACGATTCCATAGATGATTCATAAAGGTACTCCTGGTATGACCTACGCACTCCGAGGCGTTCCAAGATGGGTCTTATTTCGAGCATGACGGATACAGGGCGTTTGCCGCCAAGCGCTTTTACTCCTACACGGCAATAACAGACGGGTATCAAGAGGCGAGGTGTCCGCGCCGCTACCATTGCACTTGCTTTTCTTTACAGCAGCAGTCTTACCGGGTCGACCAAGGCTATATCAAAAGTAACAATGTTGTTACTTTTGAAGCAGTGTCTGCATGCGTGACGTTCATCTACCTTCGTAAGGGTTCTACGCCGGTGAGAAGCGGCGTTAACATGATTCAATCGTGACTTCACAGCGTCGGTAATATTTCTCTTTCGTTAAAAGTACCGTTCATGGGCCATTGAATGGCTGTCTCAAGTTCCACAAATGTACTTGAAGGTGTACCACCACCGCTTTCCACGCGTGCGCGTGTGCGCGCGGACGCGTTACTTGTGCTCCTAGACGGGAATAATCCGGCCCCTTTATGGCTCACACTACTCGAAGGGGGTAATCTCTTTCGCATGATTTCTTCGCTTACAGACGCGAATTCCTTATGATAACTCAGATACAAGTGTAGCTACTCTGACTTTCGAAATAGAAGTGTGCCCGCTTTGGATTTCGAACAACTGGTCGAACATTTTTACATGCCGCTTTATCGCTTCGCCTTATCACTAAGGCGCGAACCGTGCGATGCAGCCGACCTGACACAGCAGACTTTTCTGCTCTGGGCTTCGAAAGGTCACCAGTTGCGCGAGCAATCAAAGGTCAAGGCTTGGTTGTTCACTTCGCTGTATCGCGAGTTTCTGCGCGGCGAGCGGAAACGCGGTCGGGAGTTCGGCAGCGAAGACCAACTGCCCGATGTGGAATGCCTGCCGGTGGCAGCCAATTATCTTGACGGCGACGCGGTCGTTCGCGCCCTGCTTGATCTGGAGGAGATCTACCGCGCGCCCTTATCGCTCTTCTACTTGCAAGAACATTCCTACAAGGAAATCGCCGAGATACTCGACCTCCCGGTGGGTACGGTGATGTCGCGGATTTCGCGCGGTAAAGCTCGATTGCGCGAGCAGCTCGCAGATGATGCACACCAAAACGTTACAAAGCGAGAAATGGCATGACGAAAGAAGAAGCAAAAAGAATCTTGGCCGCGTATCGCCCTGGCGATCAGGACCGGCTCGATTCCAATTTTGCGGAAGCCTTGCAGGAGACAGAACGGGACGCCAAGCTAGCGCGGTGGTTTGTCGAAGAGCGAGAGTTTGATCGTGCAGTCGCAGCCCACATTAGTTCGCTGCCTGTGCCATTTGGTCTGAAAACGCGGATTCTCGCAAACATGACGCCTCGTACCGATACGAAATCGCGCTGGGTCGCTGCTTTGGCGGCTGCGGCAACAGCGGCAGCAGCGTTGTTCTTTCTTGCACAGCTTGTCAGCGTCTGGCGCGCCTCCGGTCAACACTCCGGGTCGCTCAGCGACTACCAGCAGGAAATGATGAGCTTCGTAAAGCTCCCTCCGCCGCTCGAAATGGAAAGCCTCGAAATGGGACCGATTAAGCAATGGATTGTAGAACGCAAAGCTCCGTTGGGCGAGATCCCACCAGGCATCGCTGCGGTTGAGACAATGGGTTGCCGTCTTCTCTATTTCCGTGGCTATCCGGTTACCCTCATTTGTTTTTGCCACGGACAAACTGTGGCGCACTTGCTGATGGTTGACCGCGCTGCTCTGCCGGGACTCAAACCTAGAAACGCGCCGGTAGTCACGAGCCAAGGAGACTGGACGACCGCGACCTGGGCCGATCAGCATTACGCTTGTATGATCGCTGTGCATGATAAGCCCGCCGCAGCGCGACAATACCTGCCGCATACCTGAGTCGTCGACCGCTCGTACGGATATTCTTGCCCCTGCAAAGGCGCCAAGATCAGTGGCGGTACCTTGAGCTAGAATGCCATGTCCTCGAGTTGTTCCATGTTAACCGTCAGGTTGAATCCTTATCTTGCCCTCAGACTTTTCCCATCTAACCCATAGGAGAATCCGCTCGCTCCCCAAACAAGCCGTGCGTCGCCGCTTGCTTTCCTGAATTCAATCTACGACTTCTTTGCAAAAATCTGCCCGTCCAATGGAATAACCGCTGACTGTGCTCTCTCTCATAAACACGATGAAAACAAATTTCTTACCTTTACTGACTGGCGCGTGGTTTTCTCCGCAGTTGTGCAGTGCAATGCAGTGTAAAAGAGGAGACAAGGCGCGCACGCAAGTAAAAATTATCACAATCTTTGCCAGCTTCTTGATACTGGCGTCACTCAGCAACGCAACAGCACAACGGCCAAATCCATCCCCACGAGCAAGGCCGACGCCGCACGAGCGAAACTTTCAGGCCGGCGCTGTTTTTGTTTTGACGAATCAGGTCGACAACACGGTCGCAGTCTTCCGCCCCACTGCTGATGGGATGTTAACGTCCGCAGGAGAATTTCCCACCGGTGGCGCCGGCGATCCCGTCCCACAGGGCACAGATCCCGCGACTGACCCCCTCGCTTCGCAAGGCGCATTGATCTTGGATCGGGGCCATCAATTCTTGTTCGCTGTCAATGCTGGCAGCAATCAGATTTCCGTGCTGAGGATCTCGCAAGCCGGGCTCGAAGTGGTTGATGTTGTTGATTCCGGCGGCCTCCGCCCAATCAGTTTGGCCCTCCACGACAATTTGCTCTACGTGCTTAACGAGGGTGGAACTCCCAATATCACTGGGTTCACGGTTGGCAATGACAGAACGCTGACTCCGCTGGCTGGCTCTACTCAGCCGCTAATCGGCGACACGGGAGCCGACCCTGCTCAGGTCAGCTTCAACTCTGATGGCACTTTGCTAGTCGTGACCGAAAAAGCCGGTAACCGGCTTGATACTTACACGATTGACGAAAATGGATTGGCAAGCGCGCCGATTGATAACCCCTCAAACGGCATGACGCCGTTTGGGTTTGCGTTTAACAATCGGGGATTTTTGGTTGTGTCAGAAGCTTTTGGCGGCGCGCCAAACGCGTCGGCGGCATCTTCGTATAGCGCGGGAGACGACGGTGTTTTGAGTGTAATCAGCGGCTCGGTGCTAAATTCTCAAACCGCTTCGTGCTGGGTGGTCACCACCAACAACGGGAAATTTGCTTTTGTGTCGAATACTGGCAGCAGCACAATCTCCAGCTATCAAATTGGCGCTGGCGACGGAACGCTTACGCTGGCTAATTCTGTGGCCGCTGATACGGAAGCGAACAGCGCACCGATAGACATGGCTTTGAACGTCAGCAGTCATTTTTTGTACGTGCTCCTTGGCGGTTCCCAAGCGGTGGCGTCCTTTCGTGTCGAGCACGATGGAAGCCTGACGTTGGTTGACACCGACGCAGGACTACCGCTCGGCGCACAGGGTATTGCCGCCAAATAATTCCTGGAGTGTAATCGCTAAATAACCGCTTACCGGGCTATCCGGAAATGCCATTGAACCTGCTTCGATTGAGAGGTTAATTTGGCGTTGTGGCAAAAGCCAAACGCGCAGCTCGATTGACGCTTCTCGGACGAAGCGAAGCAAGGATCCCCACCTCGCCCGCAGAGGCGCGTCTCGAAACTTTCCCGAACCCCGCGCCTCGTCGCAATTATTGGATTCATTTCGAAACGGACGATTTCACTTCCGTTTGTCCAATAACTGGCCAGCCCGATTTCGCCAGGATCGACCTCGACTACGTGCCCGACCGTCTCTGTGTGGAAAGCAAATCTCTCAAGTTTTATCTCGCTTCATATCGAAATGAGCGCGCGTTCAACGAAGCGGTGACCAACCGCATTCTGGACGATTTCGTAAAAGCTTGCGCGCCGCGCGAGGCAACCGTTACCGCGCAATTCTCAGCGCGCGGGGGGATCGCACTCACGGTGCGTGCTGAACATCGGGACAAAGGTAAAATCGCTCGAGACGGCCGATGAAATGGTAGGGCGCGACCGGCCCGAGCCGGACTCGCTTCTCGCGCGCCGATGAATGATCTCACGCGTTCGCTGAACTTGTGCCATGAAACTCTAGAAAAAATGAGACGCGCGGTCGTTCTCTTAAGCGGCGGAATTGATTCGACAACCACGCTCGCGATTGCACTCGCGGAAGGTTACGAGGTATACACGCTTTCATTTGAGTACGGTCAGCGTCACCAGATCGAAACGGAAGCAGCACGCAGAGTCGCTAACTCGTTAGCTGCAAGGGAACATCGCGTTGCAAAGATCGATCTGCGAATTTTCGGTGGCTCGGCGCTCACCGGCGAAATCAATGTGCCGAAAAATCGTTCGGAAACGGAAATCGCGCATGGAATTCCGGTCACGTACGTCCCGGCGCGCAACACCATCTTTCTGTCTTACGCGCTTGCCTGGGCAGAAGTGATTTCCGCCAATGACATTTTTCTCGGTGTAAACGCAATCGATTACAGCGGCTACCCCGATTGCCGGCCGGAATTTATCGAAGCATTCGAGAACATGGCCAATCTTGGAACAAAAGCCGGCGGCGAAGGCAGACGCTTCCAAATCCACACCCCGCTGATCAGATTTTCCAAAGCCGAAATCATCCGCAAAGCAGTCGAGCTCGGCGTCGATCTCTCGCTTACGCACAGCTGTTACGATCCCTCCCCCGAAGGTCTCGCATGCGGCGAATGCGATTCCTGTCTCTTGCGGCTCAAAGGCTTTCGCGAAGCCGGAATCGAAGATCCGATCCGTTACGCCAAAACATGAAACGTTTATTCCGGATTTTCGAACTCTCAAAAAGCGAACAGCGCGTCGTCCTGATCGTAATGCTCGCGCTGATCGCAATCGCATTCATCAAATATGAACGCCGCGTTTACCACTCTCCGGTCCAATCCACGTCCGCAACAAAAGCGAAACCGTCTGCGACCCCTACGCAAACCGGGGACGAGCAATAGATTTTTAAATCTTGCGCAGGCCGACGTATGAAGATGCTCGCCTACGCATCTACTACGGTGCCTTTAACGCGCTAAGGGCAAAATTCCTTGAAATTGCCCGGGTGCTCGTGTGTCTCGACCATGTTCCCAGCATCATCGTAAACGCGAATCACGGTGTCATGTGCGCGGCTGAAAAACTTGGCATGGTCGATTGCGTCCCTGATTGCTTTAGGCCCACGATACCACATCGGACTATAGGGAAGCGAATCACTCACCAGATCGACGCCATCTTTGTCAGCTCGTGGCCGAATCTCGTAAATGTCTGTGCGAATCGTCGATCTCTTAGGGCGCCGCATCATTTGCCATTTCTCTTTCAAAAATGATTCTAGCGACGCGTAGTAGTGCAAAAACGTTTTTGTTGGTTGAGAAGCAGACCGGTGCTTCCAGTCTAACTTGTTCTACGGAAAATGGCGGAGCGAAGTTCCGGAAAAAAGAATGGAGCAGATCGGAAATCAGATCGACGCCGCGATGATCTTTACGGGGTGAATTACTTTTGCGAAGGAGATCAGAATAATCAAGACTCCCGCATTTGATGGCTACCAGTTAGCATGGAAATGCAGTGCCTTCGATGCACCTAATCTTCGTCTAAGCCCGGGATTCGTCCGTAGCCGACAAAAACCGGACTAATCTTGGCGTCGCCACTGTTGGGTGGCGGCGGCATCTTGAAATCGAAAACGCTGACGCCAAACCGTTGTTTTCCATCGTAGGTGCGGCCGTCGCTTGATCCGAGCATGACCCGCTTTTTCGTTCGCTTTTCGCGACCCAGATAAATCATGGTGTGCGTAATTGGCGGATCGCGATCGATGTTGTAGGTGCCACTCCAGAAGAGCAGGTCGCCGGGCTTAAGCGCATCGAGCTCGAACGTATCCTCGTGTCGGCTTAAGACCGCATTGAAATCTCCAGCTTTGCGCACCCAGACATATTGCTGGCTTGAATCGCGCGGCACATCCTTGAATCCATTTTCGGTAAGAAGGTAATAAATGAAGCCGGAGCAATCCATTCCACCGTTCGCAGGATCAGCGGAGCCGTACGTGTAACCAAGGTTCTGTTTCGTTAGCGCAAGCCCGGCGTCGAGGATTTGCCGCACTCTCGCAGGATAGTTGTCGTATCCGTCTATTTCGTTAGGCGAAAGAGTCACATCGGGAGCGCCTTTCCTTTCCGGAGTGGGCTTCGCGGTTGGCTGCGGAGTTTCGGTTGGACTCGCGGGCGGTGTCTCCTCCGGGCTGGGCGTCGGAGATTTCCTTTTGTGCTTTCGTTGTGCCTCGGGCGCCGCGGTCGGAGATGGAGTCGGCGAAGTCTTCTTCCTTCTTGGCGAAGCTGTAGGCGATGGACTGGGCGTCACTTTCTTCGTTGAGGTTTTCCGATGCTTACGTTTCGGGGCCGGCGTCGGTGTCGCGAAAATCTTCTTAATCTTTGTGCCTAACGACTCTTCAGCTGCTTGCGCAAACCGGACTGTGCTGAATAACATGGCAACAATTAGAAGCACTGTTGCGAATCCACGACCAGACATGGGCGGTAAAGCGTTAAAGCATCGCCGAACTCCAAAACGTGGCCGTGATCGCGAGTTTACATTTCTCGCTTGCGTTTTGGAGTGCGGTGGCGCTCCGCCGCTTTTCATGATGGATAGCAAGCGATCAAGAGCATGAGCAGGAGCAGGAGCAGGAGCAGGAGCAAGAGTAAGAGGAAACGCTAACTAGCAAGCTCCTGAAGAATTGCTTTATTGAGACGAATCCCGCCCTCGAAATTTTTCAGCGGAAAATTCTCGTTAGGCGAATGTGCACGACAATCGGGTAAGGCAAGCCCCATCAGCAATGTTTCGATTCCGAGGATTCCGCGGAACTGTGAGACAATTGGGATACTACCGCCTTCGCGGATGACTGCGACGTCGCGATCGAAAGCCTTGCGCAACGCGCGCTGAGCTGCCTCACCAAGTGGCGAATGCGGATCGGTGAGATACCAGGGACCGCTGTGGCCAGTGGTGATTTCCAGGGTGACGCCTTTGGGCAGATTTTTTCGCAAATGTTCCTTTGCCAATTTCAGGATTTCATCGCCTTCCTGTTCCGGAACCAGACGGAACGTCAGCTTCGCCATCGCATGACTAGGGATCACAGTCTTGGTACCCTGTCCTTGATAGCCGCCGCCGATTCCATTGATCTCAGCAGTCGGTCGCGCCCAAATGCGCTCGGCCGAATCGTAGCCGGCTTCGCCGAACAATTCTGGAACGCCCGTCTCTTTCAACACGAGCTTGTCGCCATCGACTGGGAGCTTGCGCCAAGCTTCGCGTTCCCATTCCTCGAGCGGTTTGACGCGATCATAGAAGCCCGCAATGGTCACGCGACCTTCACGATCGTGAAGTGTCGCGAGTAATTGCGCCAAAGCTGTGATTGGATTTGCAACCGCGCCGCCGAAAATGCCTGAATGCAAGTCTATTTTGGGCCCGGTGACTTTGATCTCGAGAGCGGTTACTCCGCGCAGGCCATAACTCAAGGTTGGCGTTCGGGGGGCGATCATTCCTGTATCAGAAATCACCGCGACATCGCTTTTCAGCATATCACGATTTTCCTCCAGAAAACCGCCCAGATGTACACTGCCGATCTCTTCTTCGCCTTCGATCACCAGATGCAAGTTGACCGGTAGATCACCATTCTGTTCAATGGCTTCCTGGATGCCTAGAATGTGCGCAAGGATTTGCCCTTTGTTGTCAGTCGCGCCGCGCGCAAAGACATATCCGTTCTTGAGAACGGGCTCGAATGGCGGTGAATCCCATAGCTCCAAAGGATCGGGCGGCTGCACGTCGTAATGCCCGTAAATCAACACCGTGCGACGCCCGGGCTGGTGTTTGTTGCGGGCCCAGACGATCGGGTGCCCCGGAGTTGGAACAAGCTGCGTCTCCAGGCCGATACCGGTGAGTCTTTTCACGAGCCAGTGCGCGCACTCAGCCAGCCTCTCGGCGTACTGGTCGTCGGTCGAAATGCTCGGAAAACGCAGGAAAGAATAGAAATCTTCGAGGTAATTGTCACGCATGGCCAGAACCTAATCAGTTTTCACAGTTTGCCTACGACTTCCGGAGCTGAACGCGGATCAGATATAGAATCGAAGCGATCGCGAGAACAATTGCTGCGAGCCGTAATCCGGCGCGTGTATCGCTGCCAGTAGAACTTCCGCTGACTGCCGATTGCCCGAGAATCCAGAGAATCGCAATGATCGCCAGCGCAGGCACAATCTTCATCCCAGGAAAGGCGAAGGGCTGAGCGCCGTCGGCTCGCACATCGCGTTGCACCAAAAACCAGCAGGCAGCGCAGCAAAGAAAATACATCAACAAGACCGCGACGTTCGAAAGCACTGCCAGCCTTTCAAACGTGCCGGTGATCGACAGCGCAAAGGCGATGACCGTATAAGTAATGATCGCCACGTCCGGCGATCGATAGCGCGGATGAACATGGGCGAAAAATTGCGGCAACGCGCCATCGCGCCCAAAAGCAAAGATTAAACGTGGTGAACTCAGGATGTCGCTGGTCACAAATCCAAATGCCGAGACGGTGGCTCCCGCCAGAAGAATTGTGCGGCCCAAATTACCCAGAAAAGTCGCAGCGGATTCAGCGAGAGGCGCGCCAGGATGGTTCGCAAGATCGGCGCCAAGCGTGCCCTGGCCTACGACTTGGATCAGAATGTAAATGACCGTCGTAATGACAAGCGCGAGGTATGCAGACCGCGGAACGGTGCGCGCAGGATTCTTCACTTCGCCGCTCGGAATCAAAGCGACCTCAATCCCGACGAACGCAAAAATCAACAGGATAACGGCATCGCCTAACGACTTGCTGCCGGGCCAACCGCTCCAGGCAAGATTCGGCGGATGAACAAAAAATATTCCCACGCAAATGAACAACAAAAGAGGCAGAAGCTTTGCTAGCGTGATCACGGTCACTGCGCCTGCGCCTTGCCGCACACCGCGGATGTTGATTAAGACAAGCGAACCGTAAACGGCGAGCATCACAATGATGCGCATCAGCGGACTGCCGAGAAATGGGACAACGAGTGCAACGGAGTTCGCGAGAACGTTCACCACGCCAGCGACCGCGCCGAGTGCGGTTAGAAAATAAAGCATGCCGGCGAGAAAACCGACGTAACGACCAAACGCGACTTCGACGTATGCGTATAGCCCACCGGTCAGCGATACCCGGCTGCCTGCGATTGCGAAGCAAGTAACGAACAAAACCATCGCAACCGCACAACAAACAAACGCCACCGGGGCGGCGGGTCCCAGTTCTCTCGCAACCGTTGCGGGGATCACGAAAATTCCGGCACCAATCGTCGAGCTGACAATATTGGCAGTCAGAGCGGGAATTCCGATTCCCCGGACCAGCTGATGATCGACACGCTCCGCTTGTTGGATCGACAGCGTCGATTCATCCGCCATTGATGCATCCTGCGTGATTCAGTTGTTCAAAGCAAGTGTGCGAGCTAAGCTTCGCGACGCAAAGGTCGGGTTTACCAAGTGTCAGTGGTCAAGGCAAAGCGTGGGAAAATCGGATGTCAGGCTGCCAGCCTGACCCGGCAAGCGGGCTCCCAGCCCGCTCCCAACGGCCCCGCCAGGCTAGCAGCCCGGCGGCCGAGTCAACCAAGCTGGCTGACCTCTAATGTGCCCAATATCCTGTGGTTAGTGGCCGCCAAAAACCCTCCAAATTGTGTGTTTTCACTTGTCACCATTCCACGCCTGCTGTATTGACCTCCTAAGGCCCGAGGTTTGGCCTACCATGCACTTACAATCGCTCGAGCTGCTCGGCTTTAAATCGTTCGCCGACAAAACGACCCTCAACTTCCACGAAGGCGTCACTGCTATCGTTGGACCGAACGGTTGCGGAAAGTCGAATGTGCTCGATGCGGTTCGCTGGGTACTCGGTGAGCAATCTGCAAAATCGTTGCGCGGCGATGAGATGGCGGATGTGATTTTTAACGGCAGCGAGACGCGCAAGCCCGTTGGCTTCGCCGAGGTTTCTCTGACCTTCACCGATTGCGCCGAAGAGCTTGGCATCAATTGGCACGAGGTTCGCGTGACGCGTCGCGTGTATCGCGATGGCAACTCCGAATATCTGCTGAACAAAACCTCGTGCCGGCTTCGCGATATTCAAAGTCTCTTCGCCGACACCGGGATCGGTCGAGCTGCGTACTCGATGATGGAACAGGGCAAAATCGATATGATCCTTAGTTCGCGCCCCGAAGATCGACGCGCAGTTTTTGAGGAAGCGGCAGGCGTCACAAAATACAAGACGCAGAAACGCGAAGCGCTGCGCAAGTTGGAAGCGACCGAGGCAAATCTCCTGCGCATTGGCGACATCATTAAGGAAGTAAAACGTCAAATCGGTTCGTTGCAGAGGCAGGCTGGCAAAGCGCGGCGTTACCAGGCATTGCATGATGATCTTCGCATGCTCGATACCCATCATTCGCGCAAGCAACTCGAGCTGCTTGAAGCGGACCTGGCCCATTGCCAGGCTGAGATTGCGGGCCTTGGCGAATCAGAAGATGCCACTCGCGCCAAAATCGACGCAGGTGAAAGCGATTTGGCCGGGCAGCGCCGCGCGTTGGAGGAAATCGATGCCCAAATTGCGAACAGCCGCAGTGAACTCCAGCGTCTTGAGAGCGAAATCAACGCGCACCGGAATCGAATCCAATTCAATCGGCAACGGGCCGAGGAATTAAACGAACTGATTGAACGTTCCCGAAACGACATTGCTGCAGCGCAAACTAAACGCGCGCAGCAAGGCAAAGAAATTCAAGAGGCGAACGCGCTGATTGAAAAAACGAGTGAGGCTCTGCAGACCAAAGAAGCGGCGCTCAGCAAACTCACCAGCCGACTCTCGGACCTCCGGGCTGAGCGAAGCGCGCACGAATCGAAACTCGACACGCTGCAAAACGCGGGGTCAGAAATCGAGAGCCATATCGCGGACTTGGAGGAGGAAATTTCCGGGCTTAAAATTCGCCGCGAAGCGACAGAGGAAAATCGCCGCGGTTTAGATACCGCAGTTTCCAGCATTGAGGCCAGCCGCACTCGAATCCAGGCTGAGATTACCGCTGCGCGCGCGACGGCCGAAGACCTCCAGAACAAGCTCAATCATTGTCGCGGCGCTGTTCAGACCGGCGACGAGAAGCTGCGACAACATCAACAACTTGTCGCCAGCTCGGAAAAGGAGCTCGCCACCATCGAGCGCGCGTACGCGGAAAAAGAATCGCGTCGTGAAATTCTGCATCAGCTTGACGAAGAAGGCGAGGGTCTGGGGCAAGGCTCGCAAGCCGTGCTCAAAGGCCTGCACGATCAGTCGCGAATCAAGCCTGCGCTGGCAGGCGCTCTGGTTGCGAATCTCGACGTCGATCAGAATTTTATTCCGGCGATTGAAGCTGCGCTGGGCAGGAATTTGCAGGCGATTGTGCTAAAAGACGCACAATTAGCGCCCGAAATTATTGCGGCCCTGAAAGAGAAGAAACTCGGTCAGGCAGCGCTGGTGATTCCGCAACTCGGCAACGGCACAACAAAAGTTCCAGTAAAACGGCCCCCTGAGAAATCGGTCGGGTGGGCAATCGACAAAGTGAAAGCGCCAGAGCCGCTGGCACCGCTCGTCGCGCAATTGCTTCACAACGTCGCAATCTTTGAGCATCTCGACGATGCCCTGATTGCTAAAAAAGAGCACCCTGAAATCGCAGCTGCGACCCTGGACGGCGAATTGATTTCGACCGAGGGAGTCGTGTTTGGTGGGAGTCGGGAAACATCGGCAGATTCCTTGCTCGAACGCAAAGCGCGAATGTCGGCCCTGGAGAGCGAGTGTTCCGAGATCCGTAGGCAACGCGACCTTCTGCTTAAAAAATGCAACGACGCCAAAGCGGTACTGGAGAAGTCGAGCAGCGAGTTGGAAGACGCCCGTCGAGATTACGACACCGCCCAACGTGAAAAGTCCGATTGCGATAATCGAATTCTTTTTCTCACGCGAGAACTGCAGGAAGGCGAACAAAAGCAGACCCAGGTTCGCTCTGAACAAAGTACGCTGGCCCGACAAATCCAAGCCGCGGACGAACGCATTGCGAAACTGGACGACGAATTGGCCGGAGAACAGGCGACTTTGGTAGCGAACCAAGGGGAGCAAGAGGCGCTGCGGGCCGCACAGGAGGATTTCGCGAAGCGCGAAAAAGAGGCAATGGAGCAGCTGACCGAATTGCGTCTCAGCGTCGCCACCGAGCGACAACGCTACGAGCATCTTGTCGCGCAGCGCCAGCCGATGAACGCTCGTGACGCGGAACTTGCGGAGGCAATCGCGGCACGTCAGACTGAGATCGCCAACTTCGAGAAGCGGCTCGCCACGCAGGCGGAAGAATCGCGAATAGCTGAATCGGCCATCGAAACACAAACCGGGCAACGTGCGGAGCTCGAGAGAGCGCTGTCTGCGCTCACTGAACAGCGCAGAGAACGCTCGACAACAATGAACGAGGCAGAGTCGAATCTGCGCACAATTCGAAACTCGTTGAATGATCTGCGCGACTCGCGTTCCAAAGAACAAGTGCGCCAGGCAGAATTGCAGTTGAAGATCGATAATCTCACCGAGCGCGTTTTACGTCGGTATCAAATCAATTTGCGCGAATTTAGTTCGGAGCAGGCTGGGTTTGAAAAAACTCTTCGGGCGCAGCTGAAAAGGCGGGTCGACCGCTCCACAGGCGATGCCACTAATGGCGGCGAAGGTGTGCTGGATTTACCATCGCGTTCGGACAACGAGATCGACCTCACTGATGCCGATCTCGACAAGTTGATTGGCGACCTTCGAACCCAACTCGATAACATGGGCCCGGTTAATCTGGATGCCGTTCATGAGTACGACGAGCTCGAAGAGCGATATAAATTTCTCGAAACGCAAAATAATGACCTTACGAATTCGCATCGCGAATTGCTCGACGTGATTGCGCAAATCAATTCGACCACCAGGAAGTTGTTCAGCGAGACCTTTGCTCAGGTACGGATCAACTTCCGTGAAATGTTCGAAGAGCTCTTCGGTGGCGGACGCGCAGACCTGTCCCTCCTTGACGACAATGATCCGCTCAACTGTGGAATTGAAATCAGCGCAAAGCCCCCGGGGAAACAGTTACAAAGCGTTTCTCTGCTAAGCGGAGGTGAGCGTTCTATGGTCGCGGTTGCATTGCTCTTTGCAATTTACATGGTGCGGCCAAGCCCGTTCTGCATCCTCGACGAAGTGGATGCGGCGATGGACGAAGGCAATATCAACCGGTTTATCCGCGTGCTGGACCGGTTCGTAGAACAGAGTCAGTTCATCATCATCACGCACAACAAACGCACCATTGCCAAGGCCGACGTACTATACGGCGTAACAATGGAAGAGCGCGGTGTGAGCAAACTGGTCGGGATGAAATTGACCGCGCCGCACCATGTCTCCACCGAAACCTTTGCGAGCGCAGATCAGAGACCGAGACAACAAGGTCTCGCGCTTGCGACCCGGTAGTTTTCCATCTGGGGAGGGCAGCTGCTAGCTTGGAGTAATCGGCAGTTTGTCCTCCCTAGAGGTCAAGTCACGAGCCTGCAAAATTTTTTTGCGCGGGCTGGCCGATCTCGCGTAAAATTGTGGGATGCTTCAGACGGCGCAGCGCCAATCAAAAATCAAAAAGCCAAAGCCCGCGCCGCCTCACGAGCGCTTCCTTGAAGCGTTTCGTTGGATGCTGCTGGCGCGCACGCTAGAGGAAAAACTCGTTAGTCTTTATCGGGGCGGCCTGATCACCGGTGGCGTTTACATTGGCAAAGGCCAGGAGGCGGTCAGTGTCGCATGCGGTTTGTTCTTGAAAAAAAACGATATCTTCGCGCCGTTGATTCGCGACCAGGCAGGACGATCCGCTTTCGGTGAACCGCTCTTGGATGTGACGCGTACTTATCTGGGCTCGCGCCAAGGCCCAATGCGTGGACGCGATGGCAACATCCATCGTGGCCGGCCACAGGAGAACCAGCTCGCAATGGTTAGTCACCTCGGCGCGATGATTTCGGTCACTGTCGGCGCGTTAATGGCCAAACGATTTAAAGGTGAGAAAGGGTTCGTCGGCCTGGCATGCATCGGTGAAGGCGGAATGCAGACCGGTGCGTTTCACGAGGGAATGAATATTGCGGCAGTAGAACAGGTGCCGCTCGTGGTAGTCGCGACGAATAATCATTATGCCTATTCCACGCCCAACGACCGCGAGTTTGCGTGTCATGATCTGGTCGATCGCGCGACCGGTTATGGTTTTGAAGGCTACACTCTTGATGGAACGGATCTCAGCGCATGTCTCGAAGTAATTGGCGGCGCAGTCAAACGTGCCCGCGCAGGACGTCCGCCGCAGTTGGTTGTCGCGTCCGTTCTGCGACTTTCCGGACATGGCGAACACGACGACGCCAGCTACGTGACGGAGGAGATCAAGCGCGAACCATTTGCGCGGGACTGTTTGAAAGTCGCAGAGCAAACAATCGCTGATTTAAATCTGGTCGATGCCGAGACGCTCGCTGAGTGGCGCAAAGAAGCGGCAGCAAAGGTGGATGAAGCCATTGCCACCGCGCAAAAAGAGGCTCCGCCGGACGGCGAGAAAGAAGATTGGTGCGCGTTATCGAGACGTGATCTCATCGATTGCGTGGAAGGAAATGAATGACGACGGAAGCCCAAATGACGAATGACGAGAAGAAGCAACGAGCTTTTGGGAACACTTCGTCGTCTACCTCCACCGCTCTGACGCCGTGGAGAAGGGATTTTTGTCATTCGGATTTAATCATTATTTCGTCATTCGTCATTCGTCATTCGTCATTTCCCTCATGAGCATCACATATCTCGAAGCGATCCGCGAAGCGCAGGCGAAGTTGCTCCGTGACGACGAACGGGTATTTATCTATGGGCAGGACGTCGGCGGCGCGTTTGGCGGCGCTTTCAAAGCAACAAAAGGTCTCGCTAAGGAATTTCCCGGACGCGTGCTGAACACGCCGATTAGCGAAGACGCGATCGTTGGGACCGCAATTGGGGCCGCGATTGAGGGAATGCGACCGATTGTCGAAATGCAGTTCGCCGATTTCTCAAGCATCGCCCTGAACCAAATTCTGAACAATGCCGGCACGCACTACTGGCGTACGAATATGCCGGTCCCCATCACCGTTCGTCTGCCTTCTGGCGGAACGAAAGGAAGCGGGCCATTCCACAGTCAATCGATGGAATCAATTTATGCGCATTATCCGGGACTCATCGTCATGACGCCTGCGACGGTGGAAGACGCTTACACCATGCTCATCGAAGCGGTGGCCATCGACGATCCCGTTGTCTACTGCGAGCACAAGTATCTCTATTATCATCTCAAAGCAGACAAGCTACCGACCGACGGTTTGCCCACGGGGAGAGCCCGCATCGCGCGGGAAGGGCGCGACCTGACCATTGTGGGTTACAGCGCGATGGTGCAGGAAGCGCTCGCCGTCGCGGAACAATTGGCCGGCGAAGGTTTTGAAATCGAAGTTGTCGATCTTCGTTCGGTTAAGCCGCTCGACACCGATACCGTTCTCGCTTCGGTCGCGCGCACGGGCCGCCTGCTGTGTGTGGGAGAATCGTTTCCGTGGGGCGGCGTTACGGCCGAGGTGATCGCGCGTGTTTCCGCGGAAGGTTTTCATTTGTTGGACGCAGCGCCGCAGCGTATCAACGCAAAGGACACACCAATTCCTTATCACCCAAATCTTTGGTCGACCCATCGACCGAACGCAAAGGAGATCGCGAGAAAAGCTCGCGCGCTGCTTCGAGAATAGAAATTTATGCCGCAAGTCCCAATTATCATGCCGCAGCTTGGCGAATCGATCGCCGAAGCCACCATTGTCGATATTAAAGTGAACCCGGGCGATGATGTTGCGGATGATCAGGAAATTATCGACGTCGAAACCCAAAAAGCCATGATGGGCGTGACGACGCCGTGCAAAGGCAAGATTGCCCAAATCACTGTGCAATTGAAAGAGACTTACCCGGTCGGCGCAGTCCTTGGCTATGTGGAAGCGAGCGAAGCCGACGCCGCGCGGTTTGCAAAACAAGCGCCACCGCCACCGCAGCGCGAAGTCGCGGAGGAGATTCCCGCGCGCGCAGATCAGGAGGTCGCTCCCGCACGCAAGAAAAAAATTGCCGCGCGTGACGGCGATGGCGCTGGCGGATTGCCTGTCCCGGTTGCTGCGAAAGGCGCAACGTTCATGTCCCCCCGTGTTCGCGCGCGAATGGCCGAGCTGCAGCTGACAACCGCCGACCTCGCAGGAATCATGGGCACGGGTGCAGGTAATCGTGTCACCATCAAGGATCTCGAGAATTTCCTGCAGAAAATCGAGAACCAAACAGCGCACGAGGCTTCTGCGATTCGCGCCGGTGTGGCCGACGCGATGCGGCGAAGTTGGACACGGCCGCTTTCAACGATTGGTTCGTCGGTAAATCTCGATCCCGCGCTGCAGGATCGACAGTCGCGCGACCCCAAACCTGGCCCGGGCCTCTACGCCGTGCGGGCGCTTGCGCTCGCCCTTGCCGAAACTCCCGGCGCAGCGGCGAAATTGATCGGCAACCGCGTTGTCCAATCACGCTCGATCGATGTCGGCATTGCGGTTGAAGCCGAGGATGGAATCATGGTGCCGGTCATCCGGGCGGCGGACAAAACTTCGCTGGCCGATCTCGCGACGAAATACAAGGAACTCGTCGATCTCGCGCGACAACGACGTATCTCGCCCGACATGCAAGCCGGAGGCGTCGCGACCGTTTCGAACTTTGGGACTTTTGGAATGGAATGGGGCACACCAATCCCATTGCCGGACCAGACATTGCTGCTTGGTCTCGGAGCCGGGAAAAAAGTTCCCTGGTGGGATGAAAAGAAAAAAGAATTTGTTCCCAGAACCGAGGCCCAGATCACACTAAGCTTCGATCATCGCAGTATCGATGGCGGAGGCGCGGGTCGTTTGCTCAAGCGCGTAACTGAGTTGTTGGAGACTCCCAAGCAACTGTAAGGCGCGTCTGCGTCATGCGGGGCGTCCTCTCGATGTCAGCGGAGTGAGATTATGACCCCTGCAATTTCTTACATCATTGCTTCTGTTCAGCGCAGTGGAACGCATTTGCTTTGCAGCATACTCCGAAGCACTGGCATGGCCGGGTCGCCGGAAGAATATTTTTTGTCGAAGCCCGAAGAAACCTGGGAGAAACGCTGGGGCACGCCATCGCGCATCGCCTATGTGCAGCATGTTTTACGTCAAAACACCGCAGCCAATGGAGTTTTCGGCGCCGTCGTAATGTGGAGTTACTTCGAACGAATGCTCCAGATGTTGCAGGAAATTCCCGAATACAAGAACCTTAACGGAGCGCAACTTCTCGCGGCTGTTTTCAACAAGCCGAAATATATCTGGATGCGGCGTCGGAATCATGTCGAGCAGGCGGTCTCCTGGGCCATGGCGTGCCAGACGGGTGTGTGGACTCAAAAAGCTGAGGAGAAATCGCAACCGCGCGCCATACCCAAATTCGATTTCAAAGTAATCGACGAATGGTGTAAACGCATCGCAGCGCACGACGAAGGCTGGGCGAATTATTTTGGTGAATATCAAATTGAGCCGCTCGTTCTTTTTTACGAAGACGTCGTTGCGTCTCACCGCGCCACGGCTGAGCGCGTTCTGGAATTTCTGGGATTGCCATTTCGGCCGCACATGGAAATCCCACCCCCTCCCATCGAAAAACAAGCTAGTCGAATTTCCAAAGAGTGGGCATCACGTTACCTGAAGTTAAAAAGAGCGAAGACAGGGAGGCTTGCGCGCATCATCCGGCGCATACGAGTCTAAATATTCATAGCGATACTGCCTCACAATACCCGCACAGTGGCAGCAAGAATTCATTTGTTCGCCCTGTGCCTTAGGGTGACTGCCAGTAGGATTACGAGAACGCAAGCGGCTGCGGTTGCACTTCCCCAGATCAACCAGGCTGGTCGGTAAATGAGAGCGAGCCGTCCATGAGCGCCAGCTGGGACCTCGACAATTGGAAACAATCCCCGATAAGAGGTGACAGCCAGTTTTCGATCGCCCAGTCGAGCTTCGTATCCACGAAAGTATGGCCGGGAAAAAGTGAGCAGAGCCGGAGGATCGCTCCTGGGCACATCAACATCAGCTTCAACTCGATTTCGCAAATCAGTGATTCGTGAAACAGCTGCTGTCGTAAATTGCTCCCCAGGCCGTGAATCAATTGAAGTGATCGAACGCACTCGCGCGAAGGGCTCACCGCTTCGATGAAAGACTCGTCCTTCATCTGTTGTAAGAACCGATTCCCATTCGGACGCCGGCTGAGGCGTGATATCCAATTCTCGCGCAACAACAATTCCATCCACGCCCAACAAATTTAATTCGCCATCTTTACCGGCCTGGTTACTGAGCAAATAACTTCCAACGCCGGGATTGATTTCACCGTGAATCGAGGTCGCGAATTCGCGAGCGACGCCGGCCGGCCGAATGGGGCTGTAGCCATTGATGAAATGCAATCCTGCCCACATCGGTGTGCTTCCCGGGCGCAGGACTTCGCCGACCGGCTGAGGTTTGTTCGATACACAATAGGTAACCTCTGCCCACGGATAGATGCTGAGATAAAGGCGCGCTGGATCGAGGGGCCGAGGTTTAAGCAGTTGCTGAGAGAAATTATACGTGGGAACGCCGCAGTTCGTCGGCATGCAGACATATGTCGCGAGCAATGCCGAAAACGTGATCGCGACGGGAGCCCATTCTTGCAGTTGAGAATGTCGCAGCGCGATTTCGCAAAGACACCAAAACGCCGCGAGTCCAAGAAAGATCCATGTCAGTGGGAAAGCGTACGAGCCAGTCGTACGCAGCATTAGCATCGCAATGGCCGTCAGGACGGTAAGAGCGAGCGCCGCTGTAGCGAGGATCGGCCTGTCCGCCGTGGCCTCGGCAGAGGCGCATGATTGTGATCGCAGGTGCAACACTTCTGCCGCGCAGATTGCGAGAATCAAATGAAAAAACGGCAGCCAGCGAAAGCTCCACCGAAAAAGCCCAGCCGTTGGCAGCATCGAGAGCAAGAGCACGACCAAGAGTAAGACCAGCTCCCATCCAATTCGCCTAACAAGCACACGGCCGCGCCAAATGAATCCAGCGATGAGCGCCGCTGGCGCAACGAGCCCGCAAGCTAACTCCATCGCGGTATGCGGGATCAGGCGAGAGGAGAAATCGGTCCACTTCACCGTCCAAGAAGGAAGAATCAGTCCCGGAAGCGCTGCTGGTGGAACAAGCCATTGCCAATGCGCTCTCGCTGGCTGGAATTCCCGAGCCGAACCCTGAACCAAATCAAGAATCGCGAGCCACGCGGGGGCGGACAACCCGAAGCCGAGCGCAACACCAAAGAGCATCGGCGCGACCGACCAAATGCTTCGAGTTTCGACCGACGATTTGATTGCAAGCCAGGCAACCAAAAGGAGCAGCATCAAAACCGTGTAGGGAAATCCACCGGTAACAACGAGGTAAACAAACGGCGCTGGCCAGAGAAATCTTAATTTGCTCCGGTGTGAATCGAGAGCGCGCGCCGCGCCCCACCACGCCCAGGGCAACCATGTAAAAGCACCAAGCGCGCCGAACCAATCGGTCGCACCCCAGCAGATGATCCAACCGTTCAAAGAAGCGATCAGCGCGACGAAGATCGATAATGGGATTGAAAATCGACGATCGCGCGCGAGTAAAAATCCGCCCATTGCCAAAGCGAAAAGATGCGCAACGGACACGGCCGCCGCTTGCTGCGGAAATGTGAACGAAAATTTCCATACGACGATGACGACTGCATTTACAAAAACCGAAAACACTCCGTACTGGAATTCTCCGGCGAGATTACCGCACACCCACGAGTACGGGCTTAAGATTGGCCAATGGCCTTCTGACCAACTGCGGGCCATGTCCGCTAATACAGGCAGAACATATAATTCATAGTCATCGTTCCAAAAAACGACCGGATTGTGCCAGAGAAGGACGACGCAGAAGACAACAACAAGTGCGCCAGCGCTTAACGCGGCGATGGCATCGTGTCGCCTCAGTGATCGGTGATCGGTGATCGGTGATCGGTTTGTCAGCTCACGATTCACGAGTACTGATCAGGGATCACCGTTCACTGATCACTATAGAACAACCGGTTTCCCCTCGGTCATCACGAGAACCTTCTCCTCGATCCCATGTTCGCGTGCGGATTTGAGCAAACGTTGCGGCGGTTCGTGCAGCGGTTCAAAACCGAGGCGAAAGGTCCCATAGTGCATCGGGATCAATGTCCTGGCGCCGAGTTCGAGAAAGGCCTTGACCGCTTCTTCTGGATTCATGTGAACTTCGCGGCCAGTCGGCGCTTCGTACGCACCAATCGGAAGCAGAGCAATTTCGATCGGGTAACGGTCACCTATTTCTCTAAACCCAGGAAAGTAGGCGCTATCGCCACAGTGAAAAATGGTGCGACCATTCGCCGCGATGACGAACCCGCCAAAGTCGCGGTGCAAATCTGCCAGAAACCGAGCTCCCCAGTGATGACAAGGTGTGAGTGAAATCTTAAGTGGACCCAGCTCGACGGTTTGCCAGTAATCGAGCTCGTGTACGATGTGAAAACCGAGATCGTGCACCAGATTTCCCACACCCATCGGCACAACAATCGGCTGGTCGGCCGCTATGCGGCGCAGCGTGCGGCGGTCGAGATGATCGAAATGAGCGTGAGTAACCAGGACGAAATCAATCGATGGCAAATGATGAATTTCGAAGC
>JBKPOB010000037.1:0-9346 GCA_046732875.1 Verrucomicrobiota bacterium | reverse complement strand
CGTGCACTGAACCTTTTCATGCTCCTGCTCTTACTGTTACTCTTGCTCTAAGGCAGTCCCGAAGAGCATGAGTATGAGCAGGAGTAAGAGTAAGAAGAAGATCGCTTAGCCCATGCGCGCGATGGTTCTGGATAAGCCGCGACAGCTGCTTCAACTCCGCGACGTGGAGAAGCCAAGACCGGCCAAGGGACAACTGTTGGTGCGAATCGCAGCGTGCGCGGTGTGCAGGACCGATCTTCATGTGGTCGATGGCGAACTACCGGATCCAAAACTGCCGCTCATACCAGGTCACCAAATTGTTGGCCGTGTTGAAGAGATCGGAGCAGACGTAAATTCGCGATTTAAAGTTGGCGACCGTATTGGCATTCCGTGGCTCGGTTGGACCGATGGTGAATGCGCTTATTGCCGATCGAACCGTGAGAATCTGTGCGATCGAGCGCGCTTCAGCGGTTACACCATCGATGGCGGCTATGCCGAGTTTACTGTCGCCGATGCTCGATTCTGTTTTCCTTTGCCTGACGGCTACAATGATGTCGAAGTTTCACCCCTGCTTTGCGCGGGGTTGATCGGTTATCGTTCCTATCGCAAAACCGGAGATGCGCGCAGGCTCGGCATGTATGGCTTTGGTAATGCGGCGCACTTGATCGCGCAGATTGCCATTTATGAGGGGCGCGACCTTTTCGCATTTACGCGACCGGGCGACGTCAAAACGCAGCAAAGCGCGAAAGCGCTAGGCGCAAAGTGGGCCGGCGGTTCCGACGAGATGCCGCCGGAGAAGCTCGATGCTGCAATTATTTTCGCCTCGGCCGGACCGCTCGTGCCAGTAGCGCTCCACGCACTCGCAAAGGGCGGCATCGTAGTCTGTGGTGGGATTCACATGACCGATATCCCTTCATTTCCTTATACGGACCTGTGGGAAGAACGAATCATAACGTCCGTGGCAAACCTCACCCGGCGCGACGGCGAAGAATTTTTCGATATCGCGCCACGTGTTCCAGTTAAAACAAAGACAGAAATATTTCCCTTGGACCAAGCTAACGGTGCGCTAGATCGGTTTCGTGCTGGTGAACTGAGTGGAACCGCTGTCCTCGTGGCCTCTGAAGCTGACCATTCCGAAAAGAGGTGAGGGACCTCGCAAGTCGAAAGCAAGTTAGTCAGCGCACCAATTTCCCTTATCTGAATGCAGGCGTTGACCACTCAAGCGTCGCCACTGTCTCCGTTCCTGTATTTGAATGCTCTCCGGTTCTTGCCAATGTGGTAAATTCACAAGAAAATTGAACTAGCTTAATAACTTCGTTTTCTAATCCGTTTATGAATAAAAAAATAACCTTGACCGTTCTCACATCGTTAGTCGCTACCGCAATTTTTGCCTTAGAGCCGCCACCAGTTGGCAGCGCTGCGCCGGATTTTTCATTACCCGACGCGAAAGGCCAGACGCATTCACTTTCTCAATACAAGGGGAAGTACGTCGTGCTCGAATGGTTTAACCCGGAATGCCCGTTTGTGAAGAAGCACTACGGCAGCGATAACATGCAAAAATTGCAGAAAGAATATACAGACAAGGGCGTGGTTTGGTTGACCATCGATTCCAACGCGCCTGGTACCGAAGGCAATTTGACGCCGGAACAGGCCCAGAAAGTCGCCACTTCCTGGAAGACGCAGCAGACTGCGTTGCTTCTCGATCCGGAGGGCAAAGCGGGTCGCGCTTATGGCGCCAAGAACACGCCAAACATGGTGATCATCAATCCGGACGGAAAAATCGCTTACGAAGGAGCGATCGATAGCAAGGCGACACCGAACCCTGCAGATATTCCCAGCTCGACGAACTACGTAAAGGCGGCGTTGGATCAGTCATTGGCAGGCAAATCTGTGTCCACGCCCCAAACCAAACCGTACGGTTGCTCAGTCAAATACAAGTCGTCTTAGAGTTGTAGCACGTATATAAGCAAAAGGTTTCGAAGCGGCGGTCGAATACGACCGCCGCTTTTGTTTGCACATGTTTCCTGGACGCGAAAGGACTGGTGCTGCGAAAGATTTGTTCTGAAAATCCCATCATGGACCTCGTAGAATCTCCCTCGGGGCCGAGTAGGGTCTGGGACTGGCGAAAAATCGAATGGGGGATCGGCGCGCTGATTACAGCCGTGGCAGTGTATGTGCACTGGGTAAACTTTCGATCAGCCGGACCTCTGTGGCGCGACGAAGCTGGCGTCATGGGCGTCGCCACCCTCCCGACGGTTCATGAAATGTGGTCCAACGTTGGCCACGAGTCTTGTCCGATCTTTTTTCCTGCACTGCTTCGCATCTGGTCCTTGCTTGTGGGTAGCAGTGATACAGCTATGCGCGTAGTGGGCTTCATTATAGGCCTGTTGATGCTTGGTGCCGTATGGTTGAACGGCTGGTTTTTCCATCGCTCCGCGCCGGTGATTGCGCTTGGTCTGTTGGCGGTGAACCCGGGTGTTGTGCGATGGGGCGATTCACTGCGGGCGTATGGCCTGGCGAGCGTGCTAATGCTCGTTACGCTGACGATGGTCTGGCGTTTCGCCCGCGCGCCGGATTGGAAGCGCTGGCTTGCTGCCGCACTGCTGGCGGTGATCAGCGTTCAATGCCTGTTTCAAAATTCCTTCCTACTGCTCGCGGTTTGTGCCGCCGCTGTCGCGCTGAAGGCACGGCGCCGGGATTTCAAAACCTCGCTGGCTGCGCTGGCCATCGGTGTGCTGGCGGCGATGTCGCTGCTGCCATATCGCGCTATCATTCGCGAAGCGCAGAACTGGTCGATGCTCTCGCAGATCGGTTTCTTGCCGACATTGATCTGGACGAATCTTTCGAACGCCATGGCGCCGACCTTTCCCTGGATAAGCTGGCTGTGGGTCGCGCTGGCGGTCGTTGCGATCGCACGCTGGGTAAAGAGCGTCATCCTTTTCCGGGACGCACCAGCGGATGATTCGAACACTTCCGTTTTCTTCGCCGGAACCGCTTTTATCGCGGGGCTAATCAGCTTTTTCATTTTTTTGTGGATCGCAAAGATGCCGACTCAGGTCTGGTACTTTCTGCCGCTTACGACGTTTGCCGCGGTCTGCATCGATGCCGCGCTCGCAAACTGGCCTCCGCGCTGGCAGTTCTGGCGCTGCGCGTTTGCGATTCTCGTGCTCGTTTGCCTGCCAGGCGCCCGTGAACTTGTCGCGTATCGACAGACGAACATGGATCTCATTGCCAGCGTTCTGCGCGAGCGAGCCGACGTGCACGACCTGATCGTTGTGCACCCCTGGACTTTTGGCGTGTCGTTCGATCGTCAGTATCGCGGTCGGACGCCATGGACCACAATCCCACCGCTCGCGGATCATCGGTTCCATCGTTACGATTTGTTTAAGGCAAAAATGGTTCTGGAAAATCCTGTGCAACCGGTGTTCGACCGGGTCGCCGCCACATTGCGCGCCGGGAATCATGTGTGGCTCGTCGGAGAAATTCCGCTAAGCCAGAGGCGGCCGCCAGATATTCGGCCCGCGCCGAACAATCCGTGGGGATGGCTCGATGATCCTTACTCCGATGTCTGGGGCGCGCAGGTCGGTTACTTTGTTGCGATGCACGCCACGTCGGGCGAGATCGTTTCGATCCGTTCGCCGACTAACATCAGCTCACTGGAAAACGTGCAGATGACAGCGGTTGTGGGCTGGCAGGAGTCTCCCGCCGCGCCGTTTTGATGAACATCTCGGGCGAATCAGAAACATTCGCGAAAAGGAACGAACGTATTCTGGTTTGTGTCCTTTGTGTCGTCGCGGCCGTTCGCGTTTTCATTTTCGCGGCAGCGTTCCCGTTCTTTAGCAATGTTGATGAGCATCTTCATTTCGACTTGGTTACGCAGTACTCGCATGCCCATCTCCCGCGCAGTTTCGATCGACTGACCGAAGAGACTCTGGACTGGATCGTTCCGTACGCTTCGCCGGAATTTTTGTCTGCGCCCGATCAATTTCCGGAGGGAAAATTTCCAACGCCGTTATGGAAGCAAACGGGCCCGGATCTTAACGCAGAGATTGCGGCGACAAAGACTGCATGGAGCAATGAAATCAATTTCGAATCCTCTCAGCCGCCGCTGTATTACATCCTGGCGAGTATCTGGTGGTGGATCGGAAAGCAGATCGGAGTAGTTGGTATTCAATCGTTATACTGGATTCGGTTTCTCAACGCTCCTCTGATCGCGATTGTAGTTTGGATGGGCTATCTAACCGCGCGCATGATTGCGCCCGAATGCCTCGAGTTGCGCATCGGTGTACCGCTGCTGCTTGCCTTCATTCCTCAGAATGTTTTCTACGCAATGAATAACGACGTCTTGGCGCCTCTCTGTTTCGGCGCACTATTTCTTTGCCTGTTATACTGGTTACGCACGGAATCTGCGAGCATTGGACTTGGAGCAGTCACCGGTCTCGCGGCAGCCGCCACGTATCTTACAAAATTATCGAACCTGCCCTTAATCGTAGTCGCTCTACTCGCCGTTATTGCGAAGCTGTTACAAATCATGCGGCGGACGCCGCCCACTGGGTTGGCGGCGCTGGCTGCTCTCGTTCTCTGTGCCGCGATCCCAATCGGTAGTTGGATGGTATGGTCGCAACATCAATTCGACGATCCCAGCGGATCGACAGCGAAAATTATCTTGCTCGGTTGGACGCGAAAACCGTTCCCTGAGTGGTGGCAGCACTCAATTTTTACACCGTGTGGTCTTTGGACATTTTGGTCGAGCTTGCTTGCAAGCTTTTGGCGCGGTGAAATTAGCTGGCACGGTCGCCTGTTGAGTTGGGGACCTGTCGATGGATTCTTCGCTCTATCGTCACTGATTTTACTCGGGTGCGCGATCGTCGGGTTATCGAAGTGGGCCGGACTTTCTGCGTTTCAGCGACAGGCGATAGCGACTGCCATTTTAATCTTCGTCGGGGGAATCATTTTTTTGGCATTGCTTTCGATTCAATTCGACTTCGGCGCTTCGACGGGCCCATCGAGGACCCACCCGTATTTTACCGCTGGCCGTCTACTTAGCGGTGCGTTAATCCCGTTTGCGATCGCCTATGTTTACGGCGCTGTATTTTTGCTGCGCAAAGTGCAGCGCGCGGTTTTGCGAGTAGCCATTCTCGCAGGAGTTGCGACATTTCTGGCTACGTCAGAAATAATTGTAAATCACGTGACGTTTGGCAGCGGGCACAATTGGTTTCATCGCTGATACATGCGGGACCGCATTCAAACGATCCTAATTGCAGTTGGCCTACTTCTATTCATAGCCGCAGTAAGAATTCCGCTCTTGCCGATTCCGCTCGAGCGCGATGAAGGTGAGTACGCTTATATCGCATGGCGACTCGGGTACCATGAATTGCCCTACCGCGACTGGGTCGACCAAAAACCGCCGGCTATTTTTTACATCTATCAGCTCGCGTTGAGCCTGCCTTTTGAATCTGTTCGCGCGATTCATTTCGCCGGATTGGCGTTTGCTGCGACTTCAGCGTGTGCGCTCTTTTTCCTCGGGCTGCGATTCATGGATCGTTTTTGGGCCTGGCTAGGTGCAGCGCTCTTTGGACTTCTGGGAGCCGATCCGCTGGTGCAAGGAACAGCAGCGAATACCGAGCTCTTTATGTTATGCCCGCTCATCTTTTCGCAAATCGCCTTTCTGGCCGCAGCAGCGAAAAATCAGCGCAATATTTTATTAATGGTGCTCGCCGGCGCGTTGACTGGGATCGCCTTTATGTTCAAGCAGGTGGCGATTCTAAACTGGTTCTTACTAGCTGCTGCCTATCCGATCTTTGCCCGAGAAGACAAGCGATGGCGAAGCGTAGGTTCATTCATCGCTTGCTCAGCGGCAGGCCTGCTAATGGTGTTGGGCCTGGTGTTGCTCTACTTCTGGCGGCATAGCGGATTGCATGAGTTCGTCGAAAACGTCTTCACCCACAACTTGGAGTACATCAGCGGCGTCGGAGCATCTGCGCGGCTTGAATATTGCTGGGGCACGCTCACGATCCTCGCACGCACGCAAGGCATCGTGTGGGTGTGTGCTGTGGCAGGCCTAGCCGGCCTGCTCACATCTGGCAGAGCCAAGTGGTCCTTATTTCTAGCAGGATGGCTTATCACTAGTATTATCGGTGTGAGTGCGAGCGGATACTTCTTTCCGCATTATTTTCAGCAGCTGCTTCCGCCGCTAGCACTGGCCGCTGCTGCCGGTGCTGAATGGTTCACTACCATCAAATCGTGGAGAATTTTTCCTAGCTGGAGCCGGCGCATAGCGGTCGTTCTGATACTTGCTGTTTTGCCTGCCATCACGCTTTGGCCGTTCCTTTTCACCTACTCGCCCGCGGAAGCGGTGAGAAAGATTTACCCCGGCAACTTCTTCGCGGAGATGCCCGAGCTTGCGCGACGAATTGAAAACGTGACACCCCCCGAGAGATGCGTGTTTGTTTTTGGGGCAGAGCCAGAACTCCTATTCTACGCACAGCGACCTTCAGCCACGCGATACATCTTTCTTTTTCCACTGTACGGGCCCTATGGTAACGCGCGCGAAAAGCAAATGGCGGCCGCGGCAGAAATCGAACACGCGCTGCCTGCGGTCGGGGTCTACCTGCCCAACGCGCTCTTTTTTATTGCTGGTACCGATCAATACTTCACAGAATGGAGCTTCTCTTATCTGCGGGACAATTTTTACGCCGACACATGGCTGACCGCGGACGAATTCGGCGCTACACGCATCATTCAGGGCGCCGCTGAAGACAAATCGGATTTGCCTACAGGACAGCAACTCATTGGTGCAATCTTGGTGAGAAAGCCTAACGGCGCTCAGTAACTTTCAAAAGCCGCGACAGTAACCGCAGGATCGGCATCGGCGTTATTCGGACGAGAAACATCCCGAGCTTCATCGGGAAGCCCGGAATAACAAGTGGGCGATCTGCTTCCAACGCAGTAAGCGCATCGTGCACGACTTGTTCTACGGGAACGAAAACGAACTCCGGGCCGGTATTCGGCTGAGCACCCGGGCGTTTGGCAACGTCTTGAAACTCTGTATGCACAGGGCCTGGACAAAGAGCACAGACGCTTACGCCTGTTCCCGCGAGTTCGGCTCGAAGCGCTTCGGAAAAGCTTGTGACATAGGCTTTGGTCGCTGCGTAAACGGCAAAATCGGGAATCGGAAGAAATCCAGCCGACGAACTGACGTTCAAAATTCCGCCACGCCGTCGCGCGATCATTCGCGGAAGCAAGTGGCGCGCAAGTATAGTGAGAGCGACAATGTTCACGAGAGTCATTTGGTGGTTGCGAACTGGATCGCTCGTTGCGAAGGCGCCGCTATCGCCCAGTCCGGCATTATTGATCAAGAGATCGACATCAACCTTTTCACGATCGAGCCACGCCAGCAGTTCATTCACTTGTGCAAGATCGGCGAGATCAGTCTTGCGAACCAAAATCGCGACGTTCGAACAATGTTGATTTAGTTCTTCGCGCAGTTGATTGAGCCTTTGCTCGCGGCGCGCAATCAGAGTGAGCGATTTGGCGCGACCGGCGAGTTGGCGCGCAAATTCGCGACCGATACCAGCGGAAGCACCCGTGATCAGCGCGTTACAACCGTCGAGTTTCATGTCAACTTCTAGCCGAGGGCGCTGACCTCGGCTTGGGGACTTGACCAGCTTTTTGTCTGCCGCGGTCAGCGGCTACAACCTCGCTGCTTTCTCGCATGTGCAGACCGTCGATCTCGCGCTTTGTCAACCTCCGCCAATGTCCGCATGGCAAATCGCCAAGCCGAAGGTTTCCGATTCGAACACGCAGAAGATGTTTGACACGGTATCCGACGACCTCCAACATTCGCCGAATCTGGCGATTGATTCCCTGACGCAAGATAATGCGGAGGCGCGTCGGCGACAGGGAATGAAGCCGCGCAATTTTCGCGCGTTGCCCATCAAGAACAATGCCCCGCAGCAGCCGCGGAGTGAGCGCCGGGTCCCACGGCCGATCCAGCGTGACCTCGTACTCCTTGTCGACCTTGAATCGGGGGTGGGTGAGCCGCTGCGCCAATTCGCCATCATTCGTCAGAAGCAGTAAACCTTCAGTTTGTGCATCCAGACGACCGATGTTGAAGAGGCGGGAAAATTTTTCCGGTATCAGATCAAAAACGGTGTCTCGCGCGTGGATATCCTTTCGAGTCGAAACGAACCCAGCGGGCTTATGCAGCATGATCGTAAGCGCTGGAGCGAGGTGAATGAGTTTGTCATCAACCTTAACATGGTCGCCTGCCCCAGGCTGCGCGCTGAAGTTTGTGCAAACTCTGCCATTGATTGCGACGCGACCCGTAGCGATCAACTCGTCGCAATGCCGGCGTGAACCAAGACCGGCAGCAGCAAGGAAACGGTTGAGGCGCACGTAAGCGGGTGAGATGTGATTAGTGAGAGGTGAGACGTAACAGGCGAATAACGCCACCAATCACTTCTCACTAATCACCTCTCACGCTTCCGACTAAACATCCGGCTTCGTTTTGGGCAGACCAATGACCTTCTGGCCTTCTTTCCACTGGCCACGCTTTTTCAAAAGCTCGACTCTTTCGAAACGTTTTAGCACATTACGTCTGGCGGCGATCGTGCTGGCTCCCTTTAAACTGCGATGTTGCGACATAGATTAGTTACCTCGCGAAAATGAGCCGGCACCTTAAGCTGTTACGCGGATTTTTCAAATGAAGATCGCCAATTCCTTACGTCGATCCTTGATTTACAATTGATTACTAAGCACCACGTACGTCCCGCACTTTGTGATTTGATGGTAAATGTGAAACTGGCTGGTTAAGATTTGTTTCCAATAATCCGCCCGGCTTTCCTCGATAATTAGATAAACGGCATCCGGTTGACCCCATTTTTCCAGGACCGCGGCTTCATTCAAAAAAATGTCAATGGAGGGCTTGCCAATCGGAGTCTCTTTCTCGGGCCTCTGATTAACTAGAAAAAATTTCCGGTTCAGATAGAAAATGAGGCTGCTGCTGTCGTCGAGCGGTCCTTCAAAGACCGTCTCGCCACCTGCGTCGAGCCGTGGATTTATAAATCGCGCTACATCAGCGAGTGAAAAATAAGGCGCGATCTGCGCGACGGCTTCCATCATGCTAAGTCCGCCTGGGATCATCGAGGCGGCCAAGGCAACGGCTGCAAGTCTTTCACGTCGCTTGGAAATAAAGTAAAGGGCTGCGAGGGACAAAGAGATTAGCGATATGCCAAAGATCGCAACCAAAGGTCGAAATACCAGCCACGTTCCAACGTGCATAGCGTGTAACGCCCGCCAGGCCGTCCAGCGCGCGTCCATTGTCCCCCAGCTTCCGTTCAGGGCATGCGCTGCATCTGCAACAAAG
>JBKPOB010000036.1:0-15452 GCA_046732875.1 Verrucomicrobiota bacterium | reverse complement strand
ATCGTACTCGACCCATGCGCCATCCATTTGTGTTCGAGCAGGTTTTAGCTCGAGCGTCTCCTGATAAAACTTCCGCGCCCGTTCTTTGTCGGAAACGGCGACAGCGACAAATGCAACTTCTTTGATCATAGGGTTACGTGTTTTTCAGTTTGTGGATAATAATCTTGTTACCATCCGGATCTTGCACGACCGCCATCCAGCACACCGGACTCTCAATTCTTTCGTCGGCAAAACGAGCCTTTGCTTGTTTCAGGCTCTTGATAGCGGCGTCGAAGTCTTCGACTTCAATAGCAACGCTGGTGCCGTCTTCGGATGGCTTCCATTGATCGCCCACGCTGCCTATCGCCAGCGTATCGGGACCAATCTCGTATTCGATCCAAACACCTTCGCCAAATTCGCCTGACACTTTGAGCCCAAGCACTCCTTCGTAAAACGCACGTGCGCGTCTTATGTCGGTTACCGGAATTCCAGTGAATGCAATCTTCTTCGCTTTCATTTTCCTGCCGCTGCTTTCACAGCCTTTTGCGCGGCGTCCGCCAAATCGTCGGCTGCAATGACAGGCAGACCCGAACCCGCGATCAATTTTTTTCCTGCTTCGACATTCGTTCCCTCAAGCCGGACGACCAGCGGCACGGATAACTTTAATGTTTTTGCTGCGTTAATGATTCCCTGCGCAATGACATCGCATTTCATGATACCGCCAAAAATGTTCACCAGGATCGCTTTTACCTTTTTATCGGCGATCAGAATCTTGAATGCCTCAGTTGCCTGCTCTTCCGTTGCGCCCCCTCCTACGTCAAGGAAATTGGCCGGTTCGCCGCCATAAAACTTAATGATGTCCATGGTCGCCATCGCCAGACCGGCTCCGTTGACCAGGCAGGCGATGTTTCCGTCGAGGCCGATGTAATTAAGACCATGCCTTGAAGCTTCGACTTCGCGCGGGTCTTCCTCAGCGATATCACGCATCGCTGCGATCTCTGGGTGACGATAAAGCGCGTTATCATCGAAGTTAAACTTCGCGTCGAGCGCCAGAACGTTGCCTTTGGTTGTCACAACGAGCGGATTCACTTCGACCATCGAACAATCGTAGGCAACAAACGTGCGGTAGAGCCCTTCGAATAATTTCGAAGCGCTTTTCAACTGTGACGACTCAAAGCCAAGTTGTTTCGCGAGTTTCCGAGTCTGAAATGGCTGCAGACCTGCCAATGCGTCGATCGGTTCACGGATGATTTTTTCCGGCGATTTGGCCGCGACGGCTTCGATTTCAATTCCGCCTTCAGTGCTGGCCACAATTACAGGCGCGGCTATGGCTCGATCAAGCAGGACGGCAAAATAAATCTCGCGCGCAATGTCGGCGGACTCGGCCACGAGCACTTTGTTTACCGTGCGACCGGCGGGCCCGGTCTGGTGCGTGACCAGGATCTGACCGAGCATCTTTGCTACGACATCACGCACTTCCGCGGGCGTCTTGAGAACATGCACGCCGCCCTTGAATCCGTTCTTAAACGTACCCTTGCCACGCCCCCCGGCGTGAATCTGCGCTTTCACGACAATCTCGACGTCGCCTAGTTCCCGCGCGATTTGTTCCGCCTCATCAAGGGTCGATGCGACCCTTCCTCGGGTCGTCGCTACTTCGAATTTCTGCAACAACTCTTTGGCTTGGTATTCGTGAATGTTCATCGGCAAGGAGCGGCGGTCTCCAGTCCGCCGTCTTTGAATTTTGGAAGGCAACTGCAATAGCCTGCAGAAGACAAATCGGCAAAGATTTTTGTGCTGTGAATTGGCTTGCCACATGAAAACTAAACCCACTACGGTTGCGCCATGAATACCTCCATCAAACTCTGCAGTCTGGTTTGCGCATTCCTTGCCACGATCACGTCGTCGATTTTTGCTGGCACATCCCCGCAGGAAAAAGCATTTATCGATAAATACAAAACTGCGTTCGAAGGCAAGGATACAGCTACATTGGAATCGTTCCTTTACACGCAAGGATCCGACCCGGCGATTCTCGGTTTCTACAAGATGATGCAGTCGGGAGAAGCGCGAGAGAAAATATCGAACATCGAGCTCGTCGATCTTACGCCGGAAGACACAAAAAAGCGGCCACCCCAATGGAGTCGCCGACCGGCGGCAAAGTTTCTCTGACCCTCAAACCCACCAAAAAACTCATCATCAAGGTAGAGAAAAAAGACGCTAACGGCAGCTCGACCAGCTCGAGCGAAAACTTCATCGCCGAGAAGGACGGCAAATTTGTCATTCCTGTGCCGGGGCCGTGTAAATAACCCCTTCGGTCTCTCCAACACGTCATCCCGATCCCGCGGTCGCGGGAGAGGGACCTCTCACAAGGCTGTGAGGATGCCCAAGCTCCCTCGTGTGTGACCAGCTCCCAATGCGAGATCGCTCGTCGTCGGAGCCTGCCCTGAGCCAGCGCTGTGGAGTCGAATGGGCGACTTGGGATGACACGGGCCCCGCTTCATTTTCGTTCTTCTCCAAAGAGCGCTCCTACTGTGCGTCGCTCCGCCGGCGGCTCGAGCGAGTTAACAAACTTCCGAAACCGCTCTGAGAAAGCCTCTGGGCGAAGGTTCCAATAATAAGCCATCCCGGGCGCGGCGATGTAATGACGGAGGAGCCCATGCCAGCCTTCCCACAGCTGTCTGTCCATCAATCCGTAAACATAATGAAAATGAATCGTCTCGAACGCCTTCAAGTATTGATAGGCCGCGTGGAAAAAGCGAGTCCGCTCTTCGACCGAGAGCGCGCCGATGTCTTCCAAACCTACCCGCCAGATGCGTTCCAGTTCCGCATTCTCCATGAAAGGCTTGGTCACATCGCGCATTGCCGTGGCCGCAGCGTCTTGAGTAGCAAGCTTAGCCACACGCGTGCTTCGATGCACTTGCAGCGCCAGGTATAGCACGGATAAGACGACTGCAACTGAACCTATTAATTGCGAGATTGCACTCATGGCGTCCCAGTTCATCTCTGTGTTATACCACAGATGGATACGCGGTCGCTACTTTGGCTCGTCAGCGACTTTAAGAACAATCTTGCCGCGCGTATGACCAGTCGCGACTTGTTCCTGAGCTTTCGCTGCTTCAGAAAGCGGGAATATCTGCGACACAATCACTTTGATTTTCTTTTTGTCGATTAACTCGTCGATCTCGCCAAGCTCATCGGCATTAGGCTCCACACTGATAAATGCGCCGCGGATGCCATGTTTCTCCAGTTCAGCCCGATCCGGACGCCCAACAATCGATACAATGACTCCGCCCTTCTTTACCACGCTATAGGAGCGCGCCAGTGTATCCTCGCCAACTGAATCAAGGACGACATCAACATCTTTGGCGACGACTTCGAACTTTTGCTTCGTGTAATCGACCGCCACATCTGCACCAAGTTGCTTTAGCAAATCCTGATTTCGCGTCGAGGCAGTCGCGATGACTTTTGCCCCACGCGCCTTGGCGATTTGAATCGCAAATGTTCCAACACCGCCCGAGCCGCCATGGATAAGAACTGTCTGAGCAGCCGTCAATTTCGCGGCATCGACCAATGCCTGCCAGGCAGTCAGCGCAACACCGGGTACAGCTGCTGCCTCGACGTAGTTAAGCGATCTCGGCTTGAGCGCTGCTTCACCCTGGGTCACAACCGTGTACTCTGAGTATCCGCCGCCATCCTTCAGATCGATCATCGCATATATCGGGTCGCCCGCTTTGAACTTCGTGATATTCGCTCCGGTTTTCTCCACAACTCCAGCAATGTCGAAGCCCGGAATGAAAGGTAACGTCGTCCCAAAAAGCTTCGCGTATTTGCCGGAGCGAATGGACGCGTCCACAGGATTCACGCCGGCCGCGACTACGCGAACCGAGAATCTGATCCTCTTTTGGCTCAGGCCGAGGCACCTCTTCGTATTTCAATGCCTCAGGACCACCGTACTCATGCACGACAATTGCCTTCATCATTGGCTTCGACGATTGCGCAAACAACGCGGCTACGAATGTCATCGAAAGAATGGCCAGAAAAAGCGATGGAGCTTTCATGCGAAATCAGGAACGGAATAAGATAGCCGATAAGCACAACAATTGAATTTGCCTCTCCCTTTTGGCATCAGTCTTATTGAGCTTTAACAAACGTGTGCAGGACAGCCAGCCACTTTCCATCCCGTTTATTCCACACGGTTGCTGCGTAATAGGCACCTGACGTGTCACGCCCGGATGAAGTGGATTGGGTAGTCACCTTGTACGTAGCTACCGCCATTTTTGGACTTAGGAGCGTCACTTTCATATCGGCAAACGAGTAGTTGCTTAGCTCAGTCTTCTTCATGTCTGCAATTTCGGCGTCCGCATCTTTGACTCCTTCCGCGTCGATCGCGCTAAACTCGGGCGCCAGATAGTCCTGAAACACCTTCGCCTGTTTGTTCTTAAACGCGTCGGTGATTGCCTTTTCCAGTTTCACAATTGTTGCCTCCTTGGTTTTTGACCTGAGGGTCTTGAACGGAGTCGGACTTGGACTCGGACTTTCCTGCTGACCAAAGCAAATGGAAGCAGCTGCAACCAAGCTGAAATAACAAAGAATAAAGTGCCTTTTCATAGTGGATTCTTAGGACAGACCGATAACATGGTCGAATCTTTTCTGACTTCCTGACCGCTGAATCTTTGACCTACCGAAGGACAAAGTCACAGTAATCGAAGGCGGCATCGCACTGAGTTGTTTCAGTGAATCTTGATTTGCACTCGACGCATTGTCGTGCGTTAGCGCACCGCTTTTGCCTTGTGGACAACCCAGCCAAGCGTCGCGTTGGGAGTATTAGGAAGAGCGCGTAGCTCCGCGAATCCCGTTTCGAGCTGCGATGGGGATGCTCCACCTGCAAGGACTGGCAGCGTGCTCTCGACCACGGCGGCAACGTATGGGACTTGGCGGGTGAGCTCTTTGCCGGAATAGGCAAGCCGGACCTCGCCGGGATCAACTGACGTAAACCCTGCTTCCACCAGCCATTCGGGAAGGCGAGTGCCGGCGTCGCTTCGGGCCGCGGTCTCCATTGCGCGGGCCACAGCAATGAACAACGCTTTGAGCGCCTCACTGGTTGGCGACGCCCAGATTGTATTGTAATCAACCTCAATTGCGGTCAGCATACCGCCCGGCACCAACACGCGTCGGGCCTCCCGCAGCGCAGCCACCGGATTCGCCAAGTGCTCGAGGAACCACATCATCCAGACGTGGTCGAAGGACGATTCTGGGAAGGGTAGCTTGAGTGCGTCCGCTTGGCGAAGATCCGCCTCCAGACCGAGCCGGGCGAGGTGGACGCGAGCTGCTTCTAGCTGGCGGGCCTCGACGTCGACGCCGGCCAGCACGATTCCAGGAAACGCCACGCCGAGGATGCCGAGCACAGCCCCGACACCACAGCCGACCTCAAGGAGGCGTGTTCCGGGGGCAAGTGTCGTTCCGGCAAGAATCAATTCGTCCCGCCAATGCTCCGCCTGCCGCAGCAGACGTTCCTGTTCGGCGGTTGCGTAGCCATGGACGTACTCCTCAATCGCTCGGCCACCTGCAAGGTCGAGTTTTTTCATTAGGAATTTTTAGGCCATAGACTGACACGGTCGAATCTTTTCTGATTTCATGATCAGTATCCGTCGAAGGACGGATCGTCCCGGCGGAACCTCACTCGGATCACTGAGTTCACCCTGCAGAAAACGACGGCGGCTCCGGCGTCGACGCTGTTGTTGACGGCACGCCTGACAAAATCGGCAAAAACTCCGGCGGCATGAAACTCGCCCAGACATCGTAGTCGGCACCGAACTGGCGAAGAAACGCGAGCGAAAACGAGCGAAACAAAATAGACACTGGCAGCAAAATCACGGTGCCGATGTAAGGAAGTGCCGCAATACAGCAAGTCGCACAGATCGCCAGGCAACTGATCAATCCAGTCGCGATGGCGAGGACGATCAGAAACAAGCAATAGAGAAGAATCTCGCCCGGATGCGCCGCGATCAAAGACAAAGCCGCGAGAAAAGCCTCATAAGCTCGACAACGACGGCGGTACATCAGCGGCACCATGAAACTCGCGATCAGTGCCCAGGCGATAATCACAAGCAGTATCACGAACACCCAGGTGGCGATTGCCAATAACGCGTAAACATTCAGGCGATCATGATGCAAATGGAAATGGTAACGATCTTTGAGCGCGAGGAGAATCAGCGGCAGCGCGAGCGTTGCTGCAAAAATGATAAAGACAAAAGTGACCACTAACGAAAAGAGAAAATAACTGTTACCGTCTTTTCGAAACTCGCGCCACGGTTCGGCAATTGCAGCGCGGTTCTTTACGATGCAGTCGACAAACAGGAAGCCCCCACGTGCCCGCAGCCAGGCAAACAGGACGATCAGCGCAAGGATGATAAAAATCAGAAGAGAAACGCCAAACACCAGAATTGGATGCGGGATCTGGCCGATCGCTTCATTAACCTTTTGCACCTCCTCGCGGCGATTGAACTGGTAGTTAAAAGTGCCGCCGCCACGACCCAGGTTCGCCAGCCATGCCGCAAAGCCGATGATAAACCACTTCTTTAAATCGAACGGCTGAAAAAGAATCGTCTTCGTCAGCTCCAATGCCTTACCAAAAGGCTTGAAGATTTCGATGTTGGGTTCCGTCCCGTTCATGCGCGGGATTCTGAAACGATTTCAAGTGAGTGATCAATCCAGAAACTGCTGGTAGCGCGGACAGTCCGCTGCACGCCGTTGGGGTTAGAGGCGCCGCGCACGGAGTGACGCCCCCAAACCAATCGTCGTTCCTTACTTGCCCGATCGAGGCACGCCCCCATGTTGTAGCCGGTCCCCATGTCAGGCAAGAAGGAACAGATTCACAAATCAAAACGTCGCTACCCGATTGGCGCCGAACTAATCGGACCTGACCAAACCCATTTCCGCGTCTGGGCGCCTAAGGCCCAGCTCGTTGATCTGGTCTTGGAAGAGAGCGCAGGAAAAAAACCTCGGCGAATATTTCATGCACTGGATGCTGAACAGGGAGGCTACTTTTCCGGACATGCCAACGCGCGCGTGGGCACGCGCTATTGGTTCCGCGTAAACAATAATCTTTACCCGGATCCGGCTTCACGTTTCCAACCTGATGGACCACATGGTCCTTCGTCCATTGTCGATCCGACCCAGTTTCGGTGGACCGATTCGCGGTGGCCCGGCATTTCGCTGAAAGGCCAAATCATTTACGAAATGCACATCGGCACATTCACGAAGGAGGGAACATGGAATGCCGCTGCTCAGCAATTGGAAGAGCTGGCACGCATCGGAATCACCGTCGTCGAGATGATGCCAGTCGCCGATTTCCCTGGGAAGTTTGGCTGGGGATATGACGGCGTCGATCTATTCGCACCTTCACATTTGTATGGAACACCCGATGATTTGAGGGCATTCATCGATCGCGCTCACTCGTTAGACTTGAGCGTGATCCTCGACGTAGTCTATAACCATTTTGGACCCGACGGAAATTATCTCGGTGCCTTTTCCGACGATTATCTGACTCGCGGAAACGAAAATGAATGGGGGGACGCTGTCAATTTTGATGGACCAAATTCGGGGCCGGTCCGCGAGTTTTTCGTTACAAACGGACGTTACTGGATCGACGAATTTCATTTCGATGGGTTTCGCTTCGACGCGTTACACGCTATTCGCGATCGATCCAGCGAGTACATTATTGGCGCGGTTGGGCGCGCGGCCCGTAAGGCCGCCGGCGCGCGTTCGATTATCTTAACCGCCGAGAACGATCGACAGGAAGCCAGGATGGTGCGACCACGCAACGAAGGCGGTGACGATTTGGATGCAATGTGGAACGACGACTTTCATCACAGCGCTGTGGTTGCGTTGACCAGTCGCAAGGAAGCCTACTTCGGCGATTACCGCGGCACGCCGCAGGAGCTTATTTCTGCCGCGAAATACGGGTTCCTTTACCAAGGTCAGGCGCTCTCATGGCGAAAAGCATTGCGTGGATCTCCTACTTTCCGGATTCTCTCGGAAGCGTTCGTTTGTTTCATCGAGAACCACGATCAAATCGCCAATACCGGACCGGGTGGCCGAGTCCGTTTTCAAACTTCACCTGCGCGTTATCGCACGATGACCGCGCTTCTCTTACTTGGACCCTGGACACCACTACTCTTTCAGGGAGAGGAATTCGGCGCGTCGAGCCCGTTCATGTTTTTTGCCGACCTTGGCGATGCATCCGTGCGCGACGCCATTTGGAAAGGCCGCGCCGAGTGGCTCGCGCCGTTCCTATCCCTCAGCGAGGAAGAAGCACGCAAAACTTTGCCGGCACCTGACGATCCGAAAGTATTCACCCGCTGCAAACTCGATTTTTCCGAGCGCGAAAGAAATCGCCAACTCTACGATCTGCATATCGATCTTTTGAAATTGCGAAAGAAAGATTCGCGCTTTCGCCAGCAAATTCCTGGCAGTGTTGATGGCGCAGTCTTGGGACCGGCGAGTTTTGTCTTGAGATATTTTTCAAAGGCGGACGATGATCGCCTGCTGTTAGTCAATTTCGGAGAGCACCAGGTTTTGCGGCCTGCTTCAGAGCCGCTACTTGCACCACCGTTGGGCTATGGATGGGAAACGCTCTGGAGCAGCGAGTCCCCACGCTACGGTGGCGCACGTACGCTGGTAACTGCTACTCGCGAGCAATGGGTCCTGCCCAGAGAATCTGCCGTCGTGTTACGAACGGTACGGTGGAAAAACGACGGAGCACTAATTCCGACTAACGAAGGAATGATAAAGGCCAAGAAACCGGCTAGCTAAGCTTTTAGTCATTCGCACTGCTATCGCCATTCGGGTTTTGGATTTCGTCATTGCCACGAACGACTTTGGCCTGGACACGTTGGACAGATCCTTGCCAATCTATCCGCATGAAAATGAATACTCCAGCCATCCTCATCGCACTCATGCTCGCCTGTCCTGGCCTTTGCCTGCAGACGCGAGCTGTCAATCCGCCGCCGGATGGCGGCTATGCCAATTTCAACACGGCGGAAGGGCAAAACGCTCTATTACAACTTACTACCGGGTCGCTAACACGGCCAATGGTTGGTTTTCTCTCACGAGCAACACCGACGGCAGCTTTAACACGGGCGTCGGCGCGGGGACGCTCGTTTTGAACATTGGAAACCAAAGTACTGGCGATGGAGTCGACAATACGGCCGTTGGCGCGGCAGCGCTTTTCTTAAACATCACCGGCTCCGACAACACGGCCGTTGGAACCGCTGCTCTTCTAAACAACGATGGCGACACTAACACGGCCGTTGGAGCATTCGCGCTCACTCAGAACACCACCGGCGTTGGCCACACGGCCGTCGGTTTCGGCGCGCTTCGGAACAATGTCGCCGGCGCGTTCAATACCGTCCCCAGCGGACTAGGAGGGAACACGGCTATGGGGGCCAATGCGCTGTCTACCAATACCAGCGGGAACGGCAATACGGCCGTTGGTGCGCTTACGCTATCTAACAATGACACGGGCTTTGTTAACACTGCCATCGGCGCTTCAGCTGGCTTTCTCCTAACCGGCGATTTTAATATCTGTATTGGTGCGGGTGTCAGCGGCGTCGCCGGCGAGAACAACACGATCCGCATCGGAGACAACTTGTCGGATACGCAGGGAGATTCGGCGTGCTATATCGGCGGCATCTACAACCAGTTTATCGACCCCGCCAGCGATACGATTGTGGGAATCGATGCCACTGGAAAGTTGGGCACAGCGGTGCCCTCGTCACGGCGCTTCAAGCAGGATATTAAACCAATGGACAAAGCTAGCGAAGCGATCCTAGCGCTCAAGCCGGTTACTTTCCATTACAAGAGCGATGCTAAAAACACGCCCTGCTTTGGCTTGATCGCCGAAGAAGTCGCCGAAGTGAATCCCAGCCTGGTGGTACGTAAGAAGAACGGCGAAGCCTGGACCGTGCGCTATGAGCAGATCAACGCGATGTTGCTTAATGAGTTCCTCAAGGAGCATAAGGCGTTTCTCGAAGAACAGAGCAAGGTCCAGAAATTGGAAGCAGCGCTCGCAGCCGTCAATGAGCGGTTGAAGGAGCAAGACGCAAAAATTGAAAAAGTGAGCACGCAGCTCGAGATCAAAAAACAGGCTCCGCAAGTTGTCCTAAGTAATTAGTAAACTGGCCCTGCGTTCGTTATCTTCCTAGCTGGAAATTACCGACCCGGTTACAGCTTCAACTGCGGTCTATGACCGCCGACTGCTGGACTTCGGCCCTTGTAGAGCGCCCGCTACAAAAACTATCGGCGTCATCCGTGCAATCCTTGGTTGCACGAGACATCGTCATACTTTCCGTCCGAATTTTTTCTCCAACTCCGCAAGCGAAATCTGGATCATGGTAGGCCGACCATGGGGACAGCAATAAGGCAGATCACACTCGAGCAGATCGCGAATCAGTTTCTCTATCTCGGGGTAACGCAGCGGATCATTCGCCTTGACGGCGTGTCGGCAAACTGTCTTGGCAATCATTTCCTCGCCCAAACGCATCGGCGATGTGCTATTGCCGGCGCTCTTCAGGTCGTCGATCACTTTGCGCATGAACTGGGCCGGATCTGAGATATTCAAGAAACCAGGCACACTATCGATTTTGAAGGTGCCTGGCCCGAAACTCTCGATTCCGATTCCCATCTTTTGGAGAATCGTTATGTTGCGCTCGATCCAATCGGCATCGCGCGGCGGCACATCGAACGTCTGAGGCAGGAGTAGCTTTTGCGTTGGGACCCCCTGCTCTTCGATTCTTCGCCTCAATTCTTCGAATAGAATTCGCTCATGCGCCGCGTGCTGGTCGACCAGGACGAGCCCGTCTGCGTTTTCCATCAAGACGTAAAGCTTGCTTAACACGCCGATGATCTGGAATTGCTGTTGGGCAGCGACTCGTTGTGACCGCTGTAGGGCAAGCGCATCGCTTGCCGAGCCAACGCGCGGGGTTGGCAGGCGTTGCGCCTGCCCTACAGTAGTTGCGTTGCTAGGTAGGGCAGCTCTGATTAGAGTTGATTCTAGATGCGGTAACTCGCGATGACTCTCCTGTGGAGCTGCTACCTCGGGTCGTAGCTTAAGATCAGGAGCTGCTTTCTCTGGAACAGCTGTTGGTGCGATCGCAGGTGCACGAAATTTTTCCTGCCACTCCACCCGGCCGCGTTCCAAGGTTTGTTGAATAGAATGAACGATTGCTTCGCGGACTGCGGTAGGATCGCGAAAGCGGACTTCGCGTTTTGCCGGGTGAACATTTACGTCCACAGACGCGGGGTCGATTTCGAGAAAGAGAAACGTTACCGGAAACTGACCTTTCATCAGAGCAGTATGATAACCCTCGCGGATAGCTGCCGTGAGAAGCCCGCTTTCAATGGCGCGACCGTTTACAAAGACGAGCTGTTGGGCCTTTGTCTGCCGGCTCACTCCTGCGTGCCCGATAAATCCGCTTATCCGAATGTTACGCGAAGGTGCGCCGTTTACCTCAACAAGCCGCTCCAACAATTCGATGCCATATAAATCTCGGATTCGATCGCCCAGTGTCGCCGCCGCCGGTAACTGGAATAACATGCGGTCGTCTCGTAACAACGAAAAGCCGATATGAGGATGGCCAATTGCCTGCAAATGAATCTGATGTTCGATGTTCCGGCTTTCAGTATTCTCCGAGCGAAGAAATTTTCGCCGCGCTGGCAAGTTATAAAAAAGCGTGCGCACCTCGACTTGCGTGCCCGGCGCTTCGCCGCCGTCGCGCACGATATCGATCTTGCCGCCATTAACGACGATCTCAGTCCCTGCAACTGCGCCGGCCTCTCGAGTCGTCAGCCGAAATCGCGACACACTGGCAATACTTGGCAATGCTTCGCCACGAAATCCCAGTGTGGCCACCGCTTGCAGATCGGCGGCCGAGCGAATCTTGCTGGTGGCATGTCGCTCCAGCGATAACAACGCGTCATCACGATCCATTCCCCAACCGTCATCGATCACTCGGACCACGGAGATTCCTCCGCGACGAATGACGATGTCGATCTTGCGAGCGCCGGCGTCGATGCTGTTTTCAATCAGTTCTTTCACAACTGAGGCTGGGCGCTCCACAACTTCGCCCGCGGCCACCTGGCTGGCCACGGTCTCTGGCAACAATCGGATCCGGCTCATTCTCTATCTCGAACTGTAGATTCCAGATCGCCGAATGCGAAGAAAAACGACGAAACTTGAAATGCGAATGTCGAAATCCGAAACAAGCGCGAATTCAAAAATCGAACTGCTGAAAACTCGCCAAACGAGTGTTAGGAGCAGCCTTGTGTTTAGCGCCAAAGGCGCAGCATTCAATCTCGAGCCTGGGGCAACGCCCCAGGATTTATCGAGGGCCCCCAAACTCCAGCGCTGAAAGCGCGACTCATCTCACCCACCTGGCTGAAACGCGCTTTCAGCGCTTATTTACACGGCAATTCGCATTCCTGGGGCAATGCCCGCAGGCCAAAAGTGAAATAGCGCCTTTGGCGCGAAACACAGACAGACGCAGAGACGCCGTCCGTCCCAATGGTGGCCTTTTGACTTGGTTACGCTGCAGCCGTATTTTGTCGAAACATGATTAATGTCACGGACAACGCTGTTCGACAGCTCCAGAGTCTGCTTCCGGCCCGGAAAGAAAATTCGCAAAAAGGCCTGCGCGTCCAGATTGCGAAGGGCGGTTGTTCAGGTCTGCATTATGAAATGACTCTCGACGAAAAACAAGATGGCGATGCCGTGGTGGAACGTGATGGAATGCAGTTTTTTATCGACGGTGAAAGCGTTCCCTATCTGCGCGGCGCGACGTTGGATTTTAGCGGTGGCTTGACCGGCGCCGGTTTTAAGGTCGTTAATCCAAACGCATCGCGCACCTGCGGATGCGGTTCGTCATTTGAAACATCACAATCAGCTTGAAACCGGATAATCTTCTCGCGCTAGCTTGATGGACTATGGTTTCTATCCATATGACGAGCCGTACGCTCGTCCACGACGACGCACCAATTATTTTGCCTGGACGGTTGCGATTCTGCTTTTGACCGGGTTCGCGTTGGCTGCGTGGCTGGGCAGTTTTTACATCTTCAATCAACCGGAACGCCCCGACAGTTATCGGATTTTGCAAAGGTTGCACAAGATCGAGCCACCCAAGCGTTTTGAACTGACCGCTGCGCCGGCCGGCGAATTTCTAAATCCGACGCAACTCTACGAGCGTTATTCGCAAATGGGCAACGCCGAGCTCGCAAGGACCAATGCCGAGCTGGCGCGCAACTATATTCGCAATTATCAGGCAGTGCGGGGTCTGGTTTCTTATGTGGTAGGCAGGTACAAAATTGTTGCAGCACGAGAGCTCGGCCCCGGCGATGTGTTTACCTCTGGTATGGTCGCCTTAACTAATGCTGTCGATAACGGCGAGTTGCTGATGGAACATCTTTACCCAGCGAACCCGGAGGCGCTGCCACTCATGAAACAGACGCTTAATGTTGGATTGGAAATCAAGCTGGAACGCTCGCATGACATTTCTTCGGTGCTTCACGCTGAGCGATTGGCTGACGGTCGGATCATGATAACTGCTGTACCCTTACTCTACGGAAGCTATACGGTCACGCGTGGCTTGGGGACATTTCGCCTTGAACCACCGCTCAGTCTTAACCTCGCCGCGGGCTGGCCATTATTTAAAGCGACAGAGCGCAATCAAATCGAACAGCACTACGCCGAGTACCAGCAGAAAGCAGCAGTAGCGCAAGGCGGTCCTATTTCTATACCCGGCTTCAGCCCCAGTGCGACGCCTCCGCCTGCGGCGAATCAATTGGTCCGCGTCGAGCAAGCCATTCCCATTGCACCACCGCCGACTGTGCCAGCTATGGCAAAGAATGAAAAGCTGGCTAACCCCACGCCGCCACCAAAAGGTAGGAAGGGCAAGAAACAAAAACTCGAAGCTCCATCTCCTGCGATGAGTCCGGCACCGCCAGTGATCGCGCAGAAACCAAGTGCGCCAAGTGCGACGCCATTCACACTTGCGTCTGCAGCGACGCCGCCAAACATTCCTGTGGGTAAACCACCGCCAGCCGCGAATACCTCCAGTGCTCAAGCTCCAGCAGTGGCCCAGGCCCCCTCTGTCCCAACAGCAACGCCGGTGCCAGTTCGGCCAGCTCAACCCGCTCCTCCCGACGCTTCTAATGTAGCCCTGGCTTCGAACGCAGGCGGTGGCAGTTGGAAAACATTTCCGCCGGGTAAAATGCCGCTCGGCCGACTCATAGGAGCAGGTGATCTGCGTGACGTTGCCGAGCGCGGGCTTGCCGGCGAACGCGTCTATTTGAAAGGACAATTCGTTGTGAATTTTTCCGATGCCAACAAAGCCGTGCTACGTCCGCGCACGAAGCTAACGGACAAGGTGCTGCACTTCGGCGGCGGTTCTTCTACGCGTATTATTGTCGAATTCCCAGCTGGCTATGTGCCACCGCGGCAAGGCGCCGAGGTGACTCGCGATGAGCTGCGTCCTTACGAGATCACCGAAGTGCGTAGACAGGAAGACGGACAGCTCAACGTCTTTGTGCGCGAGATCATGCAGCCGAATTGATTGGTTATATGGTAGGGGCGGATCGCCGAGCCGTCCTTGTTGTTCGACGCGCCGGGCCTGCCCGCCGTAGCCTTTGGCGAAGGCGGGCAGTCGCACCCCACCAAATGGTCGTCTTACTCAGTCCGCGACCGCAGAATCAATTTGCCCTCTCGGATTTCAACCGTGCCGACGCCGGAACCATTCCGATATTCAGCGACGTAGTCTCGCAACCGCTTCGAACGATATTTCCAATTCAAAAGATTGGTCGGAGGGGGCTCGCCGTTTACCGCGATCCCCTTGAGCTGTGGGTTCTCCAGCGACTCCGCGCCTTTTGGTTCGACTGTAATGTCGCCGTTAAAATAATAACCTGATCGACCGATAAATTCTCCAAGCGGAACACTCGCCTGGCAACGCAGACGATCTCCTTCGATGGAGACAAAGACCTTGCCGCGCGTGTCCTGATTAGCGGCAATCAAAGTGTTGATGTCATCTGGTGTCAGCTCAAGCTCTGCGGGCTGACCCGCGCGGGCTTTTTGTTCGAAATCCTCACATCGTTCGTGGACGGATTGAATTTGCGCGTCCGACGCGGTGAACTGGGGTACTGGCACAGGCGTCTGAGCAATGGCTTGCGCTTTCGTCAGCCAATAAAGACCGTGGAAAATTGCCGAATGCCGGTGCAAACCCCAATACACTCCAGCAAAGCAAGCGATTCCCAGGACAACTGCAAACACAGCCAGCGTAAGGCAGCCTCTGGCGAAACAGCCCAATCCCTTTCTTGGTGGCGGCGCGTCAACCCAACCGTTCATAGAATGTGGTCTGTGAACCGTGATCTGTGATCAGTGACTCTGTGTCATAACGACTGAAATCTCTGTTCACGGATTACCGATCACC
>JBKPOB010000035.1:0-15620 GCA_046732875.1 Verrucomicrobiota bacterium | reverse complement strand
TTACAAAACCGGCAGTTGCGCGAGCGCATCATGCAAACCTCTCTCGCGCGCAACAGCCACGGCGGCGAGTTTGACACGCGCAACATCGTGATGCGAACAGCGCAGTTGCGAGCAGAAAAAGCGAGGTTGCTCGGTTATCCGAATTGGGCGGCATATCAGCTCGAAGACCAGACTGCTCACGATGTTCCCACCGTGAACAAACTCTTGAGCGACCTCGCGCCGCCCGCCGTGGCAAACGCAAAACGCGAAGCGGCCGACATGCAGAAAATTGTTGACCAGGAAAAAGGCGGCTTCCAGATCGCGTCATGGGATTGGCCCTTTTATTCGGAGAAAGTGCGCAAGGCGCGTTACGCTTTCGACGAATCAGAGCTGCGTCCATTCTACGAGCTGAATCACGTCATTCTCGACGGTGTATTCTTCGCCGCCGGGAAGCTTTACGGTCTCACCTTCAAGGAGCGTCATGACATTCCTGTTTATCAGCCGGACGTGCGTGTGTTCGAAGTTTACGATCGCGACGGCAAACCGCTGGCATTGTTCCTCGGCGACTATTATGCGCGCCCCTCAAAACGCGGCGGCGCATGGATGAACGCCTACGTGCAGCAAAGCGATCTGTTCGGGACGAAACCGGTCGTTGCCAATCATCTCAATATTCCGAAGCCGCCGCCGGGCGAACCAACGTTGCTCACGCACGATGAAGTGCGCACTGCTTTCCATGAGTTCGGCCACGCGCTGCACGGAATGTTTTCAAACGTAAAATATCCGCGCTTCAGTGGAACAAGCGTGCCGCGTGACTTCGTCGAGTATCCTTCACAGGTAAACGAAATGTGGGCGACATGGCCGGAAGTCCTCAAGAATTATGCGAAGCATTACAAGACGGGCGAACCAATTCCGCAGGCGTTGCTCGACAAAGTGATCGCTGCGGAAAAATTCAATCAGGGCTACAAAACGACCGAATATTTGTCATCGTCACTTCTCGATCAGGCATGGCATCAACTGAATCCATCTGATGTTCCGCAGGACACAGTGGCCTTTGAAGCAGAAGCGTTGAACAAGGTCGGTGTCGATTTTCCGCCGGTGCCACCGCGTTACCGCAGCTCCTATTTTTCACACGCGTTCGCTGGCGGTTACTCAGCCGGTTACTACTCCTACATCTGGAGCGAAGTACTCGACGCCGACACTGTCGAGTGGTTCAAAAGCCACGGCGGATTGAAACGCGAAAACGGTGACCGCTTTCGCGCGATGTTACTGTCACGCGGCGGATCGGCTGACGCACTCGGATTGTTTAAGAATCTTGTGGGACGCGATCCTTACGTCGAGCCGTTGCTAAAGCGACGCGGGCTCGATCGCGAGCCGAGCGAGAATGGAGCAAGTCCAACGCACTGAAGCTGAGGATCTATACCCGGCCGGCGTCCGCTAGCACGCCAATATGAAAACCATTGTCGTCTTCGTAGCCTTCAGGAGCTCGAAGCAGCGCGCTCAGTAGCACAAATAAAGCGCAAACGCCTGCGACGCTGGACAGAATTCGGAAGTGCATCACCAGATCGTATTCAACGTAAGAAACGCTCACGTACAGCGCAACCATGAAAATAAAGGCGATTGTCGCTTTCACGTTCTTCATAGTCTCCTGACGCCCAAGCGGTTGTTGTGCTCTTGCAAATAAGGTTCGTGAGTCGGTATGGACGCGGCCGCCCGTCTACAGAAGCTTTTTGGCACGGCTGCCGTGGCGAGGATTAATTTCACGGTTTCGCTTCGTACAAATTGTTAAAAGGATTTTCCAGCGGCACCCGCCGGACATTGCTGAACCCGGCCTTCTCGCAAAGCTCGCGAACCTTCGCTTCATGAAAACCGAGCGTGCCGAGTCCTGCGCCGTGGCTCGCGAGTGATGTGGTCATGCAATAGAACACGCTTACGCCATGAAACATCGCACCGAGTGGGTTCGCATTCTCTTCGAGCTTGTCGGAGCAGTTGATGTCGAGACAAACATAAACGCCGCCCGGCCGAAGCGCCCGACGAATCGATTGCAACAACTGAAGTGGATCGACTGCGTCATGCACCACGTCGAACGTAGTGATCACGTCAAACTGCGCCGGCAAGCCTTTCGACACATCGCGCTCTTCGAAACCTACCCGATCTGATACACCCGCTTCGCGTGCATTCGCCGTCGCACGCGCAACGGTCGGACCAAAGTTGTCGTAGCCTACGTAACGCGATCGTGGAAACGCTTGCGCGAGCTTGATCAGGCCGCGTCCTCGTCCGCATCCCACATCAGCCACGTCGCAACCACGTTCGAGATGCGCTTTCACGTCAGGCATGGCAGGGATCCATTGTTGCAACAGCAAATTCTCAAACCATGTGGACGTGAACCGTTCCAGGCCGTCCCACATCATGTCGCTGTACTGTGATTGAGAAACACCACCACCACTGCGAAACGCACTTACAACCTGGTCGAATACTCCGGCTTCAGCAGGCAGCATCTGATATATGCCGCCGACAAAAAAGGGGCCGTTCTCCTGCGCCAGCACTGCGACGTGTTCAGCCGGCAGAGTAAAACGCTTTGTGGGTTCGTCGTAATTCAGATAACCAGCCGTCGCCATTCCACCGAGCCACTCGCGCAGATAGCGCTCGTTCAGCTTTGTTCGCGAAGCAAGCTCAGCCGATGTCGCAGGCCCCTGCTCCGCCAAGTTCTTGAATAACCCCAATCGATCGCCTATTGCTCCGAGCAACGTCGTCATTGTGCCGCTGATCTGCTCGACCACTTTGCCAACGAATTCCTCCTGACGAGCCGCATCGATTGCTCCCGCTTCAGCCATATACGTTTTCAATTATCTAACGGAACGGCAAATGCAAGAAACGACGGCTTGGAGGGTGGAGCTCTGCGACGCCTAACAAGCGCCCGAAGGTGACTATCTTCGTTCAACGGCTCGCCCCTCCATGGCGCTCGATTTTCGACAGCGGAGAAAGAAATGGCCTCGTCCGGTGGGATACCCTCAGACCCTCGCGCGTGGCGACAGGCGCCGGTACACCTTCAATTGGCGGTGGAATGCTGCTTCAATTCTGTTACGTTTATAATCCCGTGAATGAAACTCCCGTTGTGACCCAAGGAGATGGCGCGACTGCCGCCAATCCCACTTCCAGCGCCACTCCGGCTTCTGGTGGCGCTCCGGCTTCAGACCGCGCCGATCTGCGGCCTGAAAACATTCAAGACGCCGTAATTCGTCTCGCAGGAAATTCGCAGGACGGAATTCAAACCGCCGGCGCTTTCCTCGCACGGCTCGCTGGACGCAGCGAACATGATGTCATGACGTACATGACAATCCCCGCCACGATCTCGGGCGGCCCATCGATTTTCCAGGTGCGCATCGGTTCCGGCGAAGTGTTGTCAGCCGGCGACGAAGCCGATTTTCTCGTCGCGTTTTATCAGCACAGTTATCAGGACCACATGCATTTCCTGCGTGACGGCGGCGTCCTGCTTTACGATTCCGACAATGTCGAGCCGAACCTCGACGACAAACGTTTCGTTTATGTCGGCGTGCCCATCACTGGTCTAACCGTCGAGGCGCTGGGCGGCACCGCGAAGGACAAAGGCAAAAACATTTTCGTTCTCGGGTTGATCGCGAAGATTTTCAATCTCGACGTCGATAAGTTGAAAAGACTGATTAGTGAAAAATTCGCCGGCAAAGATGAGAGCGTCGTGAACACGGCATTGATGGCGTTTCAGGCGGGCTACGCGTATCCAGTCGGCAATGTTCTGACAAAGCACTACCGTTTCGAGCACATCCCGAGAGCTAGCGGTCGCGCGCAGATCACGATGGATGGCAACCAGGCACTTGCCTACGGATTGATCGCCGGCGGTGTCCGCTACGGCGCCGGTTATCCGATCACGCCGTGGTCGTCTGTCATGGAAGTTTTGCGGCGGGAGCTGCCGAAGTATGGCGGCATCTTTGTACAGGCAGAGGACGAGCTCGCATCGGTTTCGATCGCGCTCGGTTGTTCGTACTCAGGATATCTCGCGGTGACCGGCAGCGCCGGCCCGGGCATTTCCCTCAAAGCCGAGGCAATTGGCTGGGCATCGATGGCGGAGATCCCGCTAATCATTTGCAATATTCAACGTGGCGGTCCGAGCACAGGGTTGCCCACCAATGTTGAGCAAAGCGATTTGCATCAGGCAATCTTCGGCAGCCATGGCGACAGCCCGCGCGTGGTGCTCGCAGCGTCGACCGTGGAGGATTGTTTTTACATCGCGCTCGAAGCAGCGCGCATCGCGCGCAAGTACAGCACGCCCGTATTCATTTTGAGCGACACATCGCTGGCCACGCGGATTGAAGCGTTCGACGAACCGGATCTGCCGAAGCTGATGCAGAATCCAAAGCCCGATCTGACGCCGCGACAGACACACAAGCCGTATCCCATCGATCAAATCACACAGCACGTCCCACCGGGCACGCGTATTCTCGATGGAAAATACCCGCTCCTGGCCGGGCTCGAGCACGACGAGATGGGTCATCCGACCGGCAGCCCGAAGTTGCACATGGCAATGACGGCCAAGCGTCGCAACAAATTACGCAAACTCGCCGAGGAAATTCCGGTGCCGGAAGTTTATGGCGATCAGGAGGGCGACACGCTGGTGGTCGGCTGGGGATCAACTTACGGGCCCATTCACGACGCGGTAGTGCGCGCGCGCGAACACGGCGAAAAAGTCGGTGCGCTGCATTTGCGTCATCTCCATCCGCTGCCGAACGGACTCGAGAAAATCTTCGAGAAATTCAAGCGCGTCGTCACAGTTGAAATGAATGACCAGGGACTGTACGGCTTCGGTCAGCTCGCCACGATCTTGCGGGCCCGTTATGGTGAACCGAAAATCACAAGTTTTACCAAGACCGACGGACTGACGTTCCGGGTGAAAGAAATTTTGGACGGCGTCTTCCATGGTCGCTCCTTCGCCGCGCGACACATTCCGCGCGAAGGCACGCCAATTGTTCACGAAGACACTAGCGCGGAAAATGTGAAATCATTGAAAGAAGTCGTACCGCAGGGAGTCGGATAATGAATTGCGGAGTGCGGATTTCGGATTGGGGATTTTCGATTCAACGATTCAACTATTTAACGATTTAACGAACCAAATGAGTAAAGCAACAACAGGAAACGGCGATGGGTCCGGTGTAGAGGCGGCTGTGTCAGCCGCTGTAACTGAGCCGACGCGGGAAAAGCTGACCAAGAAAGCCATCACGGCGGATCATCCTACATGGTGTCCCGGCTGCGGCGATTTCGCTGTGCTCGCAGCATTCTACAAAGTGCTTGAGAAACGCAACGTCGAACACGAAAAGATCGTGACTCTCGCGGGCATCGGTTGTTCGTCGCGCTTTCCTTATTTCGTCAATGGTCACGGCGCGCATTTCATCCACGGTCGCGCCGTGCCGCTCGCATCGGGCATCAGCCTCGCACGGCCTGATTTGCATGTGTTTCTGTTCGGCGGCGACGGGGATGGGTTCTCCATCGGCGGCAACCATGTCGATCACGGCGGGCGCAAAAACATCAACATGACCTATTTCATCATGGACAACTTCGTCTATGGCCTCACAAAGAAACAGACTTCACCGACGTCGCCCATCGGGTTTAAATCGAAGACCGATCCCACCGGCGCGATCGATCAGCCGGTTAATCCGATGAAAAAATTGATCGCCGGCGGCGCGACATTCATCGCTCGCACCCACGCCGCCAACGTCAATCACATGATACAAATGATCGAGCGCGCGTTCGATCACCAGGGCTTCAGCGTGATCGAATGCTTGAGCGAATGTGTGGAATTTTTCCCCGACGTGTTCGACCCGGCGAACCCGCGCAAAGGCGGCAGCTTCGAAGTCATCCAAGAAAAGAAATGGGACAACACACCCGAAGATGAATTACGACATGACGTGACGGACGAATTGGCCGCCTACAAGCTCGCTTCACTTCCTTTCCCCGGCGTGTTCGGCGTCTTTTACGAAACCGATCGCCCGACCAAAAACGCGCTGGAGAAAAAGTGGATCGAAACGACACGCGAAAAGATCGGCAGCGCTTCCGATCTCGAAGTTCTCCAGAAAACCTTCGACCGAATGAAATAGTCTGAGGAGCACACGCCGCCGGCGTGTTTGTGTTCGGCGACCCGCCGAACAACTTCTCTGTAGCGCGACCGCTGTGCGAGCCCTCCTGAGCTCATCCTTCTGAATTCTTCTTCGCTACTTCTTGCTCCGAGTGTGGTTACACATTAAGACATGAACATGACTAAACTGCGTTCCTTTGTTTTGGCTGCATTCCTATTTGCTAGCCTGCCATTGGCGTCTTCGTACGCCCAAGTAGGCATCTCGGTAAATTTTGCTCCACCGGTTCTGCCCGTGTATGAGCAACCGCCCTGCCCGGTCGCCGGTTATATCTGGACTCCCGGTTATTGGGGTTATGGTTATGATGTCGGGGATTATTATTGGGTACCGGGCGCCTGGGTCCCTCCGCCATCAGTCGGTCTGCTTTGGACACCGCCGTGGTGGGGTTGGAACAACGGCGTTTACGCATTTAACCAGGGCTACTGGGGACCGAGGGTCGGTTTTTACGGAGGCATCAACTACGGTTATGGCTACACCGGGAACGGCTATTGGGGCGGACGATGGAGCGGAAACACATTCCAATACAATACCGCCGTAACGCGTGTGAATACGAATGTTGTCCGCAACACCTACGTCAATAACTCCTTTACCAAAAATGTGAACGCCAACCGGACCAGCTTTAACGGTCCCAATGGGATTAAGGCGGAGCCGACTGCCGAACAAAAAGCGGCTGCAAACGCCAAGAAAGTGGGGCCAACGTCCCAGCAGCTTGAACGTCAGCAGGCCGCAAGCAAGGATCAAAATCTTCGCGCCTCGGTCAACAAGGGCAAACCGAACGCCGATACGATTAAATCATTCAATAAGACTGAAGGCGCAGGCCAAGCCAAAGGCGGCGCCCAAGAGGTCGGAGCTGCAGGCGGAGCAGGGGCTGGAAAGAAGCCGGCGAACTTATCCGATCGCCAGGGAGCAGGCGAGGGACAAGGTCAAGGCAAAAAAGGGCCCGAAACTGCCGGAGGAGCAGGAAAAGGTGGGAACAAACCCGGGAACGAAACTGAACGTAATCTTCAAGGAGCAGGAAAAGCTGGAGCAAACGGGAACAAGCTCAAGACCGGCAACCAAGGCAACAGGAACCTCGGAGGAAACCAGGCCAAAGCACGCTCTGGCAAAATGGCCGGGCCCGGGGGTGGCGCTTCTCACGGACCACGCCAAATGAATCAAGGTCTGCGCCAACCTAAGACGGCTGCACACGGTCCACAAATGGGAGCGCGTAAAGCTCAAATGGGCGGAGGCAATCGTCCCCGACCGACCGGCGGACAGCAACAGCAAGGCAAAAAGAAAAAGCCAGGCGAACGCTGACAGCGCCGCACGGTCGCTGTAGTGGCGGCTGTGTCAGCCGCAATTCCGTTGGGCCGGTTTGCTCGTGGGGCACCCGCGCCGGAACAATTTAATTTCTGTTCAAATGACGACCGTAACGCGCAGGAAGGTTGCAGGAATCGAGGTGGCCTTCTGGCTTTTGTTTTGGCTGTTGAACAGCTGTTCCAATTCTTTCTGTAGCTCAGTCGCCCGGCCTTGTTTTTCCGCGGCTTCAAACGCATTCATGGTCGGCCCGTAATATTTCCTAAATTCATCCACGAACGCTGCGGGTGTGCCCGGGAAGTTGAAAGTGAACGTGTCCCGCGCGAATGAGATTTTCTCCGCCGGAACTCCTGCCGCGCCAAAACGCTCGATGACATTGCTCTCGACGCCCCATGTCATTGGACTAACGAAACCTTCCGGCGGTGGTGGCGTGTAGTTTGAACAGATCTTTAAAATCTGCGCGACCAGTGTCGGATCATTGGGAATCCAGTTGCCCATCACGATGCGACCTCCCGGTCGCGTCACGCGCACCATCTCTTTAGCGACATCGAACGGCTTGGGCGCAAACATCGCGCCGAAAACAGTGACAACAAGATCGAAGGATTTACCCGGCAATTGCTCCAGATGGGATGCGTCCCCTTCCTGAAACTTAATATTGGTGAGTCCTTCTTTTGCGGCCCGTCTGTTCCCAGCCTCGACCAGGTTGCGTGCAATATCGACCCCCAGCACGTCTGCGCCGAGTTTCGCCGCTGGCAACGCCGTGGTGCCATCGCCGCACCCAAGATCCAACACCTTCAGTCCTTTCGTGACGCCGATTCGTTGCACGACCGCCTCTCCGCTTTCACGCATGGCGTCGGCAATGCGTGTGAAATCGCCTTTTTCCCAGAGTGCTTTATTCGGATTCGCAGGAGCGTTCATAAGCGTTCACAAGACACAACAATTGAGCCACCCGCAAGCGATCCGACCGATTCCTTCAGTAACGTGCATGTCACCCGAAATGTCTCTCGCGGCTGTAGTGGCGGCTGTGTCAGCCGCAACCCCACACTTCGCCGCCGCCGACATCCTTCTCGCCTTTCATCAACGAACGGAGTTTAATAGAGGTACCGTTCTCACCTCATGAAAGAAGAACCACTCGATACCCATTCCAAGGCGCTCAGGATCAATCTCGATCCGCGGTGGTACGGCACCTTTGCCGAGATCGGCGCGGGTCAGGAAGTGGTGCGCTGGTTTTTCCGGGTCGGCGGCGCAGCGGGGACGGTCGCCAAAAGCATGTCTGCTTACGACATGAAAGTGAGCGACGCCATCTACGGGCGCGCGGACCGCTACGTCTCGCGCGGCAGGCTCGAGGCGATGCTCGACCACGAATTCAAGCTGGATATCGAACGGCTTGGACCGGAGCGCGGCGAGAGCAATGCGTTCTTCGCGTTCGCCGACACGGTGGTGGCGCGGAGCTATCGCGGCACCGCTGAGTGCCACGGCTGGATGGGAATCAAATTTCAGAGCCGCGTCAACGATCAGCCGAGCCAGATTGTGATGCACGTGCGCATGCTGGACGAGGAAGCATCCGCGCAACAGGAAGCACTCGGCATTGTAGGCGTCAACCTTTGCTACGGCGCGTTTTTCCTGAGTCACGTACCGGAGGAACTTGTCGAATCACTGCTCGACAACCTCACCACGCGTCGCCTCGAGATCGACATGATCGAGTTTAGCGGAATCGAATTTCGCAACGTGGACAACCGCGTTATGGCGCTGAAGCTCGTGCAGCTGGGCTTGAGCGGCGCCGCCATGTTCGGCCCGAACCGCGAGGTGTTGCAGCCGTCCGACATGTTGCATAACAAAGCCGTGCTGGTCGAACGCGGCAGTTTTCGTCCAGTCACTTACGTCAACCTCGACATGTTCCAGTCCGCGCTGGTGAAGTTTAAACAAGAACCCGTGGTGGCGAACAAACCCATCCTTGCTCTGATGGAACTGACCATGCGCAATCTGCTAGCCGGCGGCAAGGAGGTTGACCGCCGCGATTTCCTCGCGCGCGCGGAAGTCCTCGCCGCGTGCGGCATGACCGTGCTCATCTCCGATTACTTCGAGTACTATCGGCTCGCCGCGTATCTCTCATGGCGGACGCGCGAACGCATCGGCATCGTCATGGGTGTGCCGAGTGTGTACGAGTTATTCGACGAGAAATATTATGCCGACTTGCCCGGAGGCATTCTTGAGAACTTCGGACGCCTCTTTAAGAACGACTTAAAAGTTTATGTCTATCCGCTCCAGAAGAGTCCCAAAGAAGAGCTACAAACCATTCACACCGTGCAGGTGAAACCCGATCTGCAACCCCTCTACGGTTATCTGGTTGGCCGGGGCAGTTTCGTGCAGCTCGATAACTATAATCCCAAATATCTACCGATCTTTTCACGGGACGTGCTCAAGCGGATCGCTGACGGGGACGAAAGCTGGGACCAGATGGTGCCGCCGCAAGTCGCCGATATCATCCGCACCCGCGGTTTCTTCGGTTACAAGAAACGTTAAACGCTGCGAGCGCGCCGCTTCCGTCCGATTTCAGTTGCGAAGTAAACTCGCGGGCGACTGGCGAAGATCTTGGCCTTGTACTTCATCCTTTCCAATTGCTGCCTCTCTTAGCACGCGCGCGTCCGCATCCAGAACCTGATTGATCCGCGTTACCTAGTAAGGGACCAAAGATGATAAAACTGAGCTCCTTGATTGTGGCTGGATTTCTCGCAGTGCGTTTGACGTCCTTGTTCGCACAGGACGGCGTATCGATCAATGTTGCGCCGCCGGTTCTGCCGGTAGCTGAGCAACCACCGTGCCCAGTCGAAGGCTATATTTGGACTCCGGGGTACTGGGCTTATGGCACGCAGGGTTATTATTGGGTTCCCGGCGTCTGGGTACCTCCGCCACAAATCGGACTACTTTGGACGCCGCCGTGGTGGCAATTCAGCAACGGCGCTTACGTCTTTCATGAAGGTTACTGGGGGCCGACTGTCGGTTTTTACGGCGGCATTAACTACGGCCATGGCTACTTCGGACACGGCTACTGGGGTGGACGATGGGAAGGAAACGTTTTCCGTTACAACACTGCTGTGACGCATGTGAATACCGCTGCTGTGGAGAAGACGTTTGCCGACGAATCCGTCCTTAATAAAGAGATGAACCGAAGCGGTGCCAGTTTTCACGGTCTCAATGGGGTAAACGCAGAACCGACTGCGGAAGAAAAAGCCGCGGAGGAACATAGGAAAGTGCCGCCGACTTCCGAGCAACTTGCGCAGCGCGAGACTGCAAGCAACAATCGCAATCTACAGGGGGGCGTGAACAAGCCCGAGGAACGCGGTAAGACACAGGAACTGGGACCCGCAGCGGGAGCGGGAAAAACTGAAAACAAGCCCGGGAATCTGTCCAAGCCTCAATCCCAAGGAGGAGGAAGTGTTGAAAAACAGGGGAACAAACCCGCGGCTGCAAGTCAGAGGGATAGTTCAAACCTCAGGGGAAACCAAGCTGAGGCGCGCTCCGGCAAAGCAGGATCCAAAAAGGTGACGCAAAAATCGCGTCCTACTGCAAAAGCGGGCGGGAAACGCACCGACACCAGCGGACAGCAGCAACGTAAAAAAAAGTCAGGCAAAGCAAAGCCGACGCCACGACCCCGCTAGAAGGCGCACCGCTTCTTTTCTTGGTGACCTCGCGCCAGAGCATTCGATTCATATCTGCCGATCTTTTCGCGGGACCTCCTCAAACGGATCGCCGACGCCGACGAAGCTGGGGACCAGATGGTGCCACCGCAAGTTGCCGAGATCATCCCCGAAAGCTTTCGGGTTTCTTCGGATACAAGAAGCGTTAAACGCAGATCAGCGAGTTTACCCTGCTGGATTGAGCGTTTCCCGTTTCGTCGAATGAGGCGTAGGCGCCATGCAAGGTTCGGGATCACCGATTCGAGCATGAACGGGGTGCCGACCGGCCTAAATCGATCGAAATAGTGCGAAACCCCGCATGTCAGTGGGAGTTTAATTACGTGCATTACGGGAATTAACTTGGGGACACAGAGGACCTGTCTAACCTTGACACGAGGGCAATCGCAAATGCGCGCCCTCGGCGCAACGGCCTGCACAGCGCATCCCGAAGTCTTAAAAAATATTGCCAAGCAGCTCGAGGAGCACAACATCGTCTCTACTCAGGAGCTGCAAATCGCACGGCGCATGGGGATCGTCGCGACTAGCCCTGTCGGGCGGGCTGGTTTCAATGACGGACTTCTTTTCCCTTACGAACTCTCCACCATTGGACCTGCTTCGCCGCCTGTTAGTCCAGAAGCGGCGCTCGCTCCAGCTGAGTCGAAGAGCCCGAAAAAACGGAAGGTGCACGCCATTGCACTGCTGGTCGATTTTTCCGACAACAAGGGAATGCGGCCGGCGAAGGATTTCGAGCAACTACTCTTTGACAAAGCGAACTCGAATTCGATGACGAATTTTTACCGGCAGCTTTCCTATGGCGCGTTGAACTTAACCGGAGAAGTGATCGGCTATGTGCGCGCCCCCCAGCCTTACAGCTACTACACAGCAACTGAAAGCGGCACCGGAACTAATTATCCGCAAAACACGCCGGGATTGCTCAACGATGCGCTGACGATTTTTTGTCGGAATGATAACCTGGCGCGTTTTGACACGGACAACGACGGGTTTGTAGATGCGATTTTTCTGATCCATGCTGGCGGGGGTGCGGAGGCGGAACCAAGTCCCACGAAGCGAAAGAACATGATCTGGTCCCATAAGTGGACCCTTCCGCAGCCGTTCGTAAATCAGGGAGTCAAAGTCTTTGCCTATTCCACAGAACCGGAAGACGGACGCGTCGGTGTTTTTTCGCACGAATTTGGTCACCTACTTGGACTGCCCGATCTCTACGACACGACGTTTCGATCTCATGGAATCGGTGATTGGTGCCTCATGGCAGGCGGGTCTTGGGGAGGCAAAGGAAATCGTCCCGCGCGAATGTCGTGTTGGTGTCTCTGGAAACTCGGTTGGATCAACCCGAAGGTGGTTACCAAAAAAGAATCCCTCCAACTCGACACGCTGGAAGAAAAAAAGACGGAGTGCTACCGACTTTGGGCCAAAGGAGCAACCGGGCCGGAATATTTCCTTGTCGAAAATCGTCAGGCCAAAGGTCTCGATGCTGCGCTTCCGGGTTCAGGCCTTGCCATCTGGCATATCGACGAGCGGCAATCAAATAATAACAATCCGCTCGCCTATCTCGTGGCACTCCTACAGGCGGATGGAAACAAGGATCTGGAACTACTCAAGAATTCAGGCGATGGCGGGGATCTTTTCCCTGGGGATAAATGTGTCGCGTTCGCTGACGACAATACTACGCCATCAACACGAACAAATATGGGCTCTCCTTCAGGCGTAGTGCTTACTAATATCGCAATGAATGAAGGTATTGTGACCTTGCAGGCAGAGGTTTAGCCCTATCAAGCCTGGTCGGACAAGGGATCGAGTTGTTCGAGAACCGTCCGCTCGCCGAACGGACCGGCCAGCAATCGCGCTTGCACACGAACGCGTTCGCCAACCGTCACCTCTGGGGCTTGGGCCGCAAAGAGAATCAGGGACTGCCCCTCTGCGGGCTGGATAAAGTCGTCACTTTGTCCATGCGAGAGATTACGACACACTTCGATTTCGATCTCGTGTCCATGACCCTCACTCGCTGGCACGATCGCTCGAACAGTACCTTCAATCACCGTCTTATTTGGCCTCGCCAACATGTTCAAAGATAATCATGCGCCCTTATGAACGTGACCGGGACGCGCAAAGCGATAAAGGCTGCCGCTCACGCGCCGAGAATGACAAAGATTACACAAAGAGCGAGCTTTTATTCGCACGTCAACCCGATTTGGCGGCCAGCGCACACCAGTGTCCCCTTTTCCCCCCTTTATTCTTTCTACGGAAACAACGAGGCGAAGTTGTCGAAACCTCGATTTTTTTAGAAAACTTCCGCGGGTATTGCTCAACTCTCGCATGCAGCTTCGTGTAGCTGGACAATTACATCCCAAATACCTGCTGATATTTTCCCTGGACATCCTCCGACCCTCAGCAATCAACTCTCCACAATCAACCGCCTTGGAGTGAACTCTAGTGCGGCGCAGCCGTCGTCCAGCCGCCCTCGCGCCGCGCGTGGAGGTATTTCAGAAAGCGTGGCTGGTCACCCCGACAGGGCGGCGCGTACCCACACAACCAGCAGGAAAACCATTGCAAATCCGCCGCCTACCAACCACCGAAGGTCGGGCACCACCGTGCCGCTAGAAACCGGGACCAAGTCAAGGTCCATGGCTTGAACTTGTAAGGTGCGAGGGGCGCATAGGTGGGATGGGAAATCAGTTTCAAAACGTGCGCCGGCTGGTATAGCGCACGACAGTCATATTGCCCCAGGTTCTCTCTGGCTGGATGTCGATCAGGTTCTTGGCTTGGGGAGCTCCAATGAACGTTGGATAAGATGCGTGACTCAACCAGAGCCATATCAGGCTCTTTTCATAATGCGCGTTGGCCTCTTCGGGCGTTCCCTTGAACTCCGACGCGCCGGGAAACGTCTGCAGCCGAGGGAAGAAATGCATGAGGTTAAACATGTAGACCGGCTTGCCATCGTCGGCCTCGGCCCATGGACGGAGACGAGCAATGAACGCCTGAACCCCTTTCTCAGGCAGCGGTAGCTTTTCGATGATCGCCAGGTATCGATCGATCTCCGCTTGAGTGAGCTTGCCCGCTCCTTGAGAATACCAGGCCCAGAAGACCACGTACAAGACCACGAACGCGGCGGCAAGAATGAGCTCAAACCACATTTTCGTTTCCTTCCTGAATTTGTGCCGCTCTACCGAAGCCGATCATGTTGTAAAACCAGTGACTCATCAAACTGAAATGCTCATCTGCTGCGTCATTTCTTTGGCTACAAGAAACGCGACTGCTGTATTGGTCCGCTTAAGGTGGATGTCGCCTTCAATTCTGTAGCGGTGGTCGCGGCGACGACCGCCACCGAATCTTCGTATTAGATCACTTCTTCGCCAGCAGCTACCTACCCCGTTCGCAGGAACGTCTTAACCAGCGCGCCCTCTCCGCAGTCAATCATTTCCGGAAATCGTTTGAACCATTGACCCTCCGGCACTTCTGGATCGGTGGCCAGCTATCGTGCGAGCAGCCCAGCTGTGGAGTCGAAATCTCGCGTTGTCGAACTCGCCTGATGACGTGCGCCATGAGCGGCTCAGGCATTCGCGTCGAATGCGAGGCATCGATTAGCGGCCGTAAAAGCCTGAAAGAATTTCCTTTTCCGGTCTGCCTCTTCAGGATCTTTGGTAGCGATCATCTGATCTGCTAATGCAACGAGTTCGTCTCCGGATAGCTGACGCTTTGTCTTCTGCGAACGAAGCAACGCGGTCAGCACCTCGACTTTTTCTTTCGAAGGGAGCCGCTTGATTTCTTCGATGATTTGCGTCGTGGTCACACTCAGATTCTAACGCGCTGGCTCGACTCAAGCAAAACCCGAATTACACGTCACTATCCCCGCTTCAACGCTTTAACGATTCAACGATTCAAGTGACTCGCTTGCTCTCTCAACTCTCAACTCTCAACCATTTACCGCGCTAGTGCGGCGTCATCGTCGCCCAGGGGCCGACACCGAGCGCAGTCAGCACGATTTCCACCGCCAGCGAGCAAAGGATGAGTCCCATTACACGCACCAGGACGGACGCGCCCTGTCGACCGATCACTCGCAGAATCGCATCCGAAAAAAGCAGCAGTAGATAGGTCAGGAAGAGCACCACCAGAAGAACAACGCCGGTTTCGATCCGCTCCGGCACAGTATAAACATCGTTGTCGGTCAGGACGATCACCGCCATCATTGCGCCTCCCCCGGCGATGGAAGGCACCGCCAGCGGAAACACCGCGAGATCGCGTCCTTCCTCCGGCGATCTTCCCGGTTTCTCGTCCATTTTTCCGAAAAGCATCTGCGCACCGAACAGGAACAGAATGATGCCGCCGGCCACTTTGAGCGAGTGCATGTGAATACCGATCGCGTCGAGAATGACCTGGCCAGCAGTCATGGCGACCACGAGGATGATCGTGGCATAAATGCAAGCACGCAGCGCCGTCCAATGCCGGTCTGCCCGGCTGAACGAAGCAGTCAGCCCGGCGAAAAGCGCCAAGG
>JBKPOB010000034.1:0-8392 GCA_046732875.1 Verrucomicrobiota bacterium | reverse complement strand
GTTGCCCGCGTAAGTGAGCACATCCACGTTGCTCACGTACGCGGGCTTGTAATGTTGCAAAATATACCGAATAAAGTTGCTCCCGATGAATCCACAGCCACCGGTTACGAGGATGCGCATGGCAGCGCGTACTAGCAGCGGCGAAGGCGACACGCCAGCAGAATATTCTCCCGCGATCTTAGGACTGCGCGATTACCTGGAAATGTGGAGAGCCCGCCTGGCAGAGACTGGTTGGACTCCCTGGTTGATCCTGGGGTTGGCAGCGGTCCTGCGTCTTTTTCTGCTGGGTATCAAGCCGCCGCATTTCGATGAAGGCATCAATGGCTGGTTTGTGGATCAGGTCGTGCATAATGGGTTTTACAGGTACGATCCGACGAATTATCACGGGCCGCTGCACTTCTACGTCCTGCTTCTCTCGGAAAGTTTGTTTGGTCGGAATCTCTGGGCGTTGCGCCTGCCAGTGATACTCGTGAGCATTGCCTGCGTCTGGCTGACTTTAAAGTTCGAGCCGTTGGTCGGGCGAAACGTCAGTCGAATAGCAGCTTTGGCCATGGCGGTTTCCCCCGGATTTGTTTTCTACGGGCGATACGCGATCCACGAAGTGTGGCTGCAATTTTTCTCGACGATGTTCATCCTGGGGCTACTCGGCCTTTGGAAAGCGGGAAGGGTGAATTACCTCTGGTATGCAGGGATGGGAATGGCGGGGATGATTCTTACCAAGGAAACCTACGCGATTCATCTCGCTTGCGCAGTCATTGCTATTCCGGTTTTGATGGTTTCTTGTGCGCTAAGCCGCGTTCCCGACACCAAGCCAGCGAAGCAAACATGGAGGTATATCGATCTTGCGATGGTCCTCGGTGTGGGGGCAGCCGCGATCGTCGTTTTCTATTCCGGGTTTTTTCTTAACTGGAATGGCGTTAAAGGTCTGTATCAAGCGTTTAAGGCCTGGACCGAGACTGGCGCCGCGGGTCACGGCCATGAAAAACCGTGGGATTATTGGTTGAAACTGATGGGGCCTTCGTTGGAAGGCGGCCGCGCTGATTTTCTCGGCTACGAACTGCCAATGCTGGTCGGATTAATTCTTTGCGTGTTTTGTCAAAAATTTAACAACCTCAATCTGCGTTATCTGGCGATCTACGGGGTGGGAACCCTGTTTGCCTATAGTTACATCAAATACAAAACGCCCTGGTGCATCATCAGTTTCGGGTGGCCATTCCTGTTTATCTTTGGCGCGGCGGTTCTGCTGGTTCGTCCAAAACATTTGCAGATCGCGTATCGGGCTATAGGCGTCATCTTGTGCATTTCGCTCGGTTCATCCATTTGGCTAAACTACTTCCGCTGCAGCTCGCCCGATGAGCCTTACGCCTACGTGCAGACGTACAACGACGTCTTTAAGCTAACCAAACCGCTTCTTACATTGGCTAAACGGAATCCGGCCTACTATCACCTTACTGGCCACCTGATTCGCTCCAGCGTTTATCCACTACCGTGGATGCTTGGAGACTTCGATCGCGTCGGCTACTACGAGGGAGGAAACATGCCAGCTAACGTTGACGGTGATTTTCTCCTGGTGCAGCAAGACAAAATCAAACAGGTCGAATCGAAGTTGAAAGGCACGTATTACACCGACACAATTACCATTCGCAATTATCAGGATCCGTCGAAGCTTTACTTCAAGGCCGAAGTGTTCAAAGAATTTTTCCCGGGCAAAGCCCCGGACTTTGTCGGGAAATCACCTACTGCTACGCCCAAAGCGACGCCAGGGCCGGGCTAGACAACGCTCATTTCGATGAAGTGGCTTTCGGCGGGTCTAACTTTTGTCAATTTGTCGGTTGTTTGCGGTCTCCTTCTGGGAATGGTCGGCCACGGCCTCAATGCATTGAGCGCCGCTCTCGCGCTGATATGCGGTGTTGCCTTTGCCGTGGCTGCCTGGCTCGGAACTTCCGACCCTGGTAAACCAAGCGGTACCGAGGCAAGGCCTTCCAAGGCTCCCAGACGCTACGGGAAAGTCTTGTTCTGGCTGGTGGCGGCATTTTTTGCTCTGTTTGCCGTACGATCGTTTTGCTGGTTGCTCTATATCGACGGCGGCGACTGGAAAATTCAGTCCCCGAACAATCTGGGCGATCTGTCGCTCCACATCACCTTGATCAGGACTTTCGCAAATGGCGTCCCGCTTTGGCCGGACAACCCAATCTACGCCTTTAGCAAACTAAGGTATCCGGCTGGGATCGATTTGTTCAACGCTCTGCTTTGCCTCGTTCACGTTGATCTAATGCGGGGACTGGTTTGGACGGGATTGCTCGGTTCGCTCGCAACGTTCTACGCGTTTTTTCGATGGGGCGGTACCTTCGGGGTGGCAGGTTTTTTGTTTAACGGTGGAATAGCTGGCTTCCAATTTTTGAAGACGCTGAAGTTTTTGGATTATCAGGGCGGCAACAAAATCGCCTGGAAAAGCATTCCGCTTTCAATGTTCGTGACTCAGCGCGGATGGCTTTACGCGATACCGGCAGCGCTGGTTTTGCTGTGGCATTGGCGGGAGAAATATTTTCGGAACACTCCCATAGCTAGAGGCGATGACCCCGGCGTACCAGCCGCCGTCACCGCCAGTGGCCACAACGCTCCAGCCGCAGTCAACGCCAGCGGCAACACCAAGGGCCCTCTGCCCTTCTGGCTCGAACTTTCCGTTTACGCATCAATGCCCCTTTTTCATGTGCACACCTTTATCGCTCTGACGATCGTGCTGCTTATTGCGCTACTCTTCGAGCGGGTAGCGTGGCCCAAAATTTTCAGTGACGCGCCGATAAGGAGACACGCAGTCGGGCTGCTCAGCGCTGCTTTAATTCCCGCAACGTTTTTCGTTTGGATCGTTACCGACCAGTTCCGCGCAAAATCGCTGGTGAAATGGCACCCGGGTTGGGTGCAAGATTCGGCGGATTTCGGCGCTCCCTTCTTTCGACTGGGCGGCTCTGCGAATTTTGGATCAGCTACGGCGTTCGGGTCACTGTTACAAAAGACATGGAACGGCGTAATCGCACCGTTCTTTCAGTTCTGGCTGACGAACTTTGGTTTATGGGTCCTGCTTTCCCTGGCATTGGTGGCGCTTTGTGGCTGGCGGGCTTGGAAATCTGGCTGGCGCTGGGGCAAGAAACCACCGGCGGACATCCTGTTTGTGATGTCCGCAGTTGTGATTTTCACTATTGGGTACTTCGTTCAAACCGCGCCATGGGACTGGGACAATCTCAAACTGATGGTTTGGGGGTACTTTCTTATTCTCCCCTTTTTGTGGAGCGATTTGATTGGGCGTTGGGCGTTTCCGGAACGCGTCGTTACCTGCATCGCACTCTTCGCTTCCGGTTTTGTCACGTTGCTGGGCGGCCTGGCTGCGGGGCATCCGGGGTTTGGACTGATTGATCGCGCGAGACTGGATGCAATTGGGACGGCAGTTCGGCCTTTGCCCATCGAGGCTCGCTTCGCTGCTTACCCGACCTACAATCATCCGCTCTTGCTTCAAGGCCGTAAAGTTGTTCTGGGATATCCAGGCCATCTGTGGACGGAAGGATTCGATTACAACGATCCCAACACGCAGCTAACGGCCCTAATGCGTGGGGCGCCGAACTGGCGCGAAGCCGCCAAGGCTCTGGGGGTCCGCTACATCTTCTGGGGACGTGATGAGACGACAAATTATCAGGGAAGCAGCCGACCATGGGAAACGACCGCGCAACGTATAGCGTCGGGCGACTGGGGCGCAATCTACGACCTGGCACCTGAATCGATTTCCCGTTAGAGCTTGTCGAAATACCCTAAGGCGCGGCCTTGGTTTCACTGGTCGCGGACTGTCTCTTCGAGGCGGCGATCTTCCTGCGCACTCGAAATGGATGCGCAAGGAAAACGAAATAGATCGCGCTCACAAGATCAGTAACAGTGCATGCAGGACTCGTTAGGCGCAGCGGACCACGGCGCAAGGCTGCGAAAACATTTTCGGTGGTCAGCCCAGCTGGCATCGGAATACTCGTGTAATGACGGCCAAACGCGTGCAACCGATGCGCGTCGGACGTGGCAATTAATGGTTTACCAAAGCGCGACGCCACTCTTTTCGCGCGGCGATTCGGATTAAAGAGGCCTATGTGGAAATGACAAAATTCGATGGCATCGAAGCAATCTATTTCTCGAATTAACCGCGATCCAATCGAGCCGCCGAACATATAAAAGGGATGCGGTGCAATTGTAAAAATGGAACTGCCGCGCCGTGCCCGAAGCCGCCGCAGATCATCAAAGCTCTTCAGTTCCGCCATTTCCTCGGCGGTCACATTTAGCACGATGACGTCTGCGCCGTGTAGACGCATCTCTGCGGCAGGGATAAGCAAAATCCCCATCGCCGCCGCATCTTCAAAGACTTCCTTTCGACTAAAGACTGCATCGTGCAAGGTGATCGCAAGAACGCGAAAACCAAGTGTGCACGCGCGTTCGAGCAATTGATGCGCTGAATAATCGACCGCGTCTTTGGGATCATCGAGCGTATGAATGTGCAAATCGATTTTGATCCATTCTTCACTCCTACTCATGCTCGTGCTCATGCTCGATGCTCGAACTTTAATGCGAATCACAAACGATTCGAGTTTCGATCATGATTAGGAGCACGAGCATGAGTAAGACCAGAAATAGAAAGCACACTTGCCAGCCGCAGTGGACTGCGGAAAGTTTTGGCGCTCGCGCGAGGAAGCTCGGGTGGTGGAATGGCAGACACGTACGTTTGAGGGGCGTATGCCGAAAGGCATGCGGGTTCAAGTCCCGCCCCGAGCATCAAATCGCCAGTCAAGATGTCTGTTCGCTGACTAATTGTCCGATTTGGTTCTTCTCGCTTACAGATTCCTCTCGCCTTTTTGAGAAATCGTTGGCCATTGCGGCAAGAAATGCTTTGCCACCGAGATTCCAAAGATCCACAAGAAACCACTGGATAGCGTGTTCACGATTTCCAAGATCAGGCATTTGACTCTTAACAACCATGCCTTGGGGCGTGCCGTCGCGAATCGCTGCTACTACTTTCCGGGCGAGCCGAATGCGAACGATTAGATGCAAATGCTCACGATGTGTCAGAGCCGGCCAGGAGCCCTCACTGATAAATGCAGCCACGGCCTTTTCTATTGCGGGTTTCGCTAATCCTTGATCGGTTCGAAGAAACGCGACACTTTTCTCATTGGCAACATGTGCTTGCCCAATTTTCTTGGCGACGCACATATCGAAGTAAATATTCTGCGCGGCCAAACGGTTGTCCCACGCTTCGAGTAAAGGTTCTTCGGATGGCCGATGAGGCGTTTGAGCCGGTTGAGCACGCGGATCTGGTATGCTAACTGCCTGATACCACTGCTGCCATTCTTCAAGCGTATGCATTGGGAGTAGTGTCGCGATCCTAGCGAGCCCCTAAGGCCGAAATCATGGGAATTGTGTTTCTATCGAAAAGCGCGGCGTAATGCCAGCAAAAAACTCGGCCCTCTTGAACCTGGTTATCCAGAGCTGGATCACCTCCGCCGGAGACGATCAGTTAGGCGTTGGACCCGCATTCCCGTGCCAACGCATTGCGGACAACGCGTTCCACCAATTAGAACTTCCCGCGGTGTTTCAGTTCCGATAATCTCCGCTCCAATATGGAATCGCTCTATCTTGTCGGCATCGCGGTGCTGGCGCTGTTCGCGTTCGTGCTGGCGGTTATTCTTTTCAACTTTTTCGGCCTCTGGCTCCGGGCACGCATCGCAAATGCGCCGGTGAGTCTCGGTAAGATGGTCGGAATGCGTCTGCGGAAAGTGCCGGTTGGTTTAATCGTAGACAATCGCATCACGGCGGTGAAAGCCGGTTTGGACGTTCGCAGCGATCCATTGGAAGCGCATTACCTCGCAGGTGGCGATGTGAACCACGTGGTGCTTGCTTTAATTGCTGCTGATAAGGCCGGAATCTCACTCGATTTCAACCGAGCGTGTGCAATCGACCTAGCAACCAAAGGAACGGGCAAGACGGTTTTGGAAGCGGTGCGCACGAGCATTAATCCGAAAGTGATTGACGCACCCAATCCGGCGATGGGCCGTGGAACCATCGACGGTGTCGCACAGGATGGTATCGGTGTGAAAGTAAAGGCGCGAGTCACGGTGCGCTCGCACCTCGATCGATTCGTCGGTGGCGCGACAGAAGAAACCATCATTGCCCGAGTCGGAGAAGGGATTGTGAGCGCGATTGGTTCAGCCCATTCTTACAAGGAAGTGTTGGAAAATCCCGATCGAATTTCTAAGACAGTGTTGGCCAAAGGCCTCGATAGTAACACGGCGTTTGAAATTCTCTCGATCGATATCGCCGACGTGGATGTCGGTGATAACATCGGCGCGAAATTGCAGACCGAACAGGCCGAGGCCGACAAACGCGTCGCGCAAGCCAAAGCCGAGGTTCGCCGCGCGGCCGCGGTGGCTGTCGAGCAGGAAATGCGTGCAAAGACGCAGGAGATGCGCGCCAAAGTCGTAGAAGCCGAGGCGCTCGTTCCACAGGCGATGGCAGACGCATTTCGCTCAGGCAACCTTGGTGTAATGGATTACGTCCGGATGAAAAATGTGCAGGCGGATACTTCGATGCGAGAATCAATCGCAGGTGGAGAAAGACCGCGGACTGAGGGAAGGTGATCAGTGATCTGATTGAGAACGTGAGATGTGAGAAGTAAGAAGTTTCTGACTTGAACGCTTCAACGATTTAACAATGCCATCCATGCTTGCAGCGCACCTCGATAATCTCCTTTTTCTTTTGCTTGTCGCGGTTGCTGTCTTGTTCCAGTTCCTGGCGAAGATAGCAGCCAAAACAGGCAAAGATCAGACTAAGCGATCGTCGAGGCCGGGAACATCTTCGCCAACCCCGCGCGCTTCAAGAGATTCAAGCGAAGAACAAATTCGCAAGTTGCTAGAAGCACTTGGCCAACCGCCAAGTTCAAGGCCGCCACCGCCTGTCGTACCTCGCACAGACGTTCCACCTCGACCCGTCGCGCCTGTGCAGCCCCCGATATCACTGCCCCGCCGGCCGTTGTTTTTGCCTCGAGAAGCGCGACGCAAACGCGACGTAATATCGAAAGAAGAAATTCGTCCACCGAGGACAATCAGGCGTGCAGAGGAAATCGTTCCACCACCCATAGCAACCGCGTCCGGTTTCGAAGTTCATGAAGGACCGTTGCCAATTGAGTCATCTCCATCCGTCAAAGCGCCCGCCGAAGCTTACGCAGCCGCAACGCGGAAAGTTACTAAAACGCAGGATTCAAGAACCGACATAGCGACGTTACTCACCTCAAAATCCAGTTTGCGCGCGGCGATTGTCCTTCGCGAAGTTCTTGGGCCACCTCGCGGCCTGCGTGCCCTTGATTTGCTTTAGTCTCCCCTGTCCCCAGCGGATCGCGTGTTTCCTCGCAACCAGAACGCGCTGCGGACAGGCACTCTACAGCACGCGCGAAGGTTGAGCTTGCATGCGAATCTCGTATTCTTTCGCTCCGGCCCCAATGCCGGCGTGGCGGAACTGGCAGACGCGCTGGACTCAAAATCCAGTGATCGCAAGATCGTGTGGGTTCGAGCCCCTCCGCCGGCACTCCCTCTAAAACGCACAGAATTGCTGTCGAAGAGCTTCCCACAGCGAACGGCCCCGCAGACTATGGGTTGTTCGTCGGCGGACAATTGCTCGGCATCGTGGAAGCAAAAAAGGTCGCGGTAAATCCGCAGAATGTTCTCGAGCAGGCAAAGCGATATGCGCGCGGCGTATTCGCTGCAGCCGGTGAATGGAACGGATTTCGGGTTCCCTTTCTCTACTCAAGCAACGGAGCGCTGATTTGGCATGTCGATACTCGCCCGCGAAAACTCGTTTCGCGTCATTTAAGCGACTTTCACACACCGGAAGCGCTCGAAGAACGGTTCTCTAACGACAACTCTGCGGGTAGGAGCTACCTGCTCGATACTCCGCCCGAGCAAATGACCAGGCTTCGCCCGTATCAGCGCGACTCTATACTCGCGGTCGAACAGGCGATCATCGGCGGCAAACGAGACATGAATCCTACCCGACCTTTTGGACACAATGGACACATACAAGGCCAGCGCGCAGATTACAGGAAGCTGTTGATCCACGCGAGTACTTCAGGGGTATCGATACGAAAGGAGTATCCCACGCCTGAACAATTAATGTTCGTGACGTACGAGTTGACGCCCAGCACGATATCTGTACCGCCAAGTAGATCAGGCCCTCCTGAATCTCCAAAGCAGGTACCTCCAGAGCCGCCGCCCGGGTTCATTGCCAGTCGTAGGAACTCGTCACTGTGTACAAAGTTGCCAGAGATCAATTCACTGGGTGCAAACATTCGCTGGCGCGGACCCGTCCATCGGTAGAA
>JBKPOB010000033.1:0-41816 GCA_046732875.1 Verrucomicrobiota bacterium | reverse complement strand
GATTACAAGCACGCCGGTTGGACGTTCAAGATTAACCGCGGCGACGAAGGTAACCAGTTCAAGCTCAAAGAAACGTTCGACTCGGAAGCACTGTTATTGGGCCGCATTACCTACGAAGGTTTTGCCAAGGCCTGGCCATTTGTGAAGAATGACTTCGCCGACAAGTTCAACAGCATGCCGAAGTACGTCGTCTCCTCGACGCTGAAGAGAGCAGACTGGAATAATTCAACAATTTTGAACGGTGACGTGACCGAGGAAATCACCAAGCTGAAGTAGAAACTGAAGGGCAACATCCTCGTCCACGGGAGCGCCCGGTTGGTGCAGGCGTTAGTGGCGAATGATTTGATCAATGAGTTACGGCTGATGGTCTTTCCGGTTATCCTCGGCAGCGGCAAAAAACTCTTCGACGAGATGAATGAGAAGAAATCGATGAAGCTAATCAGTTCACAGACAGTTGGAGACGGCGTTGCGATCCTGATTTACGAGCCGAAGCAGGGATAAAGACTAGCCGGCTGGGGAAAGTTTGGAAAGTTGTTGGAAAGTTGGGGTCAAAATCTCAACATTTAACATTCGTGATACGAACCCTGCTAATTCAATGTCAAATGTTTAGACGCGACCCCATTTTATCCCCACCTTCGTTATGGCTAGAATCCATACTTCTCCTTTCGGAGCTTGAACGCTTCCTCTCCACCTTCGGTAACTGTCGTTATTTCTTTCCTAATCTTTTCGTTATCAATCGCGCCGGAAAGTTTGATTGTGCCCGCTGTCTGATCTCCGGCCTTCAAATAGTCGCAGCAGATCACTAATTCCGCGTCTCCATTGACTACAAAGTTAGCATTGTGACTAGCGAAGATCAGTTGGCGTTTACTCTTTGCAGTCCAAATCCGCTCAATAATTTCCTTAACGACTTTGCTGTCAACGTCATCCTCAGGCTGGTCTATAATCAACGGCGCGCCCTCTTGATTTAACAAAGCCGTAAAGAGAGCCGTCGCTTGCTGTCCAGCGGAGGCGTCCACAAAGGCGATGTATTCGTTCTTTGCCTTGTTTGTACAGTATTGAAACACTGGATTGAATTCCAACTCTGCTAATGAAAGGTCCAGCCATCTCTCATAATCAAACTCCGCAGTAATTCGCGATTTCTCAGAAGGCTTGAAATCGCATTTGTCGATTATTGGACACGCTGGCAATGGGTCAGTGCTTTCAGCGTCGTGTCGGGCCAATTTTTCAAGGTCAGTAAGAATGCCGCTCCACGTCGCGACAGGATCCTCTGCAGCGAGAACACATTCACAAAGGTTCTCGATCTTTTGCTCTTTGATATTCGAGCCGGCGAAAGCAATCTTGCAATGTTTCTTCAACGACTCAACATCGACACTGCCTTTTACCTCCGCCTTAATTAACCCGTTCGACAACGACGAAAAGTCCTTACACTGCTTCTCAAGCACTTTAATCTTTTTTGTATAGGCATCATTCCAACGCGCGCGTAGCTCTCCATAGGTCTTCGCGGGGTCCCCCAAAGCAAACAAGGTATTCCGATTCGCTATTTGGATTTTTTTCAACTCTCCGACCCGCCTCTCGGTATCCTGAATTTGTTTCAACTGCTGCTGGTTTACATTTGCTCGACCTTTTGCAGCTTCATATTTCTTATCGAAGGCTTCTTTCGCTTTGTCCCATTCTTCAATCGCTTTGTTTACTGCCTCGAGAGAAGCGTCCTTGAACAAACCTGAAAGAACGCTGACCTGCTTGTTAATTTCTTTGAACTTGAGAGAGAATTGTAACCGAATTTTCTCTATCAGCGCCGGGTGTTGCAATTCCTCGACATTTTCGCTCTCAAGACCTTCTCCGAATTCGTTTTCGAGCGAGCTAACCAACTCCGCGGCCCTCGCCAATTCGTTTTTTAACTCTTCGATTATCAACTCATCGTTATCGAATAGGGCTTTTTGTTTAATAGTCTCCTGATCGCCTGCGGATAGACCTTTGAGGGCTTTTCGGAGAGAGTCCACCTGCCTAGTTAGGGAGTCGATCTCTAGGCTATGTTCATTCATTTCCTTTTCGACTTCCTCTTTTCGAATAAGCTCGACGTAAGCGACCCTGATTTTTGCTTCGATGTCACGTATATCCGAGCGAATTTGATCAAGGCTTTGTTTTACCGGCAATTCGACAAAGCGTCTCAGCTCCTCCAATCTGACGCCAACGCTGCTGAGCTGCTTTTGGCTATATGCCTGAATCGGAAGTAGATTTCTGATCTCTTGTTCGCTTGCCGAAGCGAGTTCGCCGTCGCCGACCTTCAGAGAGACCTCTTGAGTCTTCGAACTCCTCTTAACGATATGTTCAATCCCGTTGAGGACGAAAGTCACATGAACTTCGCCCTCTACTTTGAGAAGTGTGTTGCTTATTAACTTCTTTCTCGTTGCTTGCACCGGAGCCATATCGGAATCGAGGCTTTCGGCGGGCTGATCGCAAAGTCCCCAACGTAAATACTCCAACAACGTCGACTTTCCGCTGCCCCGACCTCCAATGATCGCATTATATTGTTGGTTAAAGTCAAGACTGACTCGGCCCAAGAATTTTGAGTTAGTCACACTTAGTGTAGTGATCCAAGAACTCGGTAAATCTGGTTCTTCTTGCGATAATCGCGACTCCTTGGCGAGACATGCTTGCCGAAGAGCCTCGGCCGTTGGTTCAGACCATTTTACCCAGGTCGTGTAGGTGCCTAAGTCGGAGTGATCTCTCTTTCTGTTATCGGAAGTTTGGAAAACTCCAATCGATTTAAATCCGTAATTTCTATCCCTACCAGTGATTATATCCAATGCACCTTTACCAAATTTCGACACGGGACCGTCTGTGAAGCCACCGACACATGGCATTGTCTTGTAAAAATTTCCGAAACCTGATCGCAACAGCGTGCCGTATCCCGTTTCGCTTACATTCGGCAGAACAATGAATCGTCCTTTCAAATGTTTGAGCGCATTCAGCTTTTCATAGAGTTCTGGCAACCCTGCAACTACATCTTGAGGTATCCGTTGAACTTCAGCAGCGTGGGACGCGGACGAAACCGCAGCGGAAACCGCTAAAGTCGTTAAAACACTCTCGAAAAGATTCTCGGGAAAATCGGCATCAAGAATCAATATGGCCTGACAATTGGGCGACGTTAGAGTCAGTTCAATGCCAGGAAAGACAACGATTCGTCGCCCTTCTGGAACGGACTTGCCCTCGTCGTCGAGCTCCTCTTCTGCCGCCTTTTTGATATACGGAAAGAAGACAAAATCATGATGGTCGGTAATCGCGACCGCTCCAATGCCCTTTTTTCGGCAGGCTAGAATAAGTTCTTCCGCATATGCTTTCCGCTCCGCGTCTGTAACGGCATCGCCACCCTTCCAACCAGCATCGCGAGGAGTGTGAACCTGAAAATCACATTTGAAAAAATGTGCGCCTTTGTCCATGGCGCGCTCAGATTACAACGCAGAAGGCAGTCAAGCTACGATATTCCTGTTTTGTGCATGAGAAGCCGGTTGCGGTAACGTCACCGATGTCGTCATGGATCCGCGACGAGATAATTGCAGATTGAAACTCACTCGCTTCCCAGCTTGCTCGCCGCTTCCCATCGCGGCTTTGCCTTCTATGTCGCCGATCCTATCGGCTCCGCTGCGGATTGCGGATATGATCTCAGCTGTTCTGCCTGTCCACTGCGCCCCTTCGGAACTGGTCGTCCTTGTGTTTGAACAGGATGTTGAACGGTGAGTCCACCACGGCGGGTAAACTTATTTCGGAAATCGGAAAGGTTTCGCGATTTGCGTGTCCGCGGGCTGCATAGAAAGTTCGCGATGGCGAGGACACCATCGCCAGCACGCGAGACGCGCGCGCTCCCCGGAATTCGGATCGTCGTCGAAAGCGCAACGAGCCGAAGATTTCAGCTTGCGCCTGCAGCGAATTAGAGGCCTGCTTAGGAGCGGATTTGAGTTATGGCCACGCCTTCTGCAGGGGACCTTCGGAATTTTGCCTTGGTAGGTCACGCGTCGTCGGGCAAAACAACGCTCAGCGAGGCGATGCTCGCCTGCGCGGGCGTCATCGGGCGCATGGGCAACATTGAAACTCACTCGCTTCCCAGCTCACTCGCCGCTTCCCATCGCGGCTTTGCCTTGATCACTCGGACTGCCCACATCCTCATCCCAGCTACCTAGCTGCGTTGCCGTCCACCCGCGCGATTCCCAATCGCGACGTGTTCTGTCTAGCCGGTCCCCAATCGGCTCGGCTGCGGATTTTCGATTGCCGAACTTGAAGAGGCTCGGTGAGCCACTCGGAATCTATTCGAGCAGTTGCCCTAGATTTGAAGCACGGCCTCTTCTTCGTCAGCGCGCGCGATCAGCGAGAAAAAGCTCCTGGCAAAGGTCCAATGCTGGTCTCTTCACTGCCGCGGTACTCAGCCTGTCCTTTATCGAAGCCAGGAATTGATGTCTGTACACCTGACTTTCTCTCGCGTTCCGTGCGTTACCAATCTATCTCGCGTCGAATTGAATCGAACGCAGAGCAAAACGGCGCGTTCGGAAAGAATGAAAGTTGCTGGCATCAGCGGCTGGCGCAAAACCTGATCGAGGCGTATGATCTCTGTTATGAAACCAAAACACAGCTTCGCGAGGAACCTTCTTTGGGGTTTTTGTTTTGTGTGCGCGGTTTGCACCGGAACTGTTGCACAAGGTGGGGCCAGTTACTATCGGTCTAATCATCATTACGCGCCTGGTCGCCTTGTTGTTGACCGAGTGCCGAATTTCGGATGGAACCTGGCTTTCAGTTTGCAGATCGACGGCAGGCCCGTAGGTACTGTGGTACAGGGTCATACCTATAGCACTTTGCTGCCACCCGGACCTCATGTTTTGACGGTGCACAAGGTGCCCGCGGTCGGCTATACCGAGCCGACTTCGATAACAGTGAACATTCAGCCCGGGGCGGATCATCTGTACGTTGCGACGTGGGATTCGGGTCTGGTTTATCTGCACCCGGCAGGACTTTCGGTGACCGCCGGCGCATACTGGCAATTTCACGGTGACGGTACTCCATAGCGGCTACCGAGTCGCAGATCGTCGAGACTCGCCTTGTTGGTCTTGTTGAAGCGATACGAACATGACTTGCTATTGTGTTGCTATACGTGACTCACGTATAGCAAGAACGTCTTCTGTATCGCACCCGTTTTAGACACACTAGCCACGAATGGCTTTTTCGATTGCGGTTTGCGCGAAACCGCGTGGCGCAGCTCGACCTTGCTCCCACTCTTGCAGTGTTCGTTTCGAGATCTGCAATTTCAAAGCCGCCTCGCTCTGCGAGAGATCATTCCGTTTGCGCCACGCTCGCAGTCTTGGCGGAAACGCCCCGGCTGGGAACCTACGAACGTGATCAGGAAGTGTCCCGAAAGCCATCTTAAGATGCTATACGGGAATCACGTATAGTATCAAGTCCGCGGCGCAAGTTGATTCGTGCGCTCCCGTTGACTCAGCCGTTCTGCGGCGCAGGCTGATTGACTCGACGGCATCCCCACATTCTCGCCGTTCGGGCTGCCCGTCTATCTCACCGCTTCTCCGAATTTCGATTCGTTCGGCGCGGCTGACGCAGGCGTTTGGGCTGTCCGCTGTGCTGGTTCGGAACTGGTCGCCCTTGTTTTTGAACAGGATGTTGAACGTGGTGAGTGATCCGTAACAGCGCGTGATATACTATTGCAGATCGAACTTGTCCGCTTCGCTCAGTTTGCCGCTCGCGTTTATCTCCTGCTCGAGAACTCGCAGATTATTCCGAATCATGACGATTTCGGAAGAATGTCTCGAGGCAACGTGATGTTGCATCCAATTTTTGGTTCGTCTCTCTGTGATCTCGGTCGTGAAAATCGGCAAACTTTATTTCCTGAAATATTTTGGAGAAAGCTCGCCCACCACGGCGGGTAAACTTATTTCGGCTAAAGTGAACGTTCCGCGCGCTGCATCGGCATGCGTATTCGGTTCCTCAGCTGTTCGGCTTGCCCTGAGGTTGTTTCGCAATGGGGCGGTTGCCTTCATCGGCTGGTGCTCCTGAGTCGTTAGTCAAAAATAATGAGAGCCTGCGGAATAAGCGGATGCGACCCGCCTCTCATCAGGAGCAGGACGGTGATTTCGGCAAAGGAGTAGTTTCAACTTGGATGCCAAAACCGTAGAAAGGTTGAGGCGCGATCTAGTTCTCGTTCTGCAAACCTAAGAACATGGGAGGAGCGAATAAGATGAGAGCGGCGGAAATAAATACGAGCGACGCTAATCGGACAACGAACTTTAATCTCGAACGCAGATCGGCGATCGCGACTCGGCTGTGTTCCCTAACCATTGTGTGTGTGGCCCTGTCGCTGGCGGTCGGCGTGGGTGATCCGGCAAGGGCGAGCTCGCCGGATGCCTTCACCCGGTGGTCCATCGTGCCGAGTCCGAACGAGCAGGGCGCCAACTGGCTCGTGGCCGTCGACGCCTCAGCGGGCAACAACGCGTGGGCGGTCGGGTACTACATCGGTGACGAGGGACTGTACGAGACGCTCTCGGCTCACTGGAACGGATCGGCGTGGACGCTGGTCGAGCCCCTCAATGTGGGGGAAGGCACGGGCGATTGGCTCTACGGGGTGGCGGCGGTGTCTCTCTCCGAGGCGTGGGCGGTCGGCTACACCGCCGGCCCCTGGGACACTTACACGTCGACCACCCTGATCGAGCACTGGACGGGGTCTGCCTGGTCTGTAGTCCCCAGCCCTAATCCCAGCGATGATCCGATCTATGGCGCCAACCAGCTCTACGACGTGCGGGCCTTCGCTCGCAACGACGTGTGGGCGGTGGGATGGCAGTGGACCCCGATCGGCTCCGCGCCCCTGGTCGTGCGGTGGAACGGCCGCAAGTGGAGGGAATCGCCGACCCCGAAAGACAAATACCGGCAGCTCGTTGCCTTGGATGGGACCTCCTCCTCTGACATCTGGGCCGTGGGGCACTCGCTCAACTTCAGCGATGGGTACCAGGCGCTAGCCATGCACTGGGACGGAAGGACTTGGGCCGTGGTCCCCACCCCGATCCGCGCCGATGACGTCTACCTGAACGACGTCGCGGTGGTGAGCCCCACGGATGTCTGGGCAGTCGGCTACTCCATCCCCGCCAACCTGGACATCCAGCCGGTCTTCCTCCACTGGGACGGCTCGGCGTGGTCGGTGGTCCCCAGTCCTCACCTCTCGTCGACCTACAACTACCTCCAGTCCATCGCCGCGGTCTCGACGAACCAGGTCTGGGCGGCAGGATATCGAACGGTCGATGGTCACCAAGTCATCTCGCTCGTCGAGCGCTGGGATGGAACCCAGTGGCGCATCGAGTCCACGCCCAACCGCCCCAACGGGGGGAACTACCTGTTCGACGTGACCGTGGATCCGGTAGGTGGGCTGTGGAGCGCCGGATACTTCTATCCCCAGGACTCCAGCGATTTTCAAACGCTCATCCAGCACCGATCGCCCTGATCGGCAGCTGTTGTCAGGACGCCTGGAAGGTGCTTCTGCAAAATGATGGTAAAATTGTCATCGTCGGTTCCCGAATAGTGAATCAGTAACGCGGCGTTCTTAAGCGAGGTAAGAACTGATTTTCAGCCGTTCGGTTTGTCCACTACGATGGTTCGGAACTGGTCGTCCTTGCTTTCGAACAGGATGTTGAACGTGGTGAGCGATCCGTAACAGCGCGTTCTGATCCCTAGAACGTCGCACAGCGACGTGGCTACAAGAGTGGATCCAATCTCTGCGCGCGATGGACCGGATGTCCGAGCACGGCGCCTGCACAACCAGCCGAAGATTTCAGCTTGCGCCTGCGCCGAAATAGAGGCCTGCTTAGGAGCGGATTTGAGTTATGGCCACGCCTTCTGCAGGGGACCTTCGGAATTTTGCCATTGTGGGTCACGCGTCGTCGGGCAAAACGACGCTAAGCGAGGCGATGCTGGCCTGTGCGGGCGCCATCGGGCGCATGGGCAACATCGCACAAGGCACCACCGTTTCGGATTGTCACGTCAGCGAAAAGCAGCACCAGATTTCCACGCAAACTTCGCTGCTGCACTGCACGTGGATGGGCAAGAAACTCAATATCCTCGACACGCCGGGTTATCTGGACTTCATCAGCGAGGCGCTTGCGGCAGTGCGCGTGGCGGATTTCGCACTCGTGGTGGTGCACGCGCAACACGGCATCGGCGTCGGCACGGAGCGGGTGTGGAATTGCGCGACGGACTGCGGCATCCCGAAGGTGATCGTGGTCAACGCCGTGGACAAACAGAACGCGCATTTTGACGAAGTGCTGGCCGACGCTCGCGCGCATTACGGGCCGAAAGTTTTTCCGCTCAACGTGCCGATCAATCCCGGGCCGAATTTTTCCTCGGTGCTCGACGTCTTGCGCAACGAAGTGGTGACGTATGAAACAGACGGGCACGGGAAGTTTCGCGAGGAGCCCGCGACGGGCGAATGGAACGACCGCGCTACCCAACTGCATCGTGAATTGATCGAACTCATTGCCGAATCGGACGACACGTTGCTGAACAAATTTTTCGAGCAGGGGTCGTTGTCGGAGGAGGAATTTCGCGCGGGCATTCACGCGGCGGTGCAGGCGCAGATGTTCATCCCGCTCTTCTGCACGTCGGCCACGTCGAACATCGGGGTCGGGCGCCTGCTCGAATTCATTGCGAAGTACGGGTCCTCGCCGCTCGATCGCGAGAAGGTCGATGCAGAAGACGCGCGCAGCGGCTCCGAGGTCGAGGTGAAAGTCGGCGGCGCCGAGCCGGTGCTGCAAGTGTTCAAGACCATGAACGAAGAACACTTTGGCGAGCTTTCGTTCTTCCGGATTTATTCCGGGCAAATCACCGCCGGCGGCGATTTGTTCAACGCCAACCGCAACATCACGGAACGCATCGGACAAATTTTTCTGCTCAATGGTCACACGCGTGAGACAGTGTCGCGTCTCGGCGCGGGCGACATTGGCGCGACGGTGAAACTGAAAAACACGCACACCGGCGACACGCTTTGCGCCCCGAATCATCCCGTAAAGCTTCCCGCGCCGGAATATCCGCGCCCGAACATTCACGCCGCGCTGCAAGCCAAAGCGAGGGGTGAAGAGGACAAAGTGGCCGCGGGGCTCGCGACATTGCACAATGAGGATCCGGCATTTGTTTTCCGTGTCGATCCGGAGTTGCATCAGACGATTATTTCCGCGCAAGGCGAACTGCATCTCGAAGTGATCGCGGAGCGCCTTCGGCGGCGGTTCCGCCTTCATTTCGATCTCATCCAGCCGCGTGTGCCGTATCGCGAAACGATTCACGGCCGCGCCGAGCACAGGTATCGGCACAAGAAGCAAACGGGCGGCGCAGGTCAATTCGCAGAGGTTGCGCTCATGCTCGCGCCTGCGCCGCGCAACTCCGGCATCGCATTCAGCGAATCACTTTCAGGCCAGTGCGTGGACCGCGTGTTCGTGCCGTCGGTCCAGCGCGGCATCGAGATCGCGTGCGCGGAAGGAATTCTCGCCGGCTGTCGCGTCGTAGATGTCGAGGCAAATTTTTACGACGGCCTGATGCATCCTGTGGACTCGAAGGACATCGCATTCCAGGTCGCCGGCTATTGGGCGTTCAAGGAAGCGTTCATGAAAGCGCGGCCCTGTTTACTCGAACCGATCAATTTGATCGAGGTGCGCATCCCCGAGGACTGCATGGGCAAAGTCGCGGGCGATCTTTCCAGCCGTCGCGGGAGAATTCTGGGCACTGATGTCGACGGACAATTTCAAATCGTCCGCGCTGAGGTTCCGGCGATGGAACTCTACCGCTACGCGAGTATCCTGCGCTCGCTTACCGGCGGACGCGGCGTTCACTCCGAGCAATTCAGTCGCTACCAAGAAATGCCGCGCGAAATCGAGCAGCGCGTGATCGACGAATGGAAAAAAGCGCGAGCAGGCCACAGCAACTCGGCGCGTTGAGCTTCACTCATAGCCGCGCAAGGGCCTCGAATCGCGTATTGAAATTTCTAGGTGACCGCGCGACGAAGAACTTCCGGGGACAGATTCGCGCCCGTGACCAACAGAACAACCTTGGCATCGGCGTAAGCGGATGGATCCTGAAGGAACGCCGCCGTCGCCGCTGCACCGGCACCTTCCGCAACTACGTGCTCGTCGAGCAGAAGAATGCGGATCGCGTTGAGCAGTTCCGACTCCGAAACCAAACGCACTTCATCCACCAATTCGCGGATGGCGATCACATTTGCTTCGAGCGGATGGAGCGTTGCTAACCCATCCGCAATCGTGTCGCATGTATCGGTGACGATGACTCCCCCTTGCTGCCATGATCGCACGTAGGAGGGCGCCTGTTCCGCCTGAACACCGATGATGCGCACCTCCGGGGAACGACGCTTCGCTTCAGCGGCCACACCGCGGATCAGCGCGGTGTCACCCATCGGGGCAAAAATGACGTCAGGCGCTGGTATCTCGTCCAGGATTTCACTGGCAATGGTGGCGGTGCCCGCCGGAACCAGCGGATCGCTGGCATCGTCGAGAAAATAGTGGCCGTGCTCGCGCGCAAACTCTGCGGCGCCTTCACTCGCTGCCGATCCACCCATGGTGCCGCGCTCGACTACTTTTGCGCCAAGCGCCACAATGCGTGCGCGTTTCACCGGGTTCGGATTTTCCGGAAGAAAAATCGTGGCGCCAATTTTTGCGATACGCGCGGCGTAAGAAACCGCGGCGCCGTGATTACCGGTGCTCGCGGCAACAACTCCTGGCACCGGGCTCTGCCGGGCGGTTGTGAACAAAGCGTTCAACGCGCCGCGTGGCTTGAACGAGCCGGTCGGGAGATCGCTTTCAATTTTTAGATGGACGCGTGCGCCTGAACGTTGCGCGAGTGATTCCGCCGCCGCGAGGCGCGTAGGCCGTAGATATCGCGACAACAATTCGCGTGCATGTTCGACTTCCTTGGCGCTCGGTATCATCGCGTCGACTTTATTTCTTACCCCTGATAAGTACACTTCTGCCTTTGCTCGGCAAGGTTTCGCCGGGCGTCGATTGTCGATCTTCCGGAAAAAGTTTGTAATGGCGAGGCGCCATTATCAGCACACGAGACGCGTGCCCCAGAATTCAGACTGACTAGTTAGGCGAGGCGGTCATTTGCAGAGGCGTCTTGGAATACAGCCCCACCGGGTGACCTCCGGAATCGAGCGCCAGAGCGATAGCCCCCGCGCCGCCGGGTAAGTTAAAAGGGAAGCCCGCGGCAATCGTCCCTCCCAAATCTTTTACCTTCTTACAACTTGCTTCCAGGTCGTTCACTTGCACGTAAACCACTCCGTTGAACGGACTGATTTTACCTTCCGCGCCCCGGAGCGTTCCGATCTTGGTGTCGCTAGAGTTGATTTCCACCGCGTGCTCGGTTCCATGGACAGCTTTAAAGGTCCAACCGAAAAGCTTTCCGTAAAATTCCTTTGAAGCGGTCAGGTTCGGCGTGGTGATGTCGAACCAGGCAATGCGCCCCGAGCCGACGTCGACTGCGTTTTGCTTGGCCGACTCGGCCGGTGCTTGGGTCGGCGCTGAACCGGCCATGCTCACACGCGAAATCATGGCACACGTGATTAGCACACTGGAACGTCCGATCAGTTGTCCTATTGAGCTTACTTCATCGAGGAAGGTATTGAGATTCATAGCAACATTGGGTTTTACTTGCGATTTCTAACTCACTGCATGTCAGACTAGCTTTACAAATCTTGCGAAACTCAGCCTCAAAATACGCGACCAAATCGCTTGACTATGCCGATCGCATTAATCGCGCGGTCAATTTTGTCCTGAACAATTTGGAGCGACAGATCCGGCTCGAAGAAGTGGCCCGCGTAGCATGCTTTTCACCTTTTCATTTTCACCGCATTTTTCGGCTGCTTATTGGCGAATCGCTGAACGAATTCGTGAAGCGCGTCCGGCTCGAACGCGCCCTCGCGATGATGTCGCGCAAGAATTGGAAAACGAAACTGCAAAACTCCCTAACCGATATCGCCCTTGCAACCGGCTTTGCTTCGTCGGCTGATTTTTCTCGCAGTTTCAAACAACGGTATGGCGTTCCACCAAGCCGGTTCGACATCGCTTCCTACCGCGCGAACCAGCGCGAACGATGGCAGATCGTCGTTAACGGTCCGGAAGAAGCGCACCGGCTTGATCGTCTGAACCCTGGGACGAACCCCGATGGTTTCGACGTCCGCCGTCGCCAGCTGCCAGAGCGCGGCGTCGTTTACATGCGGGTGCTCGATTGCTTCCGTCCGGGCGCGGTTTTCGAAGTGGCATCGCGACTTATCCAGTGGGCGGAAGCTCGCGGTCTGGCCGACGGACAATGGCTCGGTTACATGTGGGATGATCCAGAGATTACCGCGAGCGAACTTTGCCGTTACGATATTGCAGTGGAAGTCGACCACGTACCGAAAGGTCCGGAAGTTAGTTATTTTCGGTTCCCGGCAATGGAAGTCGCAGAAGTAAAAATCTGCGGCTCGATCGAACTCGAACTGCGCGCGCTCGATTGGCTCTACGGCACGTGGTTGCCTGGAAGCGGTTACGTGCCGGCGGACCAACCCGGTTTCGAAGCATTCATCGGTCGTCCGTTCGCCCACGGCACCGACTATTTCGAATTCTTCATCCAACTCCCGGTGACACGAAGCTGAATGGTAACCGCGTGCGTTCGGCGTCGAGATCAGCAGTGTGATATCATCCGCGAAAGTGCTTCGCCGTTGGACCAGTGGCTGATATTTCAATACCAGATGAAAGCGCAGCGTCCGAGCCGGACAGGCATTAATCTCTTCGCAGTAATCATTCTCTGTTTAACTTTTGTTGGATCAATGCATGCACAACAATCTCCGGCGGAACGAGTGAGTGAAATTCAGGCTGCGTTGCGCGACACCAAACTGGATGGCTGGCTCTTTTACGATTTCCGGCACAGCGATCCGCTCGCTTATCGAATTTTGAAGCTGGACGAAAACATGCACGTGTCACGCCGCTGGTTCTACTACGTCCCGGCCTCGGGCGAGCCGGTGAAAATTGTGCAGTCGATTGAGCAGTTCAAACTCGACTCGCTTCCCGGCAAGAAACTTGTCTTTCGAGGTTGGAAGGAATTACACGAGCGACTGCGCGAAGTATTGGGTACGGCGAAGGGATCGAAGCCTCGCGTTGCGATGCAGTATTCGCCGATGAACGATATCCCCTACATTTCACGCGTAGATGCCGGAACGATCGAGCTCGTCCGCTCGTTTGGAGTCGAGCCTGTCACGAGCGCGGAACTCGTACAAAAATTCGAAGCGGTATTTTCTCCGGAGCAACACCAGATGCATGTGGAAGCCTCTGATAAAATGCATCGGATCATTCAGGATGCGTTTGCCGAGATTGCACGCCGAATCCGCGCCAACGAATCAACCACGGAGTGGGATGTCGCGCAGTTCATGCTCCGTCGCTATAGCGAAGAAGGGATGGAACAGGAGCCTATGATCATCGCAGTGAACGCGAACGCCGCGAACCCGCATTACATGCCGACAAAGGATAAGAGCTTACCGATCAAGCGCGGCGATTTTGTGTTGATCGATGCGGCAACGAAATTGGACAAACCGGAAGCAGTCGCGACCGACCAAACCTGGACTGGATACGTGGGCGAAACTGTTCCCGACGAGTACTCACGTATATTCAACATTGTGCGCGAAGCGCGCGATTCGGCGGTCGATTTCCTGCGCAAGAACGTTCGCGCAGGTAAAGCGATCCGCGGCGCCGAAGTGGACGATGTCTCGCGCGGCGTAATTACACGCGCAGGTTTTGGCGAACAATTCACCCATAGGACTGGTCATTCGATTGGTGAAGAAACGCACGGTAACGGCGTGAACATCGACGATTTCGAGACGCGCGATTCGCGGCGCATCATTCCGGGCGTTTGTTTTTCAATTGAGCCCGGAATTTATATGGAAGGAAAGTTTGGCGTTCGATCGGAAATTAACGTTTACGTTTCCGACAAAGACATCGAAGTCACCGGGCAACCAATCCAAACAGAAATCATTCCGATTTTGAAGAAGTGACGTGCCACCAACGTGGATCGGCTTCTCCGATCGAAGATTCGCCGTGGCGAAAGACGATGGCAAAAAGATCGCCGGGGGGGCAGTTATCAGGCGGCAAAGCCGCACATCAGTTAGCAACGCGTTAGGGACAACGCGTTCCACGTTGAAGCGTCAACAGACATCGGCTTCTCCGAAAAATGCCAGTCCCGACCGTAGCTCATCTCTGGTAGCAGGCGTGCCGTCTGCGAGTCGTCATGTTGCAGCCGATACGGCTATCTCGACAGAAAATCGAGATTCTAGCGAGCTCGGTGGACGGGATCCTCGCCGATGCTTAACACGATCTTGCCTCGAGTGTGACCTGTCGCGATCTGGTCCTGCGCCTGCACCACCTGCGCCATCGGAAAAGTCTGCGAGATCACCGGCGTAAGCCTTCTCGCTTCCATTAGTTTGCTCAATTCCTCCAGCACTCCGGCCTTCGGCGTACAGCGCAACGACACGCCGCGAATGCCATGCGCTTCCAGGGCGGCCGGTTTCGGATCGTCGGCGATCGACACCATGATTCCGCCTTTTTTCACCACGCCATAAGAACGTTCAAGCGTATCTCGACCGACCGTATCCAGCACGATATCCACATCCTTTGCGAGGTCTTCGAACTTTGTCCGGGTGTAGTCGATGGCGACGTCTGCTCCCATCTTCCGCAGGAACTCCTGGTTGGCGGTAGAAGCTGTCGCGAAGACTTTTGCGCCTTTCGCCTTCGCAATTTGGATCGCTAAATGACCTACGCCGCCTGAGCCGCCGTGAATCAACACGGTCTGGCCTGCGCGCAAATTGGCCGTATCAATCAATGCCTCCCATGCCGTCGCGCCGGCCGCTCCCGCACCGGCAGCTTGCGCGAAACTGACGGTGCTGGGTTTCGGCGCGAGCTCGTCTTCTTTTGCCGTGACAAATTCCGCGTAGCCTCCTTCGCCTTTCAAGGTGAAGAACGCGAAGACTGGATCGCCCACTTTATATTTAATCATCTTGTTCCCGACTTTTTCGACGATACCGGCCACGTCCATTCCCAGAATGAGCGGAAAATTGCCGACCAGTTCCGCCAGGTAACCTTTGCGAATCGCCACGTCGACCGGGTTGATCGAAGCTGCGACGACGCGGATAAGAACTTCATCATCCGCTGGCTCGGGTCGCGCCACATCTTCCAGCTTCATCACTTCCGGTCCGCCATAGGTGTGGATAACGATCGCGCGCATCTTCGCCCTCTCAGAACCCGACGCGGCTCCTAATGCTGTCAGCCCCCAAACAAGCGCCGCAACCAGTCCGACGATCTTGACTCCTTTCATGTATTGATACTGACTCCTATTGCCCGAACGACACGTCAGTTCGGTTTCGTTAGTCGATGAAGAACTCGCGCGCTCTCTTTAATACTTCTTCGAGTTTCGCTTGAGTGACTTTTCCAATCGAGCGAAGGCAGATCCGTTGTTCCAGTGTGAACAGTCGTTGCGGTCGAATGAAGCACGGCTGATCAACTTGGCCGCGTTCACAATCGCTCTTATCCAGCGGAACGGCGAAACCATTGAAGTGCGCGCGGCTCGTGATCTGGAAGAGAATCAAATCGGCGCCTAGAAGATCGGCAATGACGAAAGCGGGTCGACGCTTTCCGCTATCGGTTCGCGGAAACGGTATGACAACAATTTCGCCGGCTACAGGTTTGACCACGCGGCCTCCTCTTTCGGAGAGCTCCAATCCTGCGCGAGAACAGATTCGCTCAGCTCGGCGCCATTGAAAGGTTCATCGACCTCATCATCGCTCAATTGATCCGTGCTCACAGAGGAATTGTCTCACAATCAGGTGTTCACGTAAACGGTCCAACCCTTGAAGACAAAGTTCGCCGCTCCGAAGAGCGGCGAACGACGATCGGCTGCCGGGGGACTACCGTGCAACGGTTTTTGTTTGGCTAAATCATTTTACTCCGTTCAACACTCGTTGCCGCCCGGCAGCTCATTTTATTCTCGTTAGATTCCATGGGGTGGGCCGTTGCATTCAGGTTGGACGGCACTTCCATAGTATCTACCAGGGAACATCATCTCCTACTTGAGCAACTGTGGCTCGTCGTAGATAAAATCGTCCATCATGACGATGTCATGACGCGCATCGTCGTCCGGCCCTGGGGTGACGTCTCCGGTCTTGATCCGAACCGACGCGATGCGCGCGTCGTTGAACACTATGCCGGAGAAGGACAGGTTTCCGTCGCCGGGGGAGGTCGGGACGAAACTGCTGAATATCAGCCTGTCATTTACATCGAAATACCCGATGGGTGTGTTGGCCCTGGGATCTCCATGCCTCGTCAAAGCGGGGCGGCCATCTGGCTGATCTAATGCTTTAGTTCCCGCCCCTAACTCGGACTGATTTCTGGCTTTTGCTACGCGAACTCTCTAAGATCGCTCGATTGGCTAAAACCTAAACGCCCGTTAGGCGAGACCTTTAGGAAGTCGGGCTGGACGGCTCCCACATGGCGATACTTCGGCGAATTACTAGAAGTGAAAGATGCCGATCCGCGTGCGCCAGTTGAAACTGCTGTTTGTATCATAGTATTCGGTGGTGTACCAGAAGGTGCGGTCGTCCACTGGATCAATGGCCATTGAGCTGTAATCGCCCCAGCGGTTACCGGTGTCGAGTTGGCTACCCGCGCCATTAAAGAGATGGGCTTCACCCTGAGCCAGAGTATTTAGTGGATCGGTCGCCAGTCGCCCCGCGTAGCGAATCTGCGGATGGATGGTAGGGCTTGAGGCGCTAAAGCCGATGACGAGATTGCCGAACTTATCCATCGCCGCACTACCCATCCAACGATGGGTTGAGTCAGGCTGGTAGGTGTTCTCTTGAAAGACTCTTACTGGTCCGGCCGTCACACGGCGCAGTTCGAACCAGCGGACGGCCGCCACATTGTTCGATTTCACCGTATAATTTCCAACCAACGATTCGTGTCCACCCGCGAATCGTCTGTAAGCCAGTCGATACATTAGGCGGTCACCAATCCCATCCAGGCTGCTAGATCCGCCTGCCCCCAACTGAGGCACGCAAGCACGAGCAGTGGGGCAAAGCTGCGTAAAAGGGGCAGCGGGCGGGCTTGCGAAGAGAGTAAAGGTCGAGCCTGTTGGCGTGACAAAGTCTACGTGGAAGTGGTATACGTTGTAAAAACCACTTGCAGGCCATTCCACGTATGTGTTCGGCGCACCAGGCGGCGGTTTGATGTTACCATCTAGGTCGGAAGGCAAAAATGGAGCGTGATTGGAGCCCAATGGTGGAAACTTAACAAAGGTAGCCGGCATGCCAGCTATCATTTTCGCGCGGTCGAAGGCGTAAGGCTGAGGGCCAAGAAATGCCGTGCCGGATGAGTTGAATAGGTTAACGCTCAGATAATAGGCGTCGGGCCAAACACCAAGCTTCGGATAGTCGATGAAGTTGTTGCTGAGGTGAAAGCCATAACGATTGTATGTGCCGGTCGCATCGTCAGTGGTGGAGACCGCGACGCAATAGTCAGTGACCGGGATGTTGCCGGTCCTGCTCGCGAATTCGGTGATCACCCAACGGCTGGCGGCCTTGTCAAAGACCACCGTTGGGTCGCCAAAGCCGAAATTCTCGCAGGCACCGCCGAAGCCACTCCAGAGTGACTCGATGCTATTTGGGCCCAAGATCGAACGTCCAGTGGCTTTATCAAAGACCTGATAGCCCTCATTTACCATCTGAACGAACTGCGTTGTTCCTACCGACCCATTGGTATCCGGCGGGGCGCAATTACATCCAACACCGGGAAAGCGAATGCCGTCAAAGTTAAGAATGGGGCTAGGTATAAGGGGTGCCAGAAGGGCTAGCGCGGAGACGAATTTATCTTGGACCACCGTGTCAGGGCTATCCTGGTGGTTATTGGGGATCTTCGGGTTCTCAGCGGCCTCGTGTTGTAGCTTGAATTGGAGGGTCCATCCCTGTGCCCCATCGCGGAGCGCCGGGGAGACGTCGTTCTTATATGAAGCACCGACGATGGGCTGGCCATCTCCTTGATCTGGCACCGCGGCCAAGGCGGACAAAGTTGAGTTAACACCAAATCCGAGCAGCGCCAGGAGGACGGAGAGTGAGCAAAGCACAAAACCAAGTACGATGCGTGGATTAAAGAATGCGGATTGAGAAGCTGTCGTTTCCTTCATAGATTTCATAGGAGATATCCTCTTTGTTTCTGTATTTTAATCTTTTACTTGTTGGAGCGGTCCGTCTTCAATGGCGGCGTAGTAACGAGTCGGTTAGTGGTAGAGTTGTTTATTGATTAAATAGGTTAGTTAGGATTGAGGTTGAGTTGTTGATTCAGGTTAAGTTGTTTTTCGCCGAGCAGATCAGAGTTAAGGCACAACCGTCAGTGTGAGATCATTGCCGTCGCCGCCTTTGTAATTGGCTTGGAAGGTATTGCTGCCTGCTGTGAACGTTGAGCGGTCGGCGAAGTTGGCGAATGTGCCTGCGATTGCGGTCGCGCCGGTGTTATTGATGATCGTGAAGACTGTGCCGCTCGGGAGCGCGCTGGTGCCAAGATCGCTAATCGAGACAAGCGCACCGCTGTTAAGCTTCACGCCTCTGGCGACCACTTGGGCGGGTGTGGCGGCGTTGCTGTTCAAGCTGACCTTGTAGGTCGCTCGCGAGTTGAACGTGAGCGTATTGAGAAGTGTAAGAGCGCCAAGTCGCGTGCCATTCCCAGGAGCCAGAGTCGCCGCGGTTGTTACCGTTCCGATCGTAGCGGCGCCTGAGATCCGGCCTGTTCCTCCGAGAGTGCCGGCGTTGACCCGCACCGAACCGGTGCCCGTGGCGGAACCGCTTCTATTTGTAACCAGCAGCGTGCCTTTCGTAATGGTGGTGCCGCCGGTGTAGGTGTTCGATTTCGTGAGAGTCAGTTTGCCCGTCCCAGCCTTGGTTAGCGAACCGCCCGTGCCGCCATTCGTTCCGCCATCTTGGATTAGTCCGGAAAAGGTCGTGCCCAAGTTATTCGTGCCAACGGTTAGGTTGTTGGATCCCAAGAATACAGCGCCGTTTCCTTGGATCGATCCAATCGTCACACCCGGAGCGTCCTGACGGCTAATGTTCAGGTTGCCGTTGCCAAAAACCTCCACCCGGGCCGTGCCGCCGGTGGAAGCAGTAGCAAATTGAATCGAACCGCCGTTACCTCCGCCCGTACCGCCATTGGCGATCAGCGTAGCGTCGCCCGCGTCGCCAGTGTCGATGAATAGCGTTTCGCCCGCGATTCCGCCACTGGCGGTGGCGCCATCGTTGATAAAGGTGGCATCGCTTGCGCTGCCAAAGTGGAATACAATGAGTCCGCCACCTAGTGTGCTGTCTGCGCTGCCAGGGTTGGTAAAGGTGCCGTTTCCACCAGTTGCGGCGTCGCCGGGATTTTCGCCGAATTGTATGAAGCCAGGGTTGTTAAAGGTGCCATTGCCTGCGGTCGCGTTGCCATCGAAAAAGAGTACGGCATTATTGTTAAAGGTGCTATCCTCAGCAGTCGAGCTGTTGGTGAAGGTGACAAAGCCACCAGTGTTATTGAAGGTAGCACTGCCAGCAGTCGAGGTTTGGGCGAACGTTATGCCGGTGGCAAAGTTGGTGAAGGCAGTTAAACTTCCTGCGGTCGCACTGTTAAGGAACTCCATCTGTGCAGCACCACGGTTAAGTAGAAAGTTTTGCACGATCCCTGAATTGTTCGTGATGCCGACGCCGCTGATGGTTATCACCGGCACGGCCGCGGGGTTGGTCGCGATCGTGAACGCGCTCGCCCCGGGGTTAAACACGATGCCGTTGACCTCGACATTGAATGCGATGTCGATGCTTGTTCGATTGGAGGAAGCGAACGTTGCCGTGTCGCCCGGGCCGTTAGGGATGGTCCGTTGCACCCAGTTGTTCACGTTGAACCACTCACCATCGGCAGGACTTGCCTTCCAAGTGGCGCTCTCGGCAAAGCTGCTGCTCGCTGTTGAAAGCAGCAGCGTCAGAATCGCGGCGGCCAAAGGCAGAAAGACCCGGCCAAGGGAGCGCAGGGGTGACTGAATATTGGTACGATGGAAAGATTTCCTTGACGCTAACGATTGCATGATTTTGATAGTTGCTACTCCAAGGTGTGCGAACGAATTCTGTCGTTCGCGGTTTCTCTCTGGGGGATTGTTGGTTTGAACTGCATCAATGGATTCATGGGATGGGTTCTTTCTTTTCTTCCCAGTGAGGGGAGCGCCGATTAAGGCGCTCCCACTCCGCGCGATCATTAAGAACGGTGTTGCTGGTTAGGGCAGTGGCGCGCCAGGAAGAAAATTCTTCGAAGACATTGCCGCGACTCCGGACTCATCGTCTCCATCAAAGTGGCCGGGAGCAGAACCCGGTACGCAATCTTCGTCATCGTTTGGATCGGCGAACCAGAAGACGACGTGGTTTAGTTCCGTACGAACCCCGGTGATGTTGTTAAATGCGAACGCCTCATTGATGATGGCATCCACGCGGACAGACCCTCTGCCCGCCGCATTCGTGGTGAAGTCCCCGATATATTGAACCGCGCCGAAGGGAGGCACCGGCAGCTCGGTCAGGAAGACGGCAAAGGTAGTATTTGGCCGCAGTCCCGAGGCGTGCAGATCCAGTGTATCCACACCGCGAATATCCTCCCTTGGAAAAACGGCGACGGTTGCCGCCGGGTTTGGCATGCTCTCACAGTTCGCGATAGCATCTGAAGCTGGTACCAGGTCGAACCGTGACAGCTGGTCGCGGTGAAGATCAGCCACCCGGTCCCTTGGTTCCTGTGCATGAGCAGCCGCTGGATTGAACATGAGTGTTAAACCCAGCGTGGCGATCGCCAGCAAGAGCGAATGCCTCGAGTTAGTTTTGGATTGTATCGTTTGCATATGTTTTACTTGATGTTGAGGTTTTGCTTTCGTTTTGGTTTATCCGGCGCGTGTTTTTCGAGCCGGTTCTATCTGCTAAAGCGGAAATCCCGACTGGAACCCGCCACGGCTGCTTTTTTTTCAAAACCACCGTCGTGCCGTGCTGTATTAATCCCCCAGCCGTGTTAGACTTTAGAGCGTCGAGCAGCCGGTATGAGGACGCCCCCATCCACGCGACAAGAGGTCACCCAACTGCTCGGTAAGTGGAGCAAAGGGGACGAGGGGGCGCTTGAGAAATTGTTTCCGCTGGTGCAACCCGAGTTGCACCGGCTGGCTCACTATTACATGAGCCGGGAGCGCGCGGGCCACACCCTACAAACCACCGCCATTCTCAACGAAGCCTACCTGCGGCTCGTCGACGATACGAAGCCGGTGTGGCAAGGCCGGACCCACTTTATCGCGGCGGCCGCGCAGTTGATGCGACGCATCATGGTTGACCATGCCCGTGAACGTCGCTCACTCAAGCGTGGCGGAGGCGCGCTGAAAGTAACTCTGGATGAAGCTGCATTAGTAACAGAAACGCGATCGGAGGAATTACTCGCCCTCGATGAAGCGTTGGAAAGATTGGCCGTGCAGGACCCGCGTAAAAGTCAGATCGTCGAGCTGCGCTACTTCGGCGGTTTGACGGTCGAAGAGACGGCTGAATTCCTGAAACTTTCTCCGAGGACAGTGGAGCGCGAATGGACCATGGCCAAGGCCTGGCTTCATCGCGCGCTGACCGAGGAAGAAACCCGATGAACGCTCAGCGTTGGCAACAGGTCAACGATCTCTTCCACTCAGCTGTCGAGCGCACACCCGAGGAGCGGGCCGCATTTCTTGATGAAGCTTGCGGCGACGACGAAAACTTGTGTCGCGAGGTCAAGTCTCTGCTCGCCTCACACGAGCGGACAGAGCATTTCATCGAATCGCCGGCCTTTGAAGTCGCCCCCGAGCTCGTGGTCGGCGAAAAAGCTGGCGCATTGATCGGAGAATTGATTGGTCATTACTTGATCGAGCGGCTGATCGGCGTCGGTGGAATGGGCGAGGTCTATCTTGCGCGGGACATGCAGCTCGGGCGCAAAGTCGCACTCAAGTTTCTCCCGGAGTACCTGACGGCGGACGAAGCGCAGCTGAGCCGGTTCAAAACCGAGGCCCGGAATGCCTCGGCTTTAAATCATCCGAACATTCTGACGGTTTACGAGATCGGCGCTGAGGGAAACCGTCAATTCATCGCTACGGAGTTCATTGAAGGCTTGACGCTGCGGGCGTCGCTAGCGGAGGGGAGAATGAATCTGCGCGCCGCGTTGGAAATTGCCATGCAAGTGGCCTCGGCGTTGGCCGCGGCGCATGAGGCCGGCGTCGTGCACCGCGACATTAAACCAGAGAACATCATGCTCCGACCCGACGGATACGTGAAGGTGCTCGACTTTGGGATTGCCAAATTAATCGAGGAAGGACTGGCATCGGAACATCACGAGGCGGCAATGACGGCGGTACTGCAAACGCGGCCCGGTTTAATATTAGGTACGGGTCGCTATATGTCTCCGGAACAAGCGCGAGGACAGAAGGTCGACGCGCGCTCAGATGTTTGGAGCCTTGGTGTTGTTCTCTACGAGATGGTCGGAGGAACCCCGCCGTTCCTAGGCGAGACCCCAAGCGACTGCATCGCATCTATCCTGACAAAGGAGCCCGCGCCTTTATCTGGCTTGTTGCCAGATGTTCCACTCAAACTCGAAGCCATCGTTCAAAAGGCTTTGCATAAAGATAGGGATAAACGTTACCAGACCGCCAGGGAAATGCTCGCCGACCTCCGCAGCCTAAAGGGTGAACTGGAACTGGAAGGTCCCACCCGTGGTGGATTCATCGTCCGCCGAATCAAACGTCACAAGCGCGGAGTGTTACTCGGGTTGGCAGTGGCATTGCTGGTGGCCGCGTTCGCCTACTCTTTTTTCTTCGTCGCTCCGAGGCCATCACCAAATGAAAAATCCATTGCGGTGTTGCCATTTGAGAACCTGAGCGAGGAAAAAGCCAATGCCTACTTTGTGGATGGGATCCAGGACGAGATTCTGACTCGGCTCTCAAAGATCGCAGATCTCAAAGTGATCTCGCGCACATCAACGCAGCGTTACAAGCACACCTCTCAAAGTCCCGCTGAGATTGCACGCCAACTCGGCGTCGCCAATCTCCTGGAAGGCAGCGTCCAGAAAACAAATGATCAGGTGCGCGTCAATGTGCAATTGATCAGAGCTGCGAATGATTCGCATCTTTGGGCCGAGACCTTTGATCGCAGACTGACCGACATCTTTGCCGTTGAGAGTGAAGTGGCGAAAGCGATTGCCGATCAGTTGCGGGCCAAACTTACCCGGCAGGAAGAACAAATCATCACCGCCAGACCAACAGAAAATACTGAAGCTTACGATGCCTATCTGCGTGGCCTGGCTTACAGCCTGAAAACGGGAAACTCACCCGCCAACACTCTTGGCGCACAGAAATATCTTAAAGAAGCAGTGCGGTTAGATCCAAGGTTCGCGCTTAGTTGGGCGCTGCTGTCGTATGTCGATGCGCTCGGCTACCTCACGCTGAGTCTTCAACCAACGGTCGCGCTCCGCGAAGAGACGTTGCACGCAGCCGAAACCGCGCTCACTCTGCAGCCAGATCTTGGCGAGGCCATACTGGCCAGGGGATATTACAGTTACGCCTGTCTGAGGGATTACGACACCGCGGTACGTTACTTTGAGCAGGCACGTCAGTTCCTGCCAAATAGCAGTCAGATTCCCGAATCGCTAGCCTACGTCGCACGCCGTCGTGGCCAATGGGACCAGAGCGAGTCCTACTTCAACGAAGCTGAGCGCCTCGATCCACGCAACGTGTCTCTGCTCACCCAGCACGCCCAATCCTACATGATAGTGCGCCGTTTTCCCGAAGCGGTGCGAAAGTTTGATCAGGTACTCAATATTACACCGGACGACGTAGACACCCTTGCGCAAAAGGCGGCAATTGCGCAAGCGCAGGGCGATCTCCCGCGCGCGGCCGAACTCCTCGCTCCGTTGCATCCAAATGCCGACGATACCGGGGCCTTGGAAATACAAGTCTACCAGGCGATCCTGGAGCGGCGACCTGGCCAAATCATCTCTCGGCTAAAGGAGTTACTTGCCCAGCCTGATCCGGCGTTGGGTTATAACATTGGCGAGCTGCGTTTTTGGTTAGGCTGGGCGCAAGAAATCGCCGGCGATCATGCTGCCGCTCGGGAAAGCTGGCAGCAGGCGCGTAGCGAATTGGAACCGTTCCTCAAAGAACAGCCGGATAATTATCTTCTCATTGGAGACCTAGCGCTGACCAATATGGCCCTTGGTAACAAAGCCGCCGCGCTCGCTCTGTCGGAGCAGGCGATGAACGTCGTTCCGCTCGAAAAAGACGCGGTCGATGGTCCCGCCCCAATCGAGGTTCTTGCGCGGGTGGCGGCGCAACTGGGAGAGCCGGACCGCGCCATCGCTGCGTTACAGAAGTTGTTGTCGATACCATCCGAGGGTGCACTGGCGGCACGTGCACCGCTCACGCCTGCGCTGCTCCAGCTCGATGCCATGTTCGATCCTCTCCGTAACGATCCACGTTTTCAGAAATTGACCGATCAATCTGTCTCACTAAGTAAGTGAGCTTACGCTTTCGCGTAACTTTCCGCGCATTTTTTCAGCGTGAGTGATCTCAGCGGCCGGTGCGGAATTGATCGTCTTTGTTCTTGAAAAGGATATTGAACGTTGTGAGCGATCCGTAACAGCGCGTGATATACTGTTGCAGCTCGACCTTGTCGGCCTCGCTAAGCTTATCGCTCGCGTTCACCTTCTGCTCGAGAACTCGCAGGTTGTTCCGGATCATCACGATTTTATGGAAGAATATCTCGAGCGGGACTTCTTTCGGTTGAAGCGAACTGTCGGCCGGTTGCATGACGAGCGTTCCCCGCTGCCATCGAGTGGCTAGACCTTCTACGACCATATCTTGTTGTTCCAGCCCGAGCGCCTCCACCACTGCGTGAGCCGTATCGCGGATCAGGTTCGCGAGCGGCATCTCTAACTCGCTCAGCTTAGCGGTCGCCTCCGCGGGCTGAAGATCGCTGGAAGCCGGCGCAATTTTTCGCGGCGCGTCCTCGAACGCGATCTCGGCTGTCTGTTCAGTCAGCGATTTTACCACGCCAACGCCATATTCCGGATGGCGTACCTTCATCCCGATATGGAGCATTTCGATCTTCATGTTGTTCGCAAAGTCTGTGGGACCGCCCTCAGGAGCGCATTCGTGCTGAATACTATGTTTTCGAATAAATCTCTGCTCCGGACCTGGCGAAGTCGCGGGCTTTTTGTTCCATGCCGACCTTTAATGCTTGATCGGCCGATACACCTTGTTCCGCTGCAAACTTGCGTACGTCTTCAGTGATCTTCATGGAACAGAAATGAGGGCCGCACATCGAACAGAAATGAGCCGTCTTTGCTCCTTCAGCAGGCAGCGTCTCGTCGTGAAACTCGCGCGCGGTTTCGGGATCGAGTGAGAGATTGAATTGATCCTCCCACCGAAATTCGAAACGTGCTTTGCTGATGGCGTTGTCGCGATATTGTGCGCCGGGATGGCCTTTCGCCAGATCGGCGGCATGCGCGGCGATCTTGTAGGCGATGACGCCGTCTTTGACGTCTTTCTTGTTAGGCAATCCGAGATGTTCCTTCGGCGTGACGTAACACAGCATTGCTGTGCCGTACCAGCCGATCATCGCTGCGCCGATGGCGCTGGTGATGTGATCGTAGCCAGGCGCGATGTCGGTAGTGAGCGGACCGAGCGTGTAGAACGGGGCTTCGTCGCACCACTCGAGTTGTTTCTCCATGTTCTCCTTGATCAGGTGCATGGGGATGTGGCCGGGGCCTTCGTTCATCACCTGCACGTGTTGCGCCCACGCGCGCTTGGTCAGCTCGCCTTGAGTGTAGAGCTCCGCGAACTGCGCCTCATCATTTGCATCAGCAATGCTGCCTGGCCTCAGTCCGTCGCCGATGGAAAAGCTGACGTCGTATGCAGCCATGATCTCACAGATTTCGTCCCAATGTGTATAGAGAAAACTTTCCTGATGATGCGCGAGACACCACTTGGCCATGATCGAGCCGCCGCGCGAGACGATGCCCGTGGCCCGACGGGCGGTGAGCGGAATGTAGCGGAGCAACACACCCGCATGGACGGTAAAGTAATCGACCCCCTGCTCTGCCTGTTCGATGAGAGTGTCGCGATAAATTTCCCAGGTGAGTTCCTCCGCGCGGCCGCCAACTTTTTCGAGCGCCTGATAAATTGGTACCGTGCCGATTGGCACGGGCGAGTTGCGAATGATCCATTCCCGCGTGGCGTGAATGTTTTTGCCGGTGCTGAGATCCATCACGGTGTCAGCGCCCCATTTCGTCGCCCAACGCATCTTCTCGACTTCTTCCTCGATCGATGATGCTACGGCGCTGTTGCCAATGTTGGCGTTGATTTTTACCAGGAAATTGCGGCCGATGATCATCGGCTCGGATTCGGGATGATTGATGTTTGCGGGAATGATGGCGCGTCCGCGCGCGACTTCGGCCCGCACAAATTCTGGTGTTATCTCATCGGGGATGTTGGCTCCAAACCTTTCGCCGGCGTGCTGATGTGCCAGATCGTTGCGGGCAATGCCGAATGTCGAATGTCGAATGTCGAAAGAATTGTCTGAATTTCGAATTTCGAATTTCGAATTTATTTCGGATTTCGGATTTTGGATTTCGGATTTCGGCGATTCGCGACCCATGTTTTCACGGATTGCAATGAAGTCCATCTCGGGCGTGATGATTCCCTGGCGCGCGTAATACAATTGCGTAACGGCTTTGCCGGGCTTTGCCCGCAAGGGCTTGCGCAAAGCTGATGGTCGATCGTTGGTCCGAGCCGGAGCGGCATTTGTTGATAGCCTCCTACTTCTTACTTCATCCTTCTTTTTTCCGTTGCGCTTTTCCGCGTGTTCGGCATGCGCAACGGACAGCCATCCGTCATCAATCGGCTGAGCCTTGCGCCCTTCGTATTCTTCCACGTCGCCGCGGTCGCGAATCCACTTCGCGCGCAACGGCGGCAGACCTTGCGTGACGTCGCCGTGAAAATCGGGATCGCCCCATGGGCCGCTTGTGTCGTACACGCGCACGGGCTCGTTCACTTCGATCTCGCCGTTCATCGCCTTCGTCGGCGCGAGCGAGATTTCGCGGAATGGGATGCGAATCTGGCGATGCAATTTGCCCTCGACGTAAATCTTTTTGGAATTTGGAAGGTCGTAGCCGCGGGCGTTGACCGCGGTTTCCGTGGACCCATTCAGGCCGGGGTCACCGTTCCCAGCTACAGCGGCGCCATTATCTTGCGTGTTCATAAACAAAAAGCCATGCGCGGTTTCACGCATGGCTGAGATGTCAGTCCGGCAATTGGACCCTCGCTCCCTTCGGCGGCATTACCCGCATCAGGTTCAAGGGGTCTGTCGCCGGGGCGACACTCTCAGCCATTGCGGCTCCCCCGCAGTTTGCTTCTTGAAGTCAGAATAGGACTCGGATGTGTGAAGTCAACATGCGCAGGGATTGTAGGGCGCCTGTGTCAGTCGCCTGGCGTTTCACAGAATGGAGCCGGCGGGTGTCGCGCGACATGGACGGGAAGCCCGACGGGTAAGTTCGCTGGCGCGAACGAATCAAACGCCCGACAAATGCGGTGAACTGATGACAAGAATTTATCCCGCGGGTGATGTCGGCGGTGGCACTTTCGAATCAGTGTGAAAGATGGCCATCCACTGGCCGTTGGCCATGTGCCAGACGGAACCGGCGTTATAGGTGCCGGAAGTGTCCTTGCCTCCTGTCGTGGATTGGACCGTCGCCTTGTAAGTAATCATCGCAGTGTCCGGCGCGGCAAAGGTGACGTTGAAGCCGCTCAAGTCGAACGATTTCAAGTCCGTCTTCGCCATTATGTCCAGCTCCTCTTGCATGCTATGCATTCCTTCGGCGTAAACCGTCACCAGATCTGCGGAAACAAGTTTCTTAAACTCATCCGCTTTCTTATCCTTGAACGCCTGCCAGGCCGCTTTTTCCTTGGATATAATCGCTTCCTTGTCGGGTGCGGCGAGTGAAACCGCAATCGTCGCCAGGAGCGCTGCCACGGTATAGGTAATTAGTTTCGTCATGGGGTTAGTCCTTTCATTGAAGTTGTACCCGAGAGGGCGGTCTAACCCAATCAAAAAATCGCGCCGTTAACTGCGTACGTCAGTCGCCTTTAGTGGCAGCCGTATCGGCTGCGCTGTGAGAGATTGCAGGCGCCACGCCTGCCACTACACAAACCTCATGGAACAATGGGTGCAGACTCGAGAGATGCTCTGGGAGTTAACGTCTGCGGCGGCGGAAGAAACTTCGACTTGCCAACCAGCTCCATAATACTTGTGTCTGCTTCCTTTAATTCCGCGCCCTGAATAACGAATTCATTCGGCGCTGATTTGATTTGTTTGCGATAGTCCGCGACGAGAAGCGGCGGCTGCTTCTTGCTGCCCAGCGCGCGATAGCTCTCGATTCCGACGCCAATCGCGCGTGCGAGTTTTGCGCGCCAGTCCTTTTGCGCAATCAACTTGCACTCGCCTTTCTCTGTCAAAAAGCCGCCCTCGATTAACACAGCCGGGACTTTGGTCAGACGCAGCACGGCAAACCGGGCGCGCTTGATGCCCCGATCATACTCGGCGAGGTGTCCGAGCAGGGAGTGATAGATGCATGCCGCGAGCGCCATGCTTTGCGCATCGACCGAGCTGCCGGGTTGCGTGCTGAGAGCGCTTGGAGCCACTGCGCTGTCGGAAGTGGATGGCGCGCCACGCGGCGTAAACGAAAAGATTTCAAAACCTGTCGCGTTCGGGTCGTCATTCGTTGCATTGAAATGAATGCTGACAAAAATCGAATCCCGCGCGGCATTGGCGATCTGCGCGCGAACTTCCAACGGCACAAAGTAATCGCCCTCGCGCGTCATGATCACGCGCAATCCTTTTGCCTGTAAAAGCGGGCGAAGCTTTCGCGCCACATCCAGCGCAAAGTCCTTTTCGTGACCGTAACGGCTCACCTGTCCCCTGTCGTACCCGCCATGGCCTGGATCCACAACAACAGTTTGAACCTTGCCGGCGTTTGGAACGCGATGCGGTCGCACCAATGGTTCAATCGTTTTGGCTACGTCCGTGCGAGAAACCAGATATTTGCCGTCCTGTTCGATCACCGGAAAACACAACCAACTGCGGGCGCCGTTGATCATCGTTTCGCGGCTGCCGCTGACGAACTCGAGCGGGTTTTTTACCGCATCGAATTCTACTCTCTCGCCAGAAGCGGCGATGCCTGCCGGCAACCCGTAAAATTGGGAGATGTTCTCGACGCTCAGGTAGTCGCTACCACCTACCTTAATGATCTTCCAATCATCCGCGGCAAACGCCGCTTTGTGTGATATAGCGACGACACCGGCCAGGAACGCGACTGCGAACCAACGTTTCGCCGGGAGGACCATGCCTGCGCAATTGTATCAAAAATCGAGTCGATCTCAATGGCGTGCTTACTATTTCTCGCCACTCCCCTCCAACGGGAGAAGATTAAGGTGGAGGTTCGAAGTTTTGGCGCGGATTTTGCGTGCGAAAAGATCCTCACCCTCCTCCTCTCCTTACAAAGGCGAGGCGACGCGGCGGTTATTTCTGCTGAACCCTTCGAACTAGCAATTGACTTGCTGATTTTTCGCGCTAAAAACCGGAAATGTTTTTGTCTCCCCAACGAATCACCTGTTCCTGGATCACCTCGCTCGCCTTCGGAGTCGCGGTGTTCCTTGCAAACCCCGCTCACGCCACCCAAAAGTTTCCGAAGTGTTGTGTCTGGCGTGTGACCAATGCGAAAGCGCCGTTTTACTTGGTAGGCTCCATCCATGCGCTCAGCAAAAATGATTATCCACTGCCCGCGCCGTACGAAATCGCACTAAGAGACAGCAAGCGTTTCCTCTTCGAGTTCGATCCGAACCGGCATGTCGAATTCGAAAAGAAATTTGAGGCGGCCGGCAGATATCCTCCAGGACAAGATATCCGTTCGAAAATTGATCCGGAACTTTTGGAGTGGCTCCGTCGGAACGTTTGGGCGGTTAACCCTGACAACCATCGTGGAAGACATGAAAGAGCTGGGAATTTCGACAGCCAGCTCAGCTACAAACCCTGGTGGATCGCACAGCATCTCGTCGGCCCGGTGACGTACACCAAAACCTCGCTCTCGCATGGTTTGGACAACTACTTCGTCGATTGCGCGACAAGAGAGAAAAAAGAAATCGCCGGTCTCGAATCGGTGGACGAGCACGTGGCAGTCATGGGTGGTTTGTCAGATCGCGATAGCGAGTTCATTCTGCGTGACGCTCTGGACGAGCCCAGGAACGCCGAAAAGGAATTCCGCAAGATGCACAAAGCCTGGCTTAAAGGCGATACCGATGCGCTCTGGGCGGGCGACAGCCGGTTGCGCAAACAGGCGCCCAGGATCGCAGCGCGTTTTGTCGATAATCGTAACACGAAATGGGTTCCGCGGATCGAAGCGGAACTGAAAAGTGGCAAACCGACGGCGATTGTCGCTGGGGCGCTACACTTCTCTGGTCCAAATAGCGTTATCAAATTGTTGGAGAAGCGCGGATACAAAATCGAGCAACTATAGCGGCGACGAATAGCAATCAGGCCTCACACCAACGTCTCGTACAGCGCTTTTGTTTTTTGCGCGATGGACCCCCAACTGAATTGCTCCTCCGCGCGTTTGCGCCCTGCTTTGCCGAATTCCTCACGCAGTTGTCGATCTTTCATTAGCTGATTGATGCGCCCGGCAAGATCCCGCGCGAATTCTTCAGGCTTGGTCGGCTCGAATGAGCCTTGCTTCGTTTGTTCAAGTGGAACCAGGAATCCGGTCTCGCCATCGACAACTACTTCTTTGATTCCGCCAACAGCGCTGGCAACGACTGCGGTTTCGCAAGCCATTGCCTCGAGATTAATGATGCCGAATGGTTCGTAAATCGATGGGCAAACAAACACGGCGGCATGCGAGTAAAGTTCACGCGTCGCCGTTTCATCCACCATCTCATTGATCCAGATAATTCCGGGCCGCTCTGTCTTTGCGCGTTCCACTGCGGCTTTCATTTCCGCTGCCATGCCCGGCGTGTCCGGCGCGGCAGCGCAGAGGACGATTTGGAAATCGGAGTCCATGAATTCGATCGCCCGCACCAGGTGTTGGAACCCTTTCTGGCGGGTGATCCGACCGACAAACAGCACATACGGTTTGTTTGGATCGATATCGTAACGTTTCAGCGCGGCGATGGACGCGACCTTCCGGTACTGGTCCAAGTCGATTCCATTGTGGATCACGTGCACCCGTGCGGGCGCAACATTAAACAGTCGCTCGATATCGCCCTTGGTCTCGCGAGAAACAGCAATAATTGCGTCCGCGATTTCCAGCGCGGTCTTCTCAACCCAAAGCGAGAAATCGTAGCCACCAGCTAGCTGTTCGCGCTTCCAGGGTCGAAGGGGTTCCAGCGAATGGACCGTGATCACGAGTGGAATTCCGTAATTCTTTTTCGCCAGGATGCCGCCGAAATGGCTGTACCATGTGTGGCAATGCACAAGGTTGGCGTCGATGTTTGTCGTGTTGAAGTCTGTGCATCGCCTCACCGCGCCGAAAACTGAGCGCAACGGCTTTGGGCAGGTGAAATTGCTCGTATCGACTTCGTAGCCGGTGACCTTGAGATTGCCTTCCTCAAAGCGCTGATCCCCAAAGCAACGAACTTCCACCGGCATCATCTTCGCCAGTTCGCGCGAAAGATAACTGACGTGAACGCCGGCGCCGCCGTAAATATGCGGCGGATACTCGTTGGTGAGGAAGAGAACTTTCACGTGCGAAGAGTAGAGCAAGCCTCTGACTTGCTTTCAATAGACCGCCGAGACGCTCGCGCTACTTAATTTTGCACTTTTAATAGCAACACCGGCACCTCTACTTCGTGGCGCACTTTGTCGACCGTTGCCCCGTAAAGTATGTCGCTAATGAAGCGGTGACCGTGCGTGGTCATTGCAATCAGATCGATATCTTTTTCGCGTGCGAGTTTGATGATCTCGTCCGAGGGTTCGCCTAGTGCCAGAACGGCGTCGCAGGAAAAGCCCTCCCCGGTCAGCTCGCGAACTCGCTTTTCCAGATAGGCGCGGTCGTTCTTCATTTCTTCGCTCTCGGCCAGCTGGAGTTGGTTGAAATTACGCGCCACCCAACCATCTGCGACATGAACGAGAAGCAGCGTCGCGCCGGCCATGCGGGCAAGAGGTCTGATGTGCGTAAGGATGGTCTCATCGGCAGGGCTGTTTTCCAGCGGGATGAGAATGTGCTTATACATGGCTCCGCCGCGTTAAATCGCTGAATCCTTGAATCGTTGAACCGCGAAACCTATAACGAATCACGCTGTCCAACTGGTGCTCCATCATTTTATTCACTTTGGAGTTGGTAGCCCAAGAAAACTGTAGAACGCGCTAAGGACAGAATCGGGCAAAAACGTGTCCAGCAGTAGCTTCATATTCAGCACGATGATAATGCCGGCAGTTGTCCAGCCGAGAATTTTTATCCAGAGGGGATTTACAAACTCACCCATCTTGGTTTTTTCGCTTGTAAACCGCATCAACGGCCAGACAGCGAAACCGAGCTGCATGCTTAAACAGACTTGGCTGGCAATAAGCAACTGCGTGGTTTTTCCTTCGCCGAAAATACCGATCACGAGCACGGCAGGCACGATGGCAATGAGGCGCGTGATCAGTCGACGTAGCCACGGCGTGATCCGAATATTGAGAAAACCCTCCATCACAATCTGACCAGCGAGTGTGCCCGTGAGAGTCGAATTCTGCCCAGATGCAAGTAGCGCAATTGCGAACAGAACGCTCGCCACTCCAACGCCCAGTAATGGGCTCAGTAATTTATACGCGTCCTGAATTTCGGCCACATCCCGATGTCCAGACCAATGAAAGGCGGCAGCTGACAGGATTAAAATCGCCGCATTGATGAACAGGGCGAACATGAGCGCAGCGCTCGAATCAATTGTGGCAAACTTGATCGCTTCGCGTCTGCCTTCCGGCGTTTGCTCAAACTTGCGCGTCTGCACAATGGACGAATGCAAATAGAGATTATGCGGCATCACTGTAGCCCCGAGGATACCGATGCTCACATAAAGCATTTCCTGGTTTGTGATGACTCGCGGGCCAGGAACAAAACCGAGCGCAATGCCCAGAACGCTCGGCTTGGAAAAAATCAGTTCCAGCGCGAAGCAACTGCCGATCGTCGCAATGAGCGTGATGACTAGCGCTTCAACGTAACGAAAGCCTTTGTTTTGAAGATAAAGAACAGCCAGCACGTCGAGCGCGGTAATGAGACATCCCCAAACCAGCGGAATACCAAAAAGGAGTTGCAGTCCGATGGCCGAGCCGACGACCTCGGCAAGATCGCACGCCGCGATTGCGATCTCACAAAGAACCCAAAGAAACCAGGCAATTGGTCTCGGGTAGTGATCGCGGCATGCCTGGGCAAGGTCGCGACCGGTAGCAACACCGAGCTTGATGCACAAGTGCTGGAGTAGGATGGCCATGAAATTCGAAATCATGATGACCATCAGCAGGGAGTAGCCAAATTTCGCGCCGCCAGCGAGGTCGGTGGCCCAGTTGCCCGGGTCCATGTAACCGACCGCAACAAGGAACCCGGGCCCCGAGAATGCAAAGAGTTTTCGCCAAAACGACGCCGTTACGGGAACAACAACGCTACGATGGACTTCCGGGAGTGAGACATGCGGCGTCGTCCTACGCCAGCCGCGTTCCGCTCTCGCTTCAATTGTTTGGTTCGAACGATTCATCGATCTGCAGGAATTAGGCTAGTCAAACTTATTTATATTGCATTATAACTTTATTCGTCCACAATTATTTATTCCTTTGACTATTCCGTTCGGAATTTCTACCTTCGGAAGATGCGACGCCAAAAAAATTCACACTCCGCGCTCGGCAGTTCCACTGCGGTCGAGGACTACCTGGAACGCATCCTCGAACTGATTAACTCGAAGGGATATGCCCGCGTGGTTGACATCGCAGCAGCATTGAAAATTTCCCAGGCAAGCGTGACCAACATGGTCCAGCGGCTGGACGCCGAGGGCCTACTGAAATACGAAAAATATCGCGGCCTTATTTTGACGGCGGCTGGCAAGAGCCTGGCGCATAAGATCGCCCAACGACACAAACTTCTGACTGATTTTCTCGGGTTGCTTGGCCTCGACGACCGCGTCATTTATCACGATGTGGAGGGAATGGAGCATCACATTAGCGCCCCTACTCTGCGCGCAATTGAAGCTCTGATCGCTCAACTCCGGCGCCGACCGGCGTTGCTGGCGAAATTGCAAGCTGCGATTGCGTAGGCGACCCATGAGAAATAAAAAGATCTCATCGCGTCGGGCTGCGATTCCCGTTCGGGCGCTTGATTTCGTGATGTATAACACCAAAAACATACGCCGGGCCCGTGCTTTCTATCAGAAGCTTTTTGGCCTCAGACGCGGGCACGAGTGGAATGATTTCTGGAGCGAGTTCGCCACCGAACCATTGACCCTCTGTCTCAATGGCACGGCACATAAAGGCCATCCTGAATGGGACTGGAGTGGGCCGGCGTGCGTCGCCTTAGCGGTGAATGACGTTCGCGCTGCGATAGACGTTTGTCGCCGACACCGTGTCAAAATCCTCATCGAACCAGTCGAGACGCGCGTGTGCTGGATGGCATGGATTGCAGACCCGGATGGCAACCGGATTTGCCTGCATTCACGCAAAGATGGGACGGCGGGATAAGGAGACAGTCTCCCAGGACTACGCCTTGCTAGATGCCGGCACCGTCGCGGCAGTGTTATTGCTGAATTTCTTAAAGTGAAGTTGATTTACGCGGCGACCATCGCTTTGAGAAACCGTAACGAGATAGCTATCGATTTTGACCTGTTCACCCTGCTTGGGAAGATGACCCAGCAGATGCGTGACGTAACCGCCAATGGTACTAACGTCCGCGCTTTCTAATTCCAGTTTCGCGAGCTCGTTCAACTCGTAAAGACCCAGCGCGCCGTCCACAGTGAATTCGTTTGCGCTGATCTTACGAAACTCTTCCTTTTCGAAATCGAACTCGTCCTGGATATCACCGACCAGCTCCTCGAGCACGTTCTCCAAAGTCACCATGCCCACCGTGCCACCAAACTCATCCACCACCAGGGCCAGGTGCGCATGCTTGCTCAGAAATAACTTGAGCAATTTCTCCAGCGGCATCATCTCAGGTACGGGAATCAAATCTCGTTTGATTTTCAGCAGATCCGGATGCTCGGTGCGCATCAGTGTCAGCAATTCCTTGATGTGGATCAGGCCGATCGTGTTATCGAGATTTTCGCGACACAACGGGAACCGTGTATGCCTGGACTCGATTGCCTTTTTCACGTTCGCGTCGAAACCGTCCTCCAGATTGAAGTAAACTATTTCTCCGCGTGGCGTCATGATATCGCGCACCACGCGGTCACGCAGGTCCAGCACATTAAAGACAAGCTCGCGGCCGAGAGGTGTGACCTCGGCGGATTTTTCGCTTTCCTGGACGATCCATCGTAGCTCTTCCTCGCTATGTGCCAGTTCTCCTGCCGCGATCGGTTCCACACGAATAAGACGACGGAGCACCCAGTTGCTCGCGGCGTTCAGGAACCAGATCGCTGGTTTAAAAACGGCGTAAAACCATCGTAGCGGCGTGCTCACAAAGAGCGCTGCAGACATGGCTTTGCGGATGGCGAGGATTTTGGGGGCTTGTTCCCCCAGCACGATGTGCAAAAACGTGATGGCTGAAAATGCCAACGCAAAAGAGATCGATTTGATTACCGGCACGGACTGGATTCCTGCAAGAACGAAAAACGGTTGGAGCATCCGCGCGAGAAAAGGTTCCCCCAGCCAACCAAGGCCCAGGCTGGCTGCAGTAATCCCAACCTGGCAGGCGGAGAGATAGGCGTTCAGATTGTCTCTAATCTGTTTTACAAGGCTCGCTCGCCTCACACCTGCGTCAGCTAACGTCTTGAGCTGACTGTCGCGGATTTTCACCAGCGCAAATTCGGCAACAACAAAGAACCCATTCAGCAATACCAACGCGACAACCGTCGCCAGTTTGGCGACCAGGAGGATCAACGGGTCCCAATGCTGCGCCACTACGTCGGCAATGGGGGCCACGAGGAGTAATGAGGGGAAGTTCATTCAGTGATTCATGTAGCAGCCGGTTCGTGACCGGCCGGGGTCGCACGCCGCACAGCGACGCGCCTACAGTAGAAAATTTACCAGCTCGACTTCGTTACGCCAGGAATCAAGCCTTGCGAAGCCAGCTCACGGAAAGTTAAACGCGACATCTTGAACCGACGAATAAAAGCGCGCCGGCGTCCAGTAACCTCGCACCGGTTCACCACGCGCGTCGGGCTGGCGTCACGCGGCAATTGAGAAAGGCCGGCATAGTCCTTTTTTGCCTTCAACTCTGCACGTAACGCAGCGTACTTCTTGGCCGTCGCGCGTTTGCGTTCATTGCGATTGATCCAGGCAGTCTTGGCCATAAAGAGTGCTGATTATAATGCCAGGCCCGTAAATTGCAACAGGACCTAAGTGCCGAATCGATTATCCGAGGGCGCTTGTTCGTCGTCGTTGCTTCACCAGCGCGCTAGTCGACCGCCGGCTACTCGATGGAGCGGAACCACGCTTCTGTTTGAGTGACTGCGTCCGGTTCAAGCTGTCCTGCAACACCTTAACAAGATCGACAACATTAGTCGGAGCCGGAGCAGCAGGCGCTTTCGCCGCGATCTCTCTGTTCTGCGCTTTCTGCTCGATAATCTCCATCAATGCCGTCCGGTATTCGTCGCGATATTTTTCCGGCTCCCATGAGACTGCCATGCTTTCGATGAGCGCCTGCGCCATTTTTAATTCCTTATCACTCACCGCGGTCGCCGAACCATTCTTCAAAACTTCCGTGCTCAATATTTCGCTGGCGAAGTGCATCAGCTCCAAAATCAAAAACAACCCATCCGGTTTCACGGCAGCTAGATGTTCACGGTTGCTAATTACAACCTTGGCAACACCGATCTTGCCGGTACCGCTGAGCGCCTTATGCAAAACCGCGTAGGCTTTTTCCCCACCCTTTTGCGGCTCCAGGAAATATGGCTTGTAGAAAAATTTTGGATCGACCTGCTCCAAATCCACGAAGTCGGTAATATCGATGGAATGTGTGGACTCGATCCGCACCTTCTCGAAATCCTCGTCCTTTAGCACAACATAACGGCCGCGTTCGTACTCGAAGCCTTTCACGATTTGGTCAGCTGGAACTTCCTTCGAGTCCGCTTCCGCCACCTTCTTATATCTGATCGGACTGAGGTCGCTGGAACGAAGCTGCCGGAAACTGATCTTCTCCTCCCGCGTGGCTGGATAAACCGCCACGGGAATATAAACCAGGCCGAAGCTGATACTGCCTTTCCAGATAGGACGCATCGGTAGGAAACCCCTTTTCCACAGTAGCTTGAGCATGTCAACCTTTGAGACTCCCAAGCAAGTCTAACGGAATTTGCCTTGAAACTTCAGGAAACAGCCTGATGTTAAAACCTAGCGCATGAGCCTTATTGCCAGTTTCATGAATTTGGCAGGGCCTGACCTGATCGTCATCCTGCTGATTATTCTGGTCTTGTTCGGGGCGAAGAAGTTACCGGAGCTTGCCCGCGGCATGGGCCAGGCGGTAAAGGAATTTCAAAAAGCAAAGGACGAATTCAGCGACGAACTCCATAAGGCTGGCAAGTCTGAAGCCGAAACTGCCAAGACTGACGTGAAACCGGCAGAATCGACTGTGCCCCGAGTCGAGAGCCAACCCGCGAACAGCGACGGCAAAGCCGATCAAGCGTAAAGGATTGTCTTTGCTGACTGAAGCAAGGAAGTATTCGCGTTCCGACGAGTGCAGAACGAGCACTCGTTTCAATTCAAAAGCAGCGTCAAGCCGCCGCACTCCAAAACGCTAGCGTCTAACAGAGGGGGCGAGGGCGGCCACGTCTTTGTGGTGCGTCGGTGCTCCGCCGCTTTCAGACGAATCATTCACAATGGAGGTCCTACGCGTTTGACCAAACGCGCAATTTACGGCAAAATCGCGGCTCGTTTATGGGCGAACCTGACCTGCGCACTCGTATCAAAGAGATGCTCGTAAAAAATTTGATGCTGCAAGTTACCCCGGAACAGATCGGAGACGATCTTCCCCTTTTCGGAGCCAACGGTCTCGGTTTGGATTCCATCGATGCGCTTGAGTTGGTGGTGAGCATGGAGAAAACATTTGGGGTCGGTGTGCCAAGTTCGGAAGTGGCTGGCAAAGCGCTTCGAACTGTAAATACAATTCACGATTACATTCTCGAAAAACGCAGCGCGGCCGCTTAAATTGCTGTGACGGCAGTCGTTGCCGATTCCACGTGAACATTCTCTACGTAGAGAGCAGCCGCAGCTGGGGCGGCCAGGAGTATCGCACGTGTCTCGAGATCAATTGGCTCAATGCTCACGGGCATCAGGCATGGCTGGTCTGCAATCCGGATAGTCAGGTGCACTCAAAAGCCTCCGAACTCGGCACTCGTCTTGTAACGATGGCGCTCGGTAGCCGCGTTGACCTGGCATGCTCGTGGCGGCTTTGGAGATTTTGTCGGCGAAACCGGATCGATTTGCTCAAAACCTACAGCTCGAAAGATCACTGGCTTTGTCTCCCGCTCTATTTTTTCGGGATTCCATTAAGCCGCGCGCGCTGCATCACCGATCCAATCGGAAGCAAGGGACGCGCGTTTGTCTTCAAACATGGCTGTTCGAACATTGTAGCCGATGCATCGGTGATCAAACGTGAACTAGTAGAGGAACACGGCGTCGATCCTGCCAAAATTGAAGTCATCGGTTCGGCTGTCGATTTGGAAAAGTTCAAACCACCACGCGATCGGATGAAATTCCGTCATGAAATCGGCGTCGGCGCGGATACTCCGCTCATTGGAAACATCGGAATGATCCGCCCGGACAAGGGACAGCTCATGCTCGTTGAAGCTGCTCCCCTGGTCTTAGCAGAGCGACCGGATGTGCGCTTCGTCATCGCGGGACAGGGCACCGGCATTCTGAAACGCGGTATCAACGTAAGAAACGCCATCGACCGAGCTGGGCTCGGCGACAAGATCATCATGGCGGGGTATCGCTGGGACACGCCTGACGTCTATGCGGCCTGCGATATGATAGTGATTGCTTCACTCCGCACCGAAGCGTCTCCGATCGTGTTACGCGAAGCCTTTGCCAGCGGACGTCCCGTCATCGCGACAAAGGTAGGCGATATACCGGAAATTATTGAGCATCGGCAAAACGGTCTGCTGATCGAACCCGGCGACGCCAAAGCGCTTGCAGACGCGATACTGGAATTCATTCGAGATCCAACGCTGGCCGCGCATTGTGCGGCAAACGGCCTGCGCTATGCAGTCGAACATTTTTCATTCGATGAAATGATGAAAGCAAAGCTTTGCGCTGACATTGCGCTGTTAGGAAACGGCATGAATCACGCAGCGTCTGCCAGCATGATGTCGTCGCAGGAAATCGGCCCTCGATCGAAGGTCTCACGCAATTGAAGAGGAATTGATCGCATCGATCAATTGACGGAAGCGTCCGAATCTGGTGCGAAAAGGCGTTAAGATCAGTCGCGGCAAATCCCAAATTTCAGGCTCGTTTTTTTCCTGAGGCAACGCCACGCCCTGGACAATTTTGCCTTTGCGCACAATGTCGGCGAATTCCTTGTTAAGCTTGATAATCGCGGCTTTCGATAAGCGATCGTTGATGCGAATCACAAATCGTTCTCCTACCCATCGTGCTGAGTGGTAGATTTTGTAAAAATTTAAGATTTCTGCGACGGCTTCACAGACGCTGTGAGTGATTTTAAAAAAGGAAAAATCTTCCTGTGAGATCAAACCGCGCTTTAGAAGGCGATCGCTAATAAACTTCATCCATTCTTCCCAATAATTTCCACGTGGTCGATTTAGCATTACCACGGGAATAATACGGGCTTTTCCCGTTTGCATGAGTGTGAGCACCTCAAAGGCTTCGTCGAGCGTACCAAAACCGCCCGGAAACAATGCGAACCCATGCGCCTCCTTCACGAAGTTCAATTTTCGCGTGAAGAAGTAATTGAGAGTAATCAGCTTGGGATCGCCTTCGATAATTTCGTTGGCTCGCTGCTCGGATGGAAGGCGGATGTTAAGCCCGAAACTATGCGCACGACCCGCGCCGCGCTGCGCTGCTCCCATGATCCCATCTCCGCCACCCGTTACCACCATGAAATTGTGCGACACTATCTCCCGCGCAAAGTCTTTTGCGACGTCGTACACGGGTGAATCGGCCGGGGTTCGGGCCGATCCAAAAATGGCAACTTTTCGCAAACGCTGAAATGGTGCGAAGACCTTCGCCGCGTTGCGCATTTCTTTTACGGAACGATTGATCAACTTGAGATCCGCGACGCTCATGTGATCGCGGGCAATCTTCAGCGCAGTAACGATCATTTCCTCGATCAGTTCGGGAGATTCGCTAGCGTCCCAATCGCGAACCAGTTGTCGCACACGCGCGTCGAACGGCGGATCAATGCTCCATTGTCGCTGCGTTGGCTGATCGTGGATTGCGCCCCCTGTAAAATCCTCTTCCATGATTAAATGTAGCGGCAGCCGTGTCGGCTGCATCTCCTCAAAGCGGAGGCGGCACTACACAGACATCAAATCGGCAAGAATCTCACGCATGTAACGGATGGGCAGCGAATAATGCCCTGCGTTATCAATAAACCGCGCGTTGCAGTCAGGCAGTCGCTTCGCGACTTCTTCAGCCAGGCGAACAGAGAAGGCCCGGTCTTGCGTTCCATGCCAAAGGCGCACCGGAACACGAATCTCTTCCAGCGAAAATCCCCATGGCTGCGCATAGATCTGCGCGTCGGCCATCACCCCTTCAGTCGACCCGCGCCAGGCGCGTCGCTGGCTTTCAAAAATAGCTTCGAACGCTGCTGCGTCACGCAGGCTTTCAGCATCGCAGGGTCGCAACATGAGCAATTTCAAAAGTAACGGCCGAAGGCGGACGGGCGGCCGCAATGCCAGAACCGGCCGCGCCATACGAAACAATCTTTGCAAAAGTTGCGGTCGCGATTGGTAAAGCGTCAGCATCCAGCGGTACAGCGGCAGCAATCCTTTCACATCTTCGAGCTCGGCCATGGGAATCGCGCCGCAGACAATTGCAATTGCTCGCACCCGTTCCGGCATTGTTGCCGCCGTCGCATACGCATAAGGGGCGCCGCCAGAAATCGCGAGTGCTCGAAATTCGCCGATCCCGAGGTGATCGAGAACTCCTTCTATCACGCGCGGCCAATCGGCCAATTTTCGATTGGGCTGCAAGCTCGATCCACTGATGCCCGGTCGATCAGGCGAAATGATTCGGACCCCGAGCTCTCGTGCTGGCTCTTCTGTGAGTTGCGCCATAGTGCATGAGCTCGGCCAGCCGTGGCAAAATACCACTGGCACTCCATTTGGGTCGCCATATTCCTGGAATGCAACAATGGCGCCGCCTTGGAGTGTAACAAATTTTTGCCTAATCATCTTAAAATAGCCCCGCTTCTTTTTTTCGCGCTAGTATTGCAAGCTCCTAATCTGTAAGGCAGACTGTAGTGCGAACAAGGCGCCGTGGCCTTTCGCATTATTGGTTATGAATGAGCACTCACAGCCTCCCGCGG
>JBKPOB010000032.1:0-8999 GCA_046732875.1 Verrucomicrobiota bacterium | reverse complement strand
ACCGTCGGCACCATGAACATACCATTCACCTATCCGCCCGAGCACCTAAATGGCTTCCAAATCTCTGGCATGGATACGCCCTCGGAGAAGAGCCCGTTCGTTGATCCGCCCGAGCTGCACTCTGAGCTGGTGAATCTGCTCGGGCGCTTCCAGCTCGATATTCGTTACCTCGGCTACATGACCACCGATCCGAGGCGCGAGCAGGTCCTCGCCGAGATGGAGAAACTGGACCATCAATGGCTGAGCGCAGCTTTGTATTTGATGGAAAAACATCCAGCCGACGTGATGATGTTCACCTTCATGTCCATCGACACGGTGCAACACTACTTCTGGCAGTACATGGATCCCACCCATTATTTGCACAATGCGGCTGCCGTAGAACGCTTTGGCGACGCCGTTCTGCGTGTTTACGAGCGGCTCGATGAGGCGGTCGGTCAGATGCTAAGGAAAACGTCGAGCGATACCTCCGTCTTGGTCGTCTCAGATCACGGCGGTGGCCCCACTTCCGACCGCGTGGTCTACCTCAATCGTTATCTGGCCCAGCTAGGTCTACTCCATTACCGCAAAGACGAGCGCTCCGCGCTCAAAAAGCTAACCCAAAAAGTCATCCGCGGCTCCTACACGCTGTTGCGCAGTACTCTCAACTCACGGCAAAAGAGTTTTCTCGCTCGTACCCTTCCACGATTGCGCAAATCGTTCGAGGCAGCCGTCACCTCATTTAGTCAGATCGATTGGACACGCACCAAAGCATATTGCAGTGAAGTGCTTGCCTCGCCGCCGAGCATTTGGATCAATCTCAGGGGCGTGAAGCCGCGCGGCATCGTCGAGCAAAGCGAATATGAACCGCTGTTGAAGCTGATCAGCGATAAGCTGAAGGAGCTCAAGGACCCACGCACCGACGAGCCGGTCATCAAACGAATCTTGCGGCGCGAGGAGATCTTCCACGGACCGTATGCGAACGAAGCGGCGGACCTGATTCTCGACTGGTGGGAGATGAGCCATTTCTCTACGAGCCATAGCTTTCTCGAAAACACGCTCGATCCCGCGGTCGAAATCCGCGAGCGAAGGCCATCGACCGAGTCGGAGTGGGGCGGTACGCATCGCCGTGACGGTATTTTGATCGCGCACGGCAAGTCGTTTAAGAAGGATGCAGAAATACAGGGGGCACGGCTCATTGATATGGCGCCGACGATTCTATATCTCATGGGACAGCCCGTGCCCGAAGACATGGATGGTCGCGTGTTGGAAGAGCTTTTCGAGCCTGCCTTTATCGCGGGAAGCCCCATTCAGGTCGGCGGCAGCGAAGGCTTAAAGGGCGGACAAGGAGCTCAGTATTCCGACGAAGAAGCCGCTATAGTCGAAGAGCGGCTCAAAGCTCTGGGCTACATCGAATGAAACTCGGTGACGCTGCAGTACCTGCTTACGCGCAGTGCTGGGCGGGTCCTCGCAAATCATTAAATCAATCCTCTTGCAGGTTTCGATTCCGCGAACGCAATTGTGCGATTCGAACCCGCTTGAGATTCCCTAGGCGCACAGGCTTACGCTGCTTGAGGGTCTCGGTGGCTACTTGTAGCCTAAGCCTCTTTGCCTCGACCACGCCGCTGTCTGCTCGGTTAAGGCTTAGGCGTGCCAGCCAGAACAGGCTGTAAGAAAGCTGCTTCAGGCTGTTGGGAAGCCTGATCAAAATTTTTTACTAAGCTCGGGACTTGAAAAGAAATGGGCAACCCCCGCGAAGGAAGTGCGTTGCCGCCAGAAAACAACGCACTACGCTGAGCAGCATCATTGCTAAAGAATTAAATATTCTACCGCCAGAAGGCCGGTCAGTGTTGCTCAAGCTGGCAGAGCGCGACCGGAAGATGCGGGAAACTTTAGAAGAAATCGGGCGCAAGATCGCGTCGCTCTAATCTTCCATATCCAATCGGCACCAACACCAAAATGGCAATGAAAGCGCTGACTTTAGAGCTCGCCGGCGTGCTCTTGCGTTTCGATCACGTGGCCCTTCACATTCTGAGCATCGAGAAGATCACCAACGCGAGAACCGCCAGAATGAATGACGATTGCGACCAGATAGAGAAAGCGTTTCCCTTCGTTTAGTACTCGCTCGCCGCAACCGGGGCAAGACATGGCCCGTGGCGATATTTGACGACCACAGGTGCGGCATGGGAACACGACCCAATCGCCGCCCTCCGCGAGTGTCGCGTTTGCAAACGGATTGACGGCTATATTGTCTTGTGCATGCAAGCGTGTCAGGTCAAAAGTCCAAGCTATCTGGTTGACTTCGGCTTAAAGAATCGATGCCAAAAACTAGGCGTCGGCGTCGCTCGCCTGCGTCTGGTGTGTCCCGTTTTCTTCTTCTGTGTTGTTGGTGTTCGTGTGCTCAGGACAGACATCGTCGGCGAGGCTGTCGGGGCTGGTGTGATCGTCGCTAATGCTGCGGGCGTTGGTGTGGTCGTTGGTAATGCTGCAGGCGTTGGCACAATTATCGCTGGAATTTCTGTAGCTTCTGTAGCAGCAGCGGGCACATGCTCGGGAGTCGGCCTGTTTGCGAGTCCAAACACGATTGCAACAATTGCGGAAAGAATAACAACTGCGGAAAGAATTCCAACTCCAATCGCCCAGCGTGCGAGTCGCTGGGTTTGCCGGTGCCGACCGTCGCTTTGCCTGAGGTCGATCTCACCTCGTAGCAGGATCAGTCGCAGCGATGCGGTTACGCTCTCATACGCAGGAAGCGTTGAATCAAGCGTTTCCAGGAAAAAGTTCTGACAATCCCGGATTTCTTCATCCGAAAGAGCACGAAGCTTCTCTGGCTTAGTCGCCTCAACTATTTTCCAGAATTCAGATTGATCTATCACAAAAGCATCCCGCCAATATATCCCGCTTCGCAAAAAACTTCCCTGAGCGACGGCCACCGACACCATAGAGTTGCGCCTACTGCCATGTAAAAAGGCAAAGCAATCCAGAAAGCCAGATCATCGGAAGTCGTCGCGCAGACATACAGTTGCACGAATCGTCACTGACATACTGGCCGGATCATCGGTCATCCGGCAATCAAAAATAATTCGACGACGATCTGAAGGGTAGCGTGTCGGAAGTGTCCTTGATAATACCATTATGGGCGGAACGCACCCGAAGCTCAATGAGCGGCGAGGTTCTCTAGTTTTTACGGTTTTGATCGATTATGGATGGCGGATTTATCCGCGCGCCCGTTTTGTAAAAGATTCCGACGAAGATTGTTACATCCCGCGAGTTTGCACTTGAACGCACATTTTTATGCTTGACTAGATCGAAGTTATTGACTAGGCCTTAACGGTTGGCACATGGTAGAAGGGTCACTATTACATCCGTCACTCATTCGAGCAGTTTTTTATTTTACCCGTGCGTTGTGCGAGATGGCTCAACCGGATGTCCTGTTTTTCGTCACCACGGCGGATCATCACGATGGCGGCTGCTGCGACAGTGACGCCATTTCGCGAGAAACGATCAATTTCGGTAATGCTTATTCCAACCCAGGGAGCATCTATTTTAGGCTGACGGTTCGATTGATCTCAGAGGGCACACAAAACCGTGGATGATATCTCTGTAATTTTTCCGGCGTTCAACGAAGAAGCCAACATCCGATGTACCGTAGAAACAATGTTAAAGGTGCTCCCCAAGGTCGCCACAAGATGGGAAATCATCGTTGTAGACGACGGCAGCAGCGATGCCACGGCTCTGGTGTGCGACCGCTTGAAAGCTCAAAACCCGGAAGTTAAAGTAATCAGGCACGAGCAGAACAGGGGCTACGGCGCGGCGCTTAAAAGCGGAATTATGTCCGCCAAGTACGACCTTATCTTCTTCTCAGATGCTGATGGGCAGTTCAATTATCGTGACCTCGAGCAACTAATTTGTTGGTCAAAGGATTATGATATCGTCGCGGGCTACCGCGGCAAGCGACATGATCCGCTTTACCGCCGCGTGAATGCACTGGGATGGAATATCCTTGTACGGCTAGTGCTGGGCATTAAAGTTCGAGATATCGATTGTGCATTCAAACTATTCCGACGTGAAGTTTTCGACCATGTGCAGATCAGATGTGTGGGCGCGATGGTCAACACTGAAATTCTTGCCCAGGCGACACAGCTTGGCATGCGCATACGCCAGGTCAAAGTAACGCATCTGCCGCGGCGTCATGGGAAACAGTCTGGAGCAAACGTCCATGTTATTCTCAAGGCATTTCGTGAACTGTGGCGGCTTTGGCGGAAGCTTCGCCATGTCGCGCCCGACCAGGCGGGACTCTATTCCACCACTGATAAAGCCCCGATGAAAACAGGCTTTGAACCTAAATCTCCGTCGCTCGTTGTCTTGCCCCTGGCGACGTTCGCCGAGGACTGGATCCGCTGGCTCTTTCCTCGAGTGGAGCACGCGGTAGTCACGCTCCTCGCCATGCTGGCGCTGATATTCCAGGATCCCAAAACGCCCGCCGTTACTGCCAGCGCCATCGTGATAGCGGCGCCGGCGGCGTTTGCGATGGCTCTCGAGCCCAATGAATCACCGCCTAACGAATCGCATCCTGAGCCGGCCGCGACTGCTCCGCCGGCTGCACCGCTGCCGCGGCTGGCGCGCGCTGTTGCTGCCCCGAAGAGAAAAGTCCAGGCTGCCAAGCCGCGGCCGGCGCTGCGCATCCGCCTCGCGAAAACTATCGCGCATGAGTGGCGCCAGGTGAACAAAACGCGCAAGCGCGCGCAATCGGCTTTTGTTCGGCTAGGTCACAAACCCAGGCACACAAATCATTGAATATATTGCCCTCTCTCAAATCAACCCGCGATGCGGCCTTGCGTACCGGTCGAGAAGGAACGCGTCCACGCGTCATGCTAATGGGACTCGACTGTGCAGCCCCTGAGTTGGTCTTTGATCGCTGGCTTGATGATTTGCCGAACTTGAGGCGTCTCTGCCGAGATGGGTTGTACGGGCGGCTGCGCTCGTGCGATCCGCCTATAACAGTCCCGGCATGGTCAGTGATGATGTCGTCCAAGAGTCCTGGCACCCTTGGAGTTTACGGGTTTCGAAACCGAGCTGATCATTCATACGACCGATACGCGATCGCAAATTCGCTCGCGATAAAAGAGGACCGGGTCTGGGACATTCTTTCGCGAAGTGAAAAACGCTCGATTGTCATCGGCGTGCCTGGAACGTATCCGCCTCAATCACTCAATGGGTTGTTGATCGGCGATTTTCTGACTCCCGATACCAGCTGCACTTACACATATCCACCCGAGCTGAAAGACGAAATTGCCAGTGTCGTCGGCGAATATGTTGTAGATGTACGGGATTTTCGCTCGGGTAACAAGAGCAAGATCCTGGCGGACATTTATGAGATGACCCGAAAGCGCTTCCAAGTCGCTCGCCATCTTCTTGCAAAGGAAGAATGGGATTTCTTTATGATCGTGGAAATGGGCGTCGACCGAATTCACCATGCGTTTTGGGATGATATGGATCCAGCGCACCGCCTCTATCAGGCCGGCAATCAGTTCGAGAATGCAATTCACGACTACTACGAGGAAGTGGATCGTGAAATTGGCAAGTTGCTTGCGTTCGCCGATGACGCGACGGCTGTGCTGGTTGTATCCGATCACGGCGCCAAGCGCATGGATGGCGGCATCTGCGTTAACGAATGGTTAATCACAAACGGCTACCTCTCGTTAGCCGAAAAGCCTGCCAGCCCACTACCGCTCTCGAAGGCCAAGGTTGATTGGTCGCGAACTAAAGCTTGGGGGGAGGGCGGCTACTACGCGCGCGTTTTTCTCAATGTCGCAGGCCGTGAGCCGAACGGAACGATTGCACCAGAAGAATACGAAAATGTGCGGAAGGAGTTAGCAGCCGGACTGAAAGCTATCCCCGATGAAAACGGACAGGGAATCGGGACTCAAGTCTTTCGACCGGAGGAATTGTATAAGGAAGTGCGCGGCGTGGCGCCGGATCTGATTGTTTATTTTGGCGATCTCTATTGGCGATCTGTCGGCACTGTCGGCAAGGGAGAAATACACACGTTCGAAAACGACACCGGTCCCGACGGCGCTAACCACGCGGAGAACGGGATCTTTCTTTTTCGGCCAGCGGGAGATGGGATCCCGGTTGGGCAGCGAATCGAAGGTCTGCGGATCACCGACATTGCGCCAACGATCTTGCAATTATTCGGTCTACCAATTCCGCAGGATATGGAGGGTACCGCGCTGACTTCCTCCTGTGCGGTATCACCTAGCGTCAAGAGTTTGCCGGCGACTATTTAGGGGCAATAGTAATTTGTGTGCTCCTTTTACAGAAGTTTGAGGGTTTAATCTATGATTAGGAGATTTTGATCGCCGCTGAGGCGCTCAAAGGCTGATTTGAAACCGAACCGTGGTCACGAAGTGAAGAAACGCCCCAAGGTAGTCATCATAGGTTTGGACGCAGCGACGTGGACACTCATCCGCCCCTGGATCGCCGAAGGTGGCATGCCGAACTTGGCGAACTTAATGAGAGGGGGGGTGTCCGGAACCCTTCAGTCGGTCCTGCCGCCAATTACTCCACCGGCGTGGACATCGTTCATGACTGGGAAAAATCCCGGCAAGCACGGTGTCTTTCATTTTGTCGAAACCGAACGGGACAGTTACGCGCTGAATTACGCCAACGGCGGTTCACGCCGCTCACCTACGGTCTGGAAGCTCCTCAATGATGCTGGGTTTTCGGTGGGCACGATGAACATTCCGTTTACCTATCCGCCTGAAGCTTTGGATGGCTTCCAGATTTCTGGCTTGGATACACCAATGGCAAATAGCCCGTTCGTCCATCCGCCCGCGCTGAAACGCGAGCTGGTCGATCGTTTCGGCAAGATTAGTCATGACGTCCGCTTTCTCGGTTTCATGTCTACGGACCGGCGGCGCGCTCAAGTGCTTGCCGAAATGGAAAAAATCGACCGGCAATGGGCCGCAGTCGCTCTTCACCTTCTGGAACACCATCCGCAAGACGTGATGATGTTCGTCTTCATGTCGATAGATACTGTGCAGCACTATTTCTGGCAGTACATGGATCGTAGTCATTTCCTTTACGATCCGAATGCGGCACCTCGTTTCGGAAATGCAGTGCGTCAGGTGTACGAACGGCTCGATAGACTTACCGGGCAAATAGTGGACAAGCTTCCGGCCGATACGACTGTGCTGGTCGTTTCGGACCACGGTGGTGGTCCGGTCGTCGACCGTACCGTGTTTCTAAACCGTTACTTGCACCAACTCGGCCTGCTGCACTACTGCAAACCCGAAAACCGCGGGCGACAAGGAAAATTCCTGCGCAAGATCGGCTCAACAATCCTGCGACGGGGATTTTCGTTTCTGCGACAGTCGCTGTCGCCGCGCCAGAAGAATTTCCTTGCGGAAGTATTTCCTACTCTGAGGAAGAAAGCGGAATTCGCTTATACATCATTTCAAAATATCGACTGGGATCGCACCAAAGCATATTGCAGCGAAGTGCTCGCCTCGCCCCCGAGCATCTGGATCAACTTGAAAGGGGTAAAACGCCAGGGCGTTGTAGAACCAGCCGAGCATGGCGCGTTGACTGACTTTATCATTGAGAAACTGGGTGATCTGAAAGATCCGCGCACCGGCAAGCCGATCATCGCGCGCGTTTATCGACGTGACGAAATCTTCCATGGCCCGTTTTCCGACGAAGCCCCCGATCTCATCCTCGACTGGTGGAGCGAAGACAGCCTCTTTTCGACGCAGCCAAGTTTTAGAAAGGATAAGGAGAAGCCGGCCGTGATGATTCGCGAGCATCGTCCATCCGAAGATAGCGAATGGGGCGGTACACACCGGCTTAACGGAATTTTGATCGGCCGTGGGCCGGCTTTGAAAGCTGGGTCGGAGATCGAAAACGCACGGCTCATCGATCTCGCTCCAACGCTCCTTTACCAGCTCGGTGTGCCTGTGCCTGAAGATATGGACGGCAAAGTTCTGACGAACGCCTTCCAATCGGATTTCCTTACCGCGCATCCACTTCAAGCCGGCAATGCTTCCGGCGTCTCAGAGACAGATCGACCCAGCGGCTACACTGATGAAGAGTCAGCCAAAGTTGAAGAACGCCTTCGGGCTCTAGGCTATGTCGAATAATCGATCTGCTAAAGAAAATGTTTGAAATGATCCGTCCCGATCTTGAAGGCAAAAAGAGTATCACGCTCTTCTTCCCGCCTATAACCGGTTTCATGTGCTTGGCCAAGGCGCATCGGACCCGGTTTAGCCGCCGGCAATTGCAACGCGCCTTAATCTTCGCCAGACCGTCAGCGGTCACTATCACAACATGAGCAAAACGGCGCCACATACGCAGAACGGAGCCAATCGCTACTCGATCGCTATGGTGGCAGCCTGTCCATTCCCTGCCAACCACGGGTCGGCGGCAAGTATCAGAGAAATGTCGGATACGCTTTCGGAAATGGGACATGCGGTGCACATCGTGACCTACCCGACGGGCCAGAAAGATATCACGGTCCGCTATGCGAAGGTTCATAGGACCGGACCTTTTCAGCCTGAAACCAACGCAAAGGTCGGGCCCTCGCCGGAGAAATTTCTGGAAGATTTAGCCCTTTTGCGGTTGCTCCGGCGCGTGATTCAGCGCGAACACGTCGACATTATTCACGCGCATAATTACGAAGGCGCGCTAATCGGTGTGATGGCAAAATGGACCACACGTCGCCCACTGCTTTACAATGCCGTCAACCTGATGTCTGACGAACTGGCAGGTTACAATTTCATTCGCCCGGCTTGGCTGGCGCGCGCAATCGCGCGCGGACTGGATTGGTTTGTTCCAATTTTCCCGGATCACGTCACAGCAGTCTCCCCCGAGCTCAAAGAATGGTTTGTGGAACGCGGAATCGCAGAGCGTAAGGTAGATATGATTCCGGCGGGGATCGTGCCGGAAATGTTCGAGAACGCGGATCCAGAAAAGATTCGTCGCCGTCATCAAATTGATAGCCGCGCGATCGTTATGTATACGGG
>JBKPOB010000031.1:0-15937 GCA_046732875.1 Verrucomicrobiota bacterium | reverse complement strand
CAAAGTTAAGCGGGAACTCAAAGCCCAGCAGCTTTGCACAACCGCGAGCGATGTCAGTATAACCAGAGAAATCAAAAAAGACCTGCATGAAGAACGCAAGACACCCCGACCATGCTGGCAGCCAGCCTGGGTGCGCCGCCGGATTATTGAAATACAGGTCAGACACGACGGCGAATCGGTCGGCAAATACCATCTTCTTGATTAGACCGGAGAAGACAAGAACGATTCCGCTCTGGACCACAATCGGCGCGGGATGTCGCCAGGATTGGATTTGAGAAATAAACTGTCGGGCGCGAATGATCGGGCCTGCAATAAGATGCGGAAAAAACGCAATGAATAACGCGTAGTCGATGAGGTTTCTAACCGCCTTCATCTTCCCCCAATAGACATCGATTGTATAAGAAAGACTGGCAAAGGTGTAGAAGCTGACGCCGACAGGAAGAATAATTTGCAACACCACCGATGATTGAGGCACGTGCAGCAACGCAGCCAATGAGCCGGCAAAGAAATCGTAATATTTAAAGAAACCGAGAATTCCAAGGTTAACTACGAGGCTAACTACAAGCAGAAACTTCTTACGACGGCCGCTTGCAGTTTCCAGCCAAATTCCCAGGAAGTAGTCAACTACGGTCGAAGTCAGAATCAGCCCGATGAATCGTGGATCCCACCACATGTAGAAGATGTAACTCGCGCACAGGAGCAATAATTTGCCGAGCCGGAACCGGACACTGTAAAACACCGCCACGACGATCAAAAAAAAGATCCAATACTGAAAGCTGTTGAACAACATTGTGGACAGCTACTTTGTTCCGGGCAATGACCTCATTACCACGCCAGTTTCTTTACGAGTCCTAGCGTTTGGACCGTAGATATCTATAGCAAACCGGCCTGCACCGGCTTTTGACCCGGACTTAATGTCGGCTGGTGTATCGGCCGATCTGAGGCGCCCGACTAATTCAGCCACCAAGGTCTCTGTAAACCTTTGGCGACCCCTCGCGTTAAGGTGATACCCATCAAAGTAGTATTCGGGCTTCTCGAGAAAATCGAAGGTTTGTTCCGGAAGCGAAAATGCCGACTTCTTCACGGAACTGGGGAAAGCGGCATGAAATGTCATGGAAGCTCCCGGAAGTCCGGCAAACGGACCGCGAGGGATGGGCGTAAGGACAATTTGCGTTGGAGTCGCCGAATAACGATCCAAGATTTGTTTTATTCCGTCGCGCTGCATTTTCAGGAAGCGTTGCGTCTCCGATTGAGACGGCTGCACCAAGCTATCTCTGATGGCTTCTCTTTGAGCCTCAGTCAATTGTGGTGGGAAAGTTAGCTGGCCCGTCTTGGGATCGTAGGAAGTGCCGACGATATCGGAGTCCCGGCCTTTATACGCGTTGCGGGAACGAACTCTCTGTGGCTCTAATTGAATGCTTCGGATGCGTGCAATTGGATGCTCGAAAAGGTCCACGATGTCGCTTTGGAATGCTGACCCTCGCAGTATGCATGCCGCAAATGCCCGGAAACGAGCCGACCACTGCTGAAAACCAGACGCGAAATTGAAGCAGTCTTCGTAACGTAAAAGTGGAGCTGCCATCGAGATTCGTAGGTTGTCAGCGTTATTTGGTTCGTAGCCGATGCCGTAAGGAACCACGATTGCCCAATAACGGCGCGTCGTAGGATCCACTTCGCGCAGCATGTAAGGCCATATGTTTACTGAAGAGGCTGGTTCCGCGAGATTCACAAACTTGAATCCCGCGACAGAGCTAAGTCTGTCAGCAACCGCAGCCGAAAAACCTTCTGCCACCCGCGAATCTCCCAAAACCAACACCTCTTTGCGGCCGGATGACCGGCGCTGCTGTTCGGCGCGCGTCATGACTGCAATTCTTCCTGCGTAAGAATCTGGAGCTAAAACCGAAGTGTATAAGCGCGTATGGAAGACCACACCATCGACGCAAAAGAACACAGCCAGGCCGAGTAGTAGATTCCGTGCGACGTGAAGTGGGTGAGGTGAAGTAGTTGGCTCAACAGGAAATTTTGCGGGCACCGGGCCTGTTGAACTCAAGTAAACGGCGACGTACAAGACCACGACGAGCACGCCAATCAGCAGCCAGCGAAGTTGCTTTCTCCACAACGCGGTGTGTTTAGGGATTCCGTGTTCCGCGACGCCGGTAACGGTCATAGTGGCGAGCAAGATTTTCCGTTCAGCGTCTCCGTAGAGCTCGAAAACATAGGCGCCCGTTCCAATCCATGGAACCACGTGGCTACCTTCACTACTCGTAGCGACAAAAACGGGCGGTCGACCGTTTGCTGTCACAAAAATGAAACCCTTCGACCCATCGCCCGTGTTCCAGGCGATGTCGGTACTCGCGGTACGACCGGTGATTTTCACACGCTCCGGCGTAGCTGTTATTCTGGGCGTGCCTTTAATCGGCCGTCTGTCGTTGCTCGTTTCACCGTGTTGCTCAACGCTTCCCGCTAGACATTGCGACCCCAAACTAATAGCGAGCCAAAGCGCAAGCGCAGAAAATACGAAGGGAAGATTTGCCGCCCCCCAAGATTTGAGGGTCGTGAACAATGACGAAGTATTGTTGGCAATTCTCTTTACCATGGAGCGAAAATTGGATTTGCAGCTGCAATTCCCGCCGGTGACGTTTCAACGCGCACTTTGAGCTCGCCTGATTGGCTCTTCCAACGGGGCGCATCGGAAAACCTGAAGTAGGGACGCGAACAGATGTAATCCTTCAACTGCGAGCAGCATTCACCGCTGATTATTTGATGATTTCTCCGAGAAAGGCAAGTAGCGAGGACCGGCTGCGCCTCCTCAGAAATCATGATTGAGTATTTACAGCTTTGGCATCTGTTTTTTCCAGCCTCGTTGAACGAGCCCAGCCCAACCCAAAGATCGCTCCGATTAGCAGACCGAGAATAGCGCCGGCACTATCGATCATGATATCGCTGACCGAAGCGTCGCGGGACCGGACAAACGTTTGGTGAAATTCGTCCGTGGCAGCCAAAAACACGCAGGCGACCCAAACATTCGCACAGAGAATCAAGATCGACCGCTTGCGGTTTGACATGCAAATTGCCGCGCGCAGCAAAAGCAACGCTAGAATGGTGTACTCGCTGAGATGGGCGAACTTTCGAACAATGAAGTGAATCGACGCAAGCATCTCCAGCGAAATGTCCGGTTTCATCCAGCGCAAGAATGGAACAATGAATCGCGACGTACGCTCGGCCGACATCAGATCGGTGGAGCCGACGAAAATCACGCCAAGCCAGACGAGCACAGGCAGCCAGGTCTTGAGAAAGCGTCGCATTTTGTTTGTAGGGTGTCTGTATCAGACGTCAAAATAGATGGCGTTTCACAAATACGCCCTACAATTTTCCCAATTTGAAATCCGAAATTTCCATACCCCTCACCTTTCAGCCCATTTTCATGGAACGCGTCTGGGGCGGACGACGTCTTGAATCTGAGTTCGGAAAAAAATTGCCGCCGCAAAGATCTATCGGGGAATCATGGGAAATAGTGGATCGCCCCGAAGCGCAGAGCATCGTGCACAACGGATTGCTGGGCGGAAAAACTTTGCACAAGCTGTGGACCCAATATCGAGACGAAATTTTCGGAGAGATTCCCGATTCGCCACGTTTTCCGCTGCTACTCAAGCTTCTTGATGCGCACGACAAACTTTCCTTACAAGTGCATCCGCCCGAAAAGCTCGCCGATAGATTAGCAGGCGAACCGAAAACCGAGTTTTGGTACGTTGCTGCAGCAGATCCAGGTGCCGAGATTTATCTGGGATTTAGTGAGCCGATTACGCGAGATCAGTTTGAGAATGCGTTACTCGATGGAACAGCAGCTGATCACGTTCACAAAATTAGAGTCAAATCGGGTGACGCTGCGTTTTTGCCGGCAGGGCGTCTTCACGCCTTGGGTGCCGGTAATCTGCTGATCGAAGTCCAGCAGAACAGTGACACCACCTATCGCGTGTTCGATTGGAACCGTGTGGACGCGACGGGCAGGCAGCGCCAGTTACACATCGATCAGGCACTTCAGTGCATCGATTTTGATGATGTCCGACCGGAGTTGCTGCAGCTGGAAGGTGAATTGCTCTTGAAAGATAAACTGTTCGAGATCCAGAAATGGAATCTCGATTCGCCGCGCGAGATGGCGCCCTGCGGGCAATTTGCAATCGCCTGCTGTCTCACTGGCTCCGTCCGTTGCGCTGACGTCGATCTTACGGCTGGAGAATTTTTCCTAATTCCGGCTCAGTTGCAGGATCGACAGCTACATCCTCGAGCCGAAAAGACGACGCTGCTGCGCATAACTATTCCGAAGCTGTAGCGGCGCTCTGCGAGCGCCGAAGGGAATGAAAATAACGGCGGTCACAGACACGCCGCCACAATCCAAACAGGCCGCGCAATCTCCTGATTCTCAACCGGAATCGCGTTTATTCTCTTCGGCTGCTTGGGGTCTTCTTGTGCATTTGAGGCAATGAAGGTGCCGGCTCCGCACAATGCGAAACAGAGCAACACGATCGCGATTTTCAGTGTCAAAGGCATGTATCGATCTCAGTTTTATCGTAAACCTTCAGTCCAGAGCTTCTCCCAATCGGCGCAAGTAAGTAAAGCTATAAATTCCCGTGCTGTGTCCGTCGGCCCAGCGCGGCTGCAATGCGTAACCGCCTACGAGACCGAAACTCGTGAGTTGAAAACTCTCGTCCGTATGAGTTACCTGCGGCCGCGAGATATTACCAAGCACGTCGGGTTCGCCACCACAAGCAGCGCAAGGACATGCGCGCCGTAATTTCTCAAGTTTGAAAAACGATTCCGTGCCGTCATTCCAAGAGATCGCGAGCTCCCCGCCTATCTGCTGAATGTTCGTTGGCTCCAGTCGCATTAATCTTTTCGTCGTTTAGGTCGTTCACCGAAAATTGCCGTGCCCACGCGTACCTGCGTAGCTCCTTCCTCAACCGCGATCCAAAAATCCTGCGTCATGCCCATTGAAAGCTGTGGAAGTCTCAAATCGAATTCCTTCTCGAGCGAATCGCGCAGTTCGCGCAGCTGCACAAAATATTTCCGTGACGCCTCAGCTTCGTCTGCCAGCGGCGGAATGCACATGAGTCCTTCGATCGACAATCGCGGTAGCTCGAGGAGAGACTCCATTTTCGCACGCAGGGTTTCGGCCTTGAAACCGAATTTGCTCCCCTCTTCCGCTACGTTTACTTCCAGTAACGCGCGCAGATGCCCGCCCTCCTCGGCCGCGATCCGGTTCATTTCTTGCGCCAACGCCAGCGAATCGACACCGTGAAAAAGTTCGAACAATGGCAATGCGTGTCGAATCTTGTTTTTCTGGAGATGCCCTACGAAATGCCACCGCAGGTGCGACGGTAATTCTGGAATTTTCGCACGAGCCTCCTGGACGCGGCTTTCGCCGAAAAGTGTGTGACCAGCTACGACTGCCTCGCGCACTTTGTCGGCTGGATGCGTTTTCGTGATCGCCACGAGCTCGATTTCATCCTCTGAGCGACTGGCTTTCGTGGCTGCTTGCGTGATTTGCCCGCGAACGCGCTCAAGATTTTCGGCAATCGAGATCACACAGAATTGTACGGCAGGCGCTTCACCTGCCAATGAAAATCAAGAGGTTCCAATCCGCTCTAAATTAGCAGCGGTGGACTAGAGACCGCTGTTCCTTGTAACTATTTGCTCGCCAATCGGAGCGTAGTCCGGCAGAACCAGCGATATGAAACCCTATTCACTTCTGCTCGGAATCATTATTGCAACGATCGCTGGTTCCAGTTTGCTCGCGCAGGACAAACCCGCCATCCAGCCTAATGCGACTGTACTCAGCATCCTTCAGGGCAACGCGGGCAAAGCTGTCGAATTGCACCTGCGATCGGGAGAAAAAATCGGAGGGCGAGTCGGCCAGCTGACCGATAGCATCGTTTATCTTTCTCATCTCACCGGCGCGGAGTTTTACGACGCCTTCGTAGATGTGAAAGATGTCTCGGCGGTGGTTATTCGTGCAGCCGGACGGTAGGCTTCGCAAATGAAGCGATGATAATCCGGATCAAGATCTTGTAGATATTTTGGGATTGTCACCGGCGATGGTGATCAAAATACTGCCGCATGAAATTTACAAAGAACATCGGGATGGTGTTGCTCGCGGTCTATCTCATTATCGATGGCCTTTTAGGATTCGGTTTAAATCTCGGTCCGTTCGTTTTCCTTTTATACCTCGTGGCGCTGGCCGCCGGATTTCTTATTCTCATCGGCAAATAGATCAACCTTATCCGGCGTTTCGATGTTAAGTGTCCGGCATCGGATGTTTGCTGATCTCTTGGTTCAGCAATTCCTTCATTCGGGACGCCAGCTTCGGGCCGATCCCTGCTTCTTCATGTTTGAAATAAACGAACGCTTCGAGCCAGTTCGATTCTTGTTCGCGAACAAACCTGGTCCAGTGCTCAACGTCGCTCTCCGTGTAATCTTCGCGGCGTAACCGCAGGTAGCCGTAATCAGTAGTGGCAACCTTTGGCGTCTCCAGCTTCTCAGTGTCAGCGATACATAACGCCGCGCCCCGTGTCCTCAACGCCTCAAAGACTGCATCATCGAACCATGATTCGTGACGGAATTCGAACGCAGCGCGCATTCCGCCAGGCAAGCCATTTAAAAAATCGCCCAGAACAAGAGTGTCCTTCTTAAAATTCGGCGGGAGCTGGAAGAGCACCGGCCCCAATTTTTCGCCCAGCGCCGAGACTACATCGTGGAAATATCGCAGCGTATCGGCGCATTCACGCAGTTTTAACCAATGGGTGATCTTCTGCGGCGCTTTCAACGCAAACCGAAAGTTGTCAGGTGTTAGCGTTTTCCAATTATCGATCGTCTTCGCCGCGGGAATCCGATGAAATGTGTAATTGATTTCGGTAGTCGAAAGACGTTCCGCGTAAAACGGTAACATTTTTGCCGCGGGCAAATCCTCCGGGTAAAAGTTTCCCTTCCACTCGGCATACTGAAACCCTGATGTGCCAATCCAAAATTTCATAATAGGCGCAGGATTGAAGACTTTTCCACGCAAACGCAGGCTTCAACAAGCAGGAAAGGCTCTTTTAAGCGTCCGCTGCCGCGGCGGCATTCGAATTTAGTACAGCGGCGTGCTCTTCTTGACCGCTGATTTCAAACGGTAAGAGGGAACGCTTATCAGCGCCGCAACTCACTAAGAAAGGGGGAAAATCATGAAGAAGATGCTCTTTAGCATTGCCTTGGTAGTAGTGGCATCGGTTGCATGGGGACAGACCACGCGACAGCCGCTCATGAATGAGCGACAGGTGCCACAGCAACAGCCACAACGGCAGACAACTACCACTCAGACAACGAGTACCACGGAAGCCACCGGGACAATCACGGAATACACTCCGGGAAGCGCAATCGCGCTTAGAGAAAGTTCCGGGCCGGTGCGTTACCGCTTTGGCAAGACCGTGACGTATGCGACACGCAGCGGAAGAGTCCTGGATGAAGCGGCCGTAAAATCAAAAATCAGAGTCGGCGTTCCTGTCCGGGTCCATTATGCCGGGAAAGCTCCCAACATGGTTGTTGATCGCGTGATCCTCGAAGAGGACTAACATCTAAGCTCGTTTGTCTCCATCGCGCCTTTCTTTTCCGCCTCGTCAGCGGAAAAGGAAAGGCGCGTTTGTTTAAAGTCAGTCCGCTGCCAAAAGTCATTTAGTTAAGGCGTACCCAGCGCGTGGGCTTCCCCGGTCACTTCTGTGACAACGGAATAGCCTTCGATCATTCTCGGAATTTTTTGCTCTGATTCCGGATTTTTGCGCGCGAGCATGACTCTTAGACAAGGCGTACGGCCGTCCCCGAGCGGACCAACATATACGCCAACCACGTCCGGGATCGTCAACAGCTCTTTATCATAACTGGCGAGAACAGCGTTAATGTCTCGCTTTGGAGTAGGCAAGCTATGCTGAGCCATTAGTGAATGGTAAGCGGGGACCAATGCCAGCGCGAGAACCAGAAGACTAACGCAACATCGCCACCTCTTCCTGCGCGGCCATTACCGCTTGAATACTGGGATGCGTCTCGTCGAGAACGTCCGTCTCGGGGTTGGCCAGGCCGCTGGTTGCAAAGAAAACAAACACCAGCGCTGCAGAAAATGCCGCCACCGGCAATACAGTTCGCTTAACTGATGATTTCAACGACACGACCAAAGCGAATGTTCCCGTTCACTGGTAACCTCCGCTTTCTAAATTGCACTTAAAAAGTGAGCGAAAACTGCATATTATCGTTTCTCTGATGAGTGAAACGCTCGCTTCGCGCGCCTTACAAATCCTGCACCAATGGGTCCAGTCCGAAAGCTTGCGCAAACATTGCTACGCCGTTGCGGATTCGATGAAGCATTTCGCACAACTAAACGGCGCGGACGTGGACCTGTGGGAAGGGGTTGGCCTACTTCACGACATGGATTATGAGCGTCACCCAAATCTTGAACGTAGCCCAACAGAGGGCCACCCATTCGTCGGCGTTACGTGGCTTCGGAATCACGGATGGAGCGAAGAAGTGTGCCGCGCAATTCTTTCTCACGCGGATTACGCAAACGTCCCGCGTGAAACGCCACTCGAGAAAACGCTCTATGCCGTCGATGAATTGAGCAGCTTCGTTGTCGCGGTCGCCCTTGTTCGGCCGACAAAGAGCATTCACGACGTCGATGTTCGAGCCGTGAAAAAGAAGATGAAAGATAAGGCGTTCGCCCGTGCTGTGAACCGCGAGGACATTCTTCGTGGCACCGAGGAACTGGGTATGCCGCTCGACGAAGTCATTGCTGAAGTGATTACGGCACTGAAAACTGATGCTGAGCGCCTCGGTCTGGTAGGAACGACCGTGCTTTAGAGTTTTTCTGCGACAATTTCCAATACCAGCGGTGTGACCATAAACGCGTTTGGATTCTTTTCTGCATTGGCCAGATCACTCCGAACTTGATCCGCGAATTCTTCATTGATCCGTCCCATTTCAATCAGCCGCAGAAGATAAGTTTCAATGAAGGTTGCCGGCCATTGCCACATGTAGTTTTGGGGACGCACACAAAAAAGGTGCGGCCTGGCCGAGCTAATTACGAAGCCGTTCGCGGGAAGCAGCGTCGCCAGCGCCACCGCTCCGTCCGGCTCACCGCCCGACTCACGCCACGTTGTGATCACATGTTCGCGGAAGCGCTCCTGATTCGGCAAACGTGGGAAGAAATGCCACGTCTTATAATGTCCGTATTCATGAAAAATCGCCACGCTGCCTCTGCGCATCACGTTGCTCAGCTTTCTGATCAACACGGCAGGATCATTCACAAATGACATGACCCATCGGCACCATGAAAAATCGTAATTTCCTTTGGGCAACTCATCGGTCATTAAGTCCAATTGGTGAACTTTCACATTCGCGAGCGATCGCAAGCGACATGCCTGTTCCATCGCGCGGATGAAGTTTTCGGAACGCTCAAGCGCAACGACTTGCCCGGTCGGCCCGACGACTTCCGCAAGGTCAATCGTCGCGTATCCAGGACCCGCGCCCACGTCAAGGACTCGTTTGCCGACCGTCATACCGGCTCTTTGCCAGCAATCCAAAACCACCGGACGCCAGACGCGATGTTGTAATCCAAGCCTCGCTAGCTCCTCGTTGTGCGTACCCAACACATAATCACGATCCACAGTGAAAACTAAGCGCTGGCAAGCACGGATGCATCGACGAATTTCAGGCACGAAATTTCGCGCGTAACGGCGGGACCGATCACTTCCGTGACGTCGGACTTCCTTTTTTGTGTATTATCCCCGACAATAGAAGTCGTATTTAGCCGTGGATTACGAGATTCGACCACTCCTTGCCAACGACGAGGCGATCCTCCGGGAAATGCTTTATCAAGGACTATCCTCGGCGGGTAACCATCAACCTTCCCGCGAGGTCTTGCAGCGACCAGAGTTCTCGCATTACGCCGAGGGCTGGGGTCGAGAGGGCGATACCGGATTTGTGGCGCACGACAAGAAAGACGGATCAGTGATTGGCGCCGTTTGGTTGCGTAAGCCGATCAACAAACCTGACGCACCGCCGGAACTCGCCCTTGCAGTGAGACCTGAACACCGCCGACATGGAATAGGCACGGCTCTCCTGACACAACTGGTCCGCGCGAACCCTCATGAGTCAACAATTTCGGTCAGCTTCGTTGCGGGCAAACCGGTGTTACGCCTTTATGAACGATTTGGGTTCAAGGTGGCCGAAGAAGGTGCGAACGCCATCGTAATGCGAAGACATCTCTAAAGTCTGCCGTCAGACACAAGAACAGGAAGCCCCTGTTCGACCGAAGCACGAAAAACAGCTCACGGTGCAAAGGTCAGCAACACAAATACTGCGAAGAGGAGCAAGTGAACGCAGCCTTGCAAGATATTTGTCTTTCTACTCGTAAACGTAACCACACACGCTGCCAGTGTTAGCAGCAGCAACGGAAGATTGCCACCCTGCACCCCAAGCGTCACCGGTCGTTTCGTGACCAAGCTGATTGTCAGCACTGCGGGAATTGTGAGTCCGATGGTCGCAAGGACAGAACCGAGCAGGAGGTTTATCGAACGCTGTAATCGATTGCGTAAAGTAGCTTGGACGGCGCCAATTCCCTCTGGTGTGAGCACTAGAGCAGCGATCATTGCGCCGCCAAACTCCTGAGGCAAACCAAACTTCTCGATACTGTTGTCCAAAGGGATGGCAAATTTTTCTGCCAACAAAATCACTACAATCAAATAAAGAAGCAGCATCGGCGCATGAAAGGCTGTTGAATACACGTGCAGCGAATGATGATCTGGACTTGTCACGAGAACTGCGTCCTCTGTTTCCATGAAATAGCCGCGGTGCCGCATCGTCTGGATCAGCAGAAAAATTGCGTAAAGGATTAGCGTCATCAAAATGAGAAAGATTTGCTGGCCGATGGAAAGTGTGGGTCCCCCCGTTGTGGTGGTGAAGTTCGGCAGGACCAGGCCCAGGACACTAAGGGTCATGATGACGTTCAGATAGGAGTTAACGCCTTGCAGGTTGTAATACTGCTCGCGATGACGTAACCCCCCCAGTAGCAGGACCAGGCCAACGAATCCGTTGAGGGCAATCATGACCACGGAAAAAATCGCATCGCGGCCAAGGGCGGGATTATTTTCGCCATGCAACATTGCTGTGGAAATCATAACCACCTCGATCGTGATCGCAGATAGCGTTAAGACTAGCGTCCCGTAAGGTTCACCCCATTTGATGGCAAGACAGTCGGCGTGCCGGGCGACAGACACTGCAGACCAAAGGATAACGGCAAAAAGCCAGGCGAAGACAACGATCAGCGCCACCGGATGGGCGACGATTTCGACGAGCCGGCTTCCGGTGCTCCAAAAAATCGCAACCGTTCCAATGCCTACCAACAACGCGAATTCGCTGCGTATGCTTTTGCCGAAAGACTTAGAGCTCTTTGCTTGGCTTGCTTTCGCCTTTCCAGACATGCGCGCGAGGATATCGAGTCTGTCTTGGCGATGCAATCAAGCGATGACTTCTCCTAGCGTGGCGCAAGCGTCCCGCTTGCGTGCTTGTGGCCATTTTGCAAGCGCGAACGCTTACGCTAGTTTCGCGTGACGGTTGGCTACTCTTTCTTTTGGGCGAGGGCCAGAAATTCTTCGTGTGCGACTTTGCCGTCCTTCACTTTGTAGATTCCCACCTCAGACATCTGCATTCGTTTCTTCGATGCTTTCTCGGTCACATCCACATCGAATTGCACTACGAACGTATCGCGGGCTACGAACGGTCCGCCGACTTTCGCGCTGTGCACTTCCATGTTTTTCTCCCACCACTCTGTCTTACCTTTCACCTGATCAATGCCGCGCATTTCCGCTGGCATGTTTTCCATCGCGCGCGCCTCTACGCTGACGATGTCTTTTGCATAGAGATCATCCACTGCCTTCATCCATTCGCCTTTGCGACAATAGTCCACCAACTTTGTTGCGACTTCTTCTGTAGTATTCATTCCTCCTCCTTATTTTTGATTAAGAATTGTTCAACCGATATTTCTGTAACATCGTCGTTACTTATTGCCGCTCCGTCCCGCCAGTCGAGATGGCCACCGAGCGCCTTCGTCAACTGCGAAGGCAAAAAGCGGTGGGGTCTCGATTAACCGCCTGCAATGGCACCGATGATTACAAGCGGCTCAGATCCCTTTGCGATGGCTTCCGGCAGCGGAGCATCGGGCGATTCATGCGATAAATCTTCTCCACAGGCAAAAAACCGCACGAGCGGTCGGCGAAGGTGAGTGACATGATCGCGCATCGTCCCACGCAGCATGGGATATCGAGCTTCGAGCGCGTCGAGTATGGAGCGCTGAGTGACGCTGGTGTTAACGTCGAGTTCTACCTCGCCATCGACACGCGCCAACGTGCGCAAATGCGGCGGCAGAACGATGCGAATCATTGCAGCGTTTGCACCTCCACTGACAGTACCGCCGGCAGATCGCGCACGATTGGCTTCCAGCTATCACCCGCGTCGGCCGATGCGTAAACCTGGCCACCGGTCGTTCCAAAATAAATGCCGCACGGCTCGAGCGAATCTACGGACATGGCGTCACGGAAAACGTTCACGTAACAATTGCGTTGCGGCAGGCCCTTGGTGAGTGCTTCCCAGTCGTTCCCGCCAGTCCGGCTACGATACACACGCAGCCTGCTACTAGGCGGGAAATGCTCAGAATCGCTCTTTATCGGGACCACGTAAATCGTCTCCGGCTCGTGGGCGTGCACGTCGATCGGGAAACCGAAGTCGCTTGGTAGATTTCCACTAACTTCCCGCCACGAATCACCACAATCATCGCTGCGCATCACGTCCCAATGTTTCTGCATGAATAATGTATTGGGACGAGATGGGTGCATGGCGATCCGATGAACACAATGGCCAACCTCCGCATTCGGGTCCGGTATGTATTGCGAATGCAGCCCGTGATTGATCGGTTTCCACGTTGTTCCGCCGTCATCGGTACGGAACGCGCCTGCGGCCGAGATGGCCACGAATATTCGGTTCCGATCTTTCGGATCGAGAAGAATCGTATGCAGGCACATTCCACCCGCGCCCGGTTGCCATTTCGGGCCGGTGTCATGTTTTCGGAGACCGGACAATTCTTTCCAAGACTTGCCGCCGTCCTTCGATTCGAACAGCGCGGCGTCTTCCACGCCTGCGTAAACATGCTCCGGATCGTGCAGTGACGGTTCCAGATGCCAAACACGCTTGAATTCCCACGGATGCTGGGTGCCGTCATACCATTGATGCGTGCCCGGGACACCGTCATAAACGAATTTGTTGCTCTCACCTTTGGGCATGCCATCAGGACTCTTCAATTCTTCCGGGCTGCTTCCGGGCGTATTCCACTTTTTTCCGCCGTCATCGGAGCGTTGAATGATTTGGCCGAACCACCCGCTGGTTTGCGATGCATAGATGCGGTTCGGATCGACTGGCGAACCCTTCACATGATAAATTTCCCAGCCCGCAAAATGCGGCCCGCTGACCTTCCATCGTTTGCGCGAACCATCTGCCGTCAGGATGAACGCTCCTTTTCGTGTACCAACTAGAACTCGAACTTTACTCATTGCTTTCTCCTTACTGATTTAATGATCTGTCAAAACGTCCCAACCGAAATAGACCTCTACACTCACGATCTTGTTGTCTTCAATTCGTAGAATCTCCGTATTGCGACCCTCCTCTCCATTCGGCTTGGTCATCTCGTAGGTTACAATGACTTCGTCGTCATGTTCTATGAGCCGCAAAAACTTGAACTTTTGACCTTGGCCGGCTCCGGGCCAGCATCGCGCAAAATAGCCAGCACGATCGAGCCCCGCATCGAGTGGGCTCGAGAAAGTAAAATTATCCGCCAGATGCTGCTCAAAAAATTTGCGATCGCCCGCTGCGAAAGCTTCGTACGACCGTCGTGCTAATTGGCGTTTATTACCGCTCATGATCCAGTCTAACGATTCTCTGCTATTCGTGCCTTGACGAGTTTCTTCACCAGCGTGATAGGCAGCGGCTTATCTGAAGAGAAGCGAATGGTCCCCTTGCTAACCTGAAATTCTTTCAGATCATCTCGAAATTTCTTTAGCGTCGTGGAACTGCCCGGATAGAACGAGCAGTGATTCTCCCATGCACCGAAGAAAACCAGCGAGCGTCCGTTCAAGCGAAATGCAGGAATTCCATAGCTGATGCATTCCTCAGCTCCTGGCGCGACAGAGTGGATAGACTTTCGAAGGGTCTCAAGAGCAACTCGCTGATTTGGCTTCACGTCCGCGAGATATTCGTCAATTGTCTGGGGCTTTCGCTTCGGTAAGGACATTGAGATTCCGAACGATTATTTCCCCGCGTAGGCAGCCTTCAACTTGTTTATCTCAATCTTCCCCATTTCCATCATCGCTTTCATGACTCGTTCGGCCTTCTTCGGGTCCTTGTCGTTCAACATGTCGATCAAAACGGTTGGAGTGACTTGCCACGACACGCCGAATTTGTCCTTGAGCCAGCCGCACGCGGATTCCCGTCCGCCATCAGCCGTTAATTTCTCCCAAAAATAATCCACTTCCTTTTGCGTGTCGCAGTTCACTACAAACGAGATTGACTCATTGAATTTGAATTCCGGACCGCCATTGAGCGCCGTGAATTTTTGACCTTCGATCTCGAATTCAATAGTTAGCAGCGATCCCACCGGTCGCCCGGCGGCCTTTGCTGACGTCTCATCGTAGCGCAGAATTCTGCCGACCTTAGAATTCTTAAAAACCGAGGTGTAAAATTTCGCGGCCTCCTCGGCCTGATTATCGAACCACAAGAATGGCGTTATCTTTTGCATTGTAGTCACTCCTTTTTTGGTATTGGTGGGTAGTGCTCGAATTTCGGAAGCGCGGGATCCATTTGGTCCCACGGTTGCGCGTCCGAAACGAAAATATCCATCTGCGGCTGGAACCAACTTGGATCGTCGAGCGTGCCAGCGAGAATTCCGATAAACGGCGAGTCCCCTCCTTCAAACTCGCCTCCCGTAAGCCGCGACCCGCATTCGGGACAAAATCCGCGTTTATGCTTTCCACCCTTCATACTGGGCGTGAAATGGTAACGCAATTGCCCGCGGGTGAATCGAAATGCTTCCCGCGGTAGCAACATGCCAGGAACAAATGCGCCTCCGGTCGCCTGCTGACAATCGCGACAATGGCATTTAAACATCATGATTGGCTCAGCGGTAGATTCGTAACGAATCGCGCCGCAAGAGCAGCCGCCAGTAAAAGGTATTTTCATGTTCATAGATCTGTCGTTTCGTGATTTTGTTTCGTCTCTTTAACGAATGAAGGAAGCGGTTCAGGGCATTTAGGGTGGTTTTCTGCTGCTCGGGGTGTCCCGCAATAGCACACAGTCCTTCCCGTTATTCCGATGCGAGATCTATGGGGTAGGAGTGGTGCTCGTGCGCGATCAGCCACTGCCCATTCTCTTTTCGCAACCCCATGGTCAGGCGCGCGCCCCCGTCGCCAACTCTGAGAATGGCGTGGGCAAAGGCCACCGCTTCGCCGGCCGTGATCTGTAGCTCCGTCACGTCGAATGAACCGAAGCCTCCGGGGCTATGATCAAAGAATAGCTCCCACGTCTTTCGGTATTCCTCGAGCCCCCTGGATTGAAGAGGCATGGGGACATCAAACATTACGATGTCGTTTGTGTGATGCGAAATCGCGCCATCGAGGTCCTTGGCGCGCACTGCCTTCGCCCAGCTCTCCACCAAAGCCCGGATTTGAGTTTCGTCCTGTTTCATTGCCGCGATCCGTGCTCGATGAACTGCGCACTGCGTTGCGAAACGAACGGCTTGATGACTGAAGTCTCTGCCAGATTATTCTTTTGTTTGCTCATAGTCTTTCTGGTTAGTGATTTTGTTTGGTTTCATTTT